>NZ_JBJHPB010000006.1:0-210253 GCF_059412285.1 Vibrio sp. CB1-5 | reverse complement strand
GCGTATATCGTTGCCGGCTTCTGCTACATCGCTGCGGGTACTGATTTCAACATGATGGCAATTGGCTCGGTATTCTTTGGTTTAGGTTCGGCGACACTGCTAATGCTTAACCCAGTGTTTATTGCGTTTGCAGGTTATGACAATAAGACGGAAGCATTAAAGCTAGGACGCATGGCGCAAGCTGCAATCATTGGTACGCTATTGGGTGGCGGCGCATTGGCTGCTCTAACTGATGGTGGCTTTGGTTACGAGACGAGCTTCTACACTATGATGGCTACCGTTGCGGTGCTGTCAGTGATTACTTTCCTAACCAACAAAGAAGCGGGTCAGCGCGTACTGGATACGGCAGAAGCGCGTGAAAAGGCTGCGGCAGAAGAAGCGCAAGAGAAGGTGAACCTAATCAAAGTGATTTTCTCTAAGTTTGGTCTGTTTCTGTTTGCGGTAGCGGCATTGTGTGCGGGTCAAGGTGCATTCCAAGCCCAGTTCCCTAACCTAATGAAAAATGCATTTACGGTTTCAGAAGCCTTGTCGGCAACTAGCCTGTCAATCTCAGCGGTACTCGGTCTGATTATTGTTGTTGCAGCAGAGCGTTTCTCTGCGAAGTTTGGCCCAACAGCACTGTTCAAGCTATGTACTGTCGCATCAATTGTGGTTATCGCGGCACTATACTTTATCGCAGAGCTTCAGTTTATCCCTACAGTGATTCTGCCAGTGGCTTTGGTCATTATTTACTTGCAAGGTATTACGGTTACAGACATGTGTTCCCCAGCGGTTGCATCACGTTTGACGCGTGTTGGTGCAGGTTATACACAAGGTCTAATGATGTTCTTCATCTCAATCGGTTTTGCTACAGGTAGCGCAATCAGCGGCTTTACCGTTGAAGAGTTTAGCTGGAGCGCACTACCGGTCGCGATTGGTGTACTAACAGCGGTAGCGTTTGTTGCCATTTGGATTGTAACGCGTGAGAAGCAATCATCAGATCACTCTGCTGATGCAAAACATGCTTAATCTCGCTTGATTTAAGCAATGAAAAAGGAGCGGATTCGCTCCTTTTTTTGTGCTTGTTGATAAGGTAAGCACGAATAAAAGTAGCTAGGCGGAACTAAAAGCTCTGCCAAATTGCGGTGATACCACTTAATGAACATAGTACTAGTGCCGCAAGGCGAATCTTTTCTTTCGGCAATGAGCCTGTGGTGAGCTTAGCTAGCTGGTAGCCGAGCCATGCAGCTGGGATAAGTGGAACCGTAATGAACAAGTGGTGTGTGGTTAGAAAGCCTATGGGTGCTTGCATCACGAGTGAAATAAACGAGCTAAACACAAAAAACGCAGAGAGGTTACCGCGTAGCTGATTGGCCTCTTGGTGTTGAAGCAACAAAGCCATTGGTGGACCACCAATGCCGCTGCTGGTACCAAAAAAGCCAGAGAAGAAACCAGCGATCCCCATTCTTACCGGGGTCGGCTCAATGCGAACTGGAAGTAGGCTGACGACAACCGCAAAGACAACCAGTAATCCTAGCCAAAGTGACAATACTTGCGTTGATACATAAAGCAGAAGCGCAGCGCCAGCGATTGAACCTGGGATACGGCCAATGATGGCCATTTTAAGCCCACCAATCGCAATGCTGCTTCGATGTTTCATTGCGTTGAGGACCGAAATAAAGAGTGCAACGAGACAGATTGGCGCAGGCACGTAGTCAGGCGATACTTGAAACAGTAAAGGTGCGGCGACAATGGCGAGTCCGAAACCGATGGCGGTTTGTACGTAGGAACCAACAAAAATGAGCAACATCGCAATAAGCGATGTTTGGCTAAACCAATCAGCGAACATGGATTGTCCCTTTCAACAACAAGGCGAAGAATTGACTATTGTACCCGCAACTTAGCCTAAGCAGCATACTGAAGTGAAGATAAATCTTGCGTTGTGAGAAGAGACTGGACAGGGATATAGGGTGTCTATGTGTTCTAATCGTTATCAGCGTGAAAGTGATATAAAAAAGGGAGCAAAAGCTCCCAAATAAAATATAAAGCAACGAAAAGGTTAAATAGAGGTTTGTCGCGATATATTCCCTACAAACCGCTTATTCAGAGTTTTCCATCCCTGTGTAAAGTAACTCTGCTGCTACCACACCGGTACTGAATGTGATACCCGCCATTAAGAGTACGATAGCGTACTTACTTGCAATGATGCATAACCCTAAGGTGTTGATAATTTTATCCATTTCACTTCTCCTTCATTCAGGGATCGTTATTGACTAACGCTATTTTACGTTAGCGAAGAGAAGGGATTTGCGATATGACGCTACTAATAATAAAGCTTTCGCAACTACATGCTGAAAAATCAAACAGCGTCATAGAATTACAACTGATCACAAAGTAAACGTTTTGCAATACTTATATTCAAAGTGTTTCGATTCATTTATTTGCTGCTTTTCAGACGTGATTTTTTATATTGGGTTGGCTTTAATGGCTAAAAAGTGATCATAAAAAAGGCGATGCTACTGAGCATCGCCGATGTTAAAAAAAGCGCTTATGGCTGCTGACGAGTTGGCGCTAGAACGATTTCTCGAACACATACATTTTGAGGCTGCGCGTAAGCGAACTCAACTGCTCTCGCCACATCATCAGCCGCTAGTACGCCGCCCATAACTTCTTTCCACTCATCGTAGCCATCTTTGATCTCTTGAGATGTTGTATGTGACAGTAGCTCGGTCTCAACCGCACCTGGAGCGATAGTGACAACGCGTACATCAGATTCAGCCACTTCTTCACGCACATTTTCAGAGATAGCATGCACGGCAAATTTAGTACCGCAATATGCTGCGTGATTGCCAAAGGTTTTACGTCCAGCAATAGAACTAATGTTGATAATAGTACCTGAATTGCGCGCTTTCATTGGTGCTAACACCGCTTGCATACCGTTCAGAAGACCAAGTACGTTGACGTCAAACATGGTTTTCCACTCAGACGCGTCTTGAGTGTCGATTTGACCAAGTAGCATAACACCAGCGTTGTTGATTAACGCATCTGCAGGACCAAATGCCTGCTCCGCTTTTTGAATCGCTGCTTCGAAAGTCGCTTTGTCTGTAATGTCGACTTTTTCACACATAGTGTTTGGTAACTCTAGTGCTTCAAGTTTTTCGACGCGACGAGCAAGCAGCAGCAGAGGATGGCCAGCGTCACTTAGACGACGAGCAATAGCTTCACCAATACCAGAGCTGGCACCTGTAATAACAACGAGCTTTTTCATGTGTTCACCTTAACGATTGTTTGGACTTCTTTGTGAAGTTGCTAAGTAGTTTAGTCAATTTATTATTGTTGATATATGGGGATTTAATAAAAACAGTGTTGTTATATGACAACAAAAATTAAGGCAAATCTATTCCTATAATGTATTCAGTCGCTTGCATCAAATAGCGTTGAGAGCTCAACCCATAACGAGGACTTTTCATTGGAACCTAGAGTGGGAACGGGTAGAATCGGCCTCCCAAGGCCTGAATCGCTTGGGGTACGAGAGGAAAGACTGATGTATAAGTGGTTATTAGTTTTGGCTATGGTGATCGCGTTGCCTTTTCAAGCTCAAGGCTTTGAGCTTGAAAAGCAGGCAGTGGTTGATCGCGTGGAAGTTAAAAAGTCTGTCAGGCGAATGTATTTGATGGACGGTGACGTTTTGGTTCGAGAGTATCGTATTGCTTTGGGGAGGAGTCCAAGAGGTCATAAGATCCAAGAAGGGGATAACCGAACCCCAGAAGGTAAGTATTACTTAGACTTCGTTATGGATGATTCCGCCTTTTATCGCTCTATGCACATCAGCTACCCTAACCTCAGGGACAAGAATCGTGCTGAGACTTTGGGTGTCAGCCCCGGAGGAAATATTAAGATCCATGGTCTAAAAAATGGTGATCGCCGAGCCCCGCAATTTGTTCAGAGTTTTGATTGGACAAATGGGTGTATTGCTATCACCAATGAAGAGATGGACGAACTGGTTTCTTTGGTCAAGATTGGTACGCCCATCTATATTCGTTGGTAGGTAACTCTCTTTATACTCTTTAGTATCGGTAAGTTAGGCCGAGACTCACCTCTTGGGGATGGCCTCAGCTGCGCGATGTTTGGTCTGCTGGTTGAGTTGAATAAGACCCTGACACATGTAGGTGTTGTGTGATGACCTTTTGGTTTTCGGTCGTTGTTTCAAGAGATTCGGCAGTTTTGTGAATTGCCGTTGCCATCTTGGACACATTCCGAGTCGCGTGCAAAATCGTACCTTGCATTGGACGCAGCAATAGCCAGTACGCTGCTACCAGTGCCAACACGATGGATAACACGAGCAGAGCGAGTAGCAGCAAAACATTAAAACGAACATCGTAAGCAAATTTTTCCGTGCTGTTTGCAATGGAATCTTGAGATTGTTCCAGTGCCCCTGGTAGCGCTGCCAAAGAGGACTTAGACATCTCGGTCAGCTCGTTAATGTTATCCATGGTATCTACCAACACTTGGCGTTGCTCTTCGTTTAGACTTTCATTTTTTGAAAGCAGGGTCAGCGATGTTGCTAGGTTATCAATAGCCACACTGGAGCGGTTTATCGACTGCTCGATACCGTCAAGATCGAGCATCATGTTGATGTTAACTAGAGGCTGTTCAATTTCATCATCGGAGGGCTGAGCGGTAGCAGCAGTATCCTCGGTAGCCGCGAATGTGGTGGTGATCGGAAGCAAGGTGGCTAGTGTAAGTAGAAATAGAGTTCTCATCGGCATCTCAATAAACAATTCGGATTCGTTAATCTGCCTATAAGTTAGTGCAGAATGCGGTCAGATACCAATTAAGGTTTTGTATCTTATCTGGATTTCGATTGAGCATCTGTTGTTATTTCTCGATTTTGACCGATAAGCGTGACTTCGCCCATGTCGCTAGGGCGATGCCAGTCAAAATCAAGATTGTGGCAAGTAAGGAAAGGAGAGAGGGTGTTTCTGCAAGCAGGCCCCACCCAAGAAACATGGCAATCGCAGGAACACTGAGTTGCATTAGTGATGCTTGCAACACGTCGATGTTTGGCAGCAAACGGTACCACAGATAATAGCCCAGCCCAGAAGCGATAATGCCGGAGAGCAGGGCATATACGATACCGGATGAAGTCAATATGCTCGGTAAATCGAACAGTGCTTGGCTAAGTATCACAAAGGCCAAAACCATCACACTGGCAACGATGAACCCTTGCTTGGTGGCTAGGATAGGTGAACTCACTTGTTTACCCAATAATGTAAAACCGCTCCAACAAAGCCCAGATGCCATCATCAAGCCCGCCCCAATCAAGGATGGCTGAGCCGCTCCCGGCGTTAAGAGTAGTATAAAGCCTCCTACTGCAACCGTCATACCGAGCACCTCGAGTGAAGTGAGCCTGTTTCCTGCCAGGCGATGATGAATGACAAGCGCAAATTGAACGGTACCAAATAAGATCAGAGCACCTGTTCCGGTATCGAGGCTTATATAAGCAAGAGAAAACAGTAGAGCATACCCAAACAAGGTCGCACCAAGCGTAATGGACTGTTTTAATGGGACGGATGCGTGAAGCGTTTGAGAGCGAGTGACTTTCCGGCGAGCGATTAAGGTGCTGAGCACGATAAGTGTCGCGGCGCCGCTCACAAGACGAATCGAGGTAAAGCTCACTGGGTCAATAGCACCACTGCCAAGCGCTAGGCGACAAAGCAGTGAGTTGAATGCAAAAGCCGTCATGGCGGAAAAGGAGAGGGCAAGCGTGCTATTCATGTTTTTACCTATCAAAATCAATAGTAAATCCTAACTCGATACCCACATTAGCTAAACAGAGAATAGTTCATAAGATATATTACTCGTATGAGTGTCGTCGCTCCCCCCTCTCAATCACAATGGAAATTGCAATGGATGTACAAGTAGTAAAAGTAGCAGCAGAACATGATCACGCGCTATGTGACGTAATCAAAACGGTGGGTGCAGAATATGGAGCGATTGGTGATGGTTTTGGTCCATCTGATCCTGAAGTGTTGGCGATGAGTGAGCACTATCATGAAGAAGCGGGAAGCCTCTATTTGGTTGCTTTAGTGGATGGCGAAGTGGTCGGTGGCGGTGGTATTGCTCCGTTTGGTGAGCACGATGAGGTTTGTGAGTTGAAGAAGTTATTTTTGCTGCCGAAAAGTCGCGGGCTTGGATTGGGTAAAAAGCTCACTGAGCAATGTTTGGCATTTGCCAAACAGCAGGGCTATCAAAGCTGCTACCTTGACACACTGAGCTCAATGGCGGCGGCTATCAAGCTTTATGAGCTTGCTGGCTTTGAGCATCTTTCAAAACCTTATCCGGGCACACTGCATAATGGCTGCGATGTGTGGATGCTGAAAACGTTGTAAATACTTAACCCAACTCGTATCAGCTCTAACTAGCCTTTCTTTTGAGCCGCCAGCGTTTCCAACCAATACTGGTGGTAGGCATCGACTTGCTTTTTAACAAACAAACCGGTAAGCCAGCGAAGGCCGCCACGCAATACGTTCAAATGGCTCATATTCAACAACCGTGCATTCAAAATGCATGGTCTTAGTCACCCAGTTAAATACCGTCCCTTTGTGCAGCTCATTGCTATCACCTTTGACAATCTGCACTTGTGTCTTACGATGCTGCCAGTTCGGCCAACACGGCGCGCGAACAATCCAAGACCCTTGGATGTACAGGGTAGAGTGATGCTACCAATCCACAACACGACGTTTGACCCCTCTTATCATGTTTGGAATGAACCACTGCTTAGAGCAGAGCATGAAGCAGTGCGCTTAGGAGTCGAATTCCTTTGTCCAAAGATTGGCGAAAAGGTGTTAATCAGTGAACTAAATGTGAACGGTCAAGATCGCTGGTGGGATGAAAATGAAAAGGCTCACAAATTGTGAGCCTTAAGATTAGTAGGGGGTATATCAGGGCAAAAAGGGATGACTAAGCAGAAGCTTCGGCTTGATTGCCAGCGGCTTGCTTGTTACGCATACCCAGAACAATCGTTAAACCAAACGCGATGGCGAATGAAATAGCCATACCTGCAACGTAGTAGCCGATGTTCTCTGGACGAATCGAGATAATGCCTGGTAGGCCGGCTGCGCCTAGTGCTTGTGCTTTCACGTTAAACATAGTGATGAAAGCACTTGAGATTGCCGCACCGATGATAGCTGCGATGAACGGGTAGCGCAGTTTTAGGTTAACACCAAACATTGCTGGCTCTGTGATACCCAGTAGGGCAGTCACACCAGAAGGCATTGCAATCCCTTTAAGCTTGATATCTTTAGTGGTTAGGCCAACCGCAAGTGCTGCACCACCTTGAGCGATGTTAGACATTGCTGCAATTGGGAAGATGAACGTGCCGCCTGTAATCGCAATGTCAGTCAGAAGCTGAGTCTCGATAGCGATGAAGCTGTGGTGCATTCCGGTAATAACAAACGGAGCATAGATAAAGCCAAATAGTGCGCCACCAACAAAACCAGCTGAGTCGTATAGCCAGTTAAGTCCATCACCAAGTAGGAAGCCAATATCACGAGTGAATGGGCCGACAACCGTAAAGGTTAGGAAACCTGTGATAAAGATGGCTAGCATTGGTGTTAGCAAGTTATCCAAAACAGATGGGATAAACTTGCGCAGGCCATTTTCTACTTTAGCTAGGATGAACGCGGACACGAGTACAGGTAACACAGAGCCTTGGTAACCGACTTTTTGGATTTCAAAGCCCAAGATGTTCCAAGTTGGGATCGTGCCCGATACCGCTGCGCCGCCAAAGCCCCAGCCATTAAGTAGATCTGGGTGAACCATGAGCATACCAAGGGCTGCGCCAAGGAAAGGGTTACCGCCAAACTTCTTCGAAGCCGAGAACGCGAGCAGAACAGGCAAGTAAACAAATGGTGCGTTCGCAAAGGTGTTAATCATGCTGGCCAGATCGGCAAGACCTGGATTCGCATCAATCAGCGATTGTCCTTCAATAAACAGACCTGGTGCGGTCAGCAAGTTGAAGATACCCATCAATAGACCACCGGCAACAATCGCAGGGATGATAGGTACAAAAATGTCCGACAAGCCTTTTACTGCACGTTGCAGCCAGTTTTGCTTTTGGGCACCCGCGGAGGCTACGTCTTTGGTCGACATTTCAGACATGCCCGTCAGCTTAGCGAGTTCAGCATAAACTTGGTTAACGATCCCTGAACCAAAAATGATCTGATACTGACCTGCGACTTTGAATTGTCCTTTCACGCCTTCTAGATCGTCGATTGCTTTTTCTTGGATCTGCGATTCATCTTTTACAGCGAGGCGTAAGCGAGTAGCGCAATGTGCCAAGGCAGAGAGGTTGTCCTTTCCCCCAAGCAGCGCGAGTAGTTGTTTGGCTATGACTGGATAGTTCATAACGAGCTCCGGTTACATTTTGTGCGTTATTATCTAATGTTGTTCTCAATAAAGTGTGTTGAATACATTTTGGGAACGTTTGCAAGATCGAATCATAAGCATGTGCGAATTAGTGTCAAAAGATAAAGTGCCACAATGTGATTGCGATCATCTCTTGTGGCATAAGGCTCGAAAAGAGTGTGCGCTCTGTAAGAATTTTGGCCGAAATGGAGCAATAAGCAAGTCGATGCTAAGCTGATTGGCTTATCTAAGGGCCCGTTTTTATGATATTCTTTGCAAACATTCCCATAAATATCGGACATTTATCCCATGGCAAGCTTACATGATGTCGCTAAACTCGCTGGCGTTTCCAAATCCACTGTTTCTCGAGTTGTGAATAACGAGTATGGGGTAAAACAAGCGACAAAAGATAAGGTTCAAAAGGCCATTGATGAACTGGGATACCAAACAAATCTAGTGGCGAAGGAACTTAAGTCGCAAAAGACCAATTTGATTGGGGTGATTGTCCCAAGGGTCGCGTCAAGCGCTACCTCGCAAGGGGTCGACGGTTTAAGTCGTGTGTTTGATAGTGCAGGTAAGCAGGTATTGCTTGCCAGTACGCAGCAATCTTTTCAAAAAGAAATTGAGTTCATCCGTCTTTTTAACCAAAAGCGTGTCGAGGGTATCATCTTGTATGCAACCCATTTAGACGAAGAGTTGGTTGAGGTCATTTTGCAATCTGCTGCACCTGTTGTGCTGGTGGGCCAGGATGGCTCACTGTTTAACATTCCAAGTATTGTTCATGATGATTTTCGAGTCGGATTTGAGGCTGGAAATCGTTTAATATCATCGGGTTGTAGTGATATTGGCTTTATTGGAGTAGCCAGCTCAGATATTGCGGTCGATAAGCTTCGTTATCAGGGCCTTGAGCAGGCACTGCAATTTAAACGCAAAGGTGAACCACTATTTCATAGTCGCGGCGAATTTACGATTGAGTCGGGCTATCAGCAAGCGAAACAGCTATTGGCTGAGCATGCTAATTTGGATGGCTTGTTTTGTGCAACCGACCGAATTGCGATTGGTGCAGTAAAGGCGATTCAAGAGCGCGGTTTGACTGCTGGGTCGGACATCAAAGTGCTAGGGGTCGGTAATGATGAGCTTGGTTCTGTGTCGTCACCAAGTATTTCTACTTTTAACTATCCCTTTGATAAAGCGGGTGAAAGTGCGGCTAAGCTACTGATGGATTTGCTGAGTGGCGAGCCAGCGAGCATGAGTAAGATTGTCCTTACCTTCCAAACTATTGACCGCGAAACCTGCTAGTTTCGTCTCTTCACCAACCGTTCTAACCGCCTCTAAGCTCTGAGATTTGCATTAATACTCGGCGGAGGCGAGACGTGTTTCAAGTCACAAAACGAGTCACTCACCTTGAATGCGCTTGTATCAGTCCTGTTTTATAACTAGTATTGCAAACGTTCCCAAAAAAGAATTCTCAGTATTAAGGTGATAAGCCAACATGTTCTCAGTTAGCGATCTTGTAACAATGCTCGGTGGTCAAGCCAACATCACGCGTGTGTTATACCCCTATAAACAGTTGGTGATTGAAGTTAATGACCTAGCACTTATTCATGACTCTTTGCCACCCTATAGCTTAGAGGACGTGCTGGGTAAGCCACAGCTCACTTTTTCTATGCCTGAACATTTTGATGAGGCAAGCTTGCTAGAATTTGGCTGTGTGATTGCGGACCAGCAAAAGCGACTCACTGTTGAAGCAAGTCAGCCAGCAGCTTGTGAACATCGTCCTACTTGGCACGTTTCCCCTCCTAGAGGGCTGTTGAATGATCCGAACGGCTTTATCTATCATCAAGGGTTATATCATCTTTTCTACCAGTGGTATCCACATGGCTGTGTTCATAAAGATAAATACTGGGCGCACCTAACGAGCCATGATTTAGTCAATTGGGATTGGCAACCACTGGCACTAACGCCGTCTGATTGGTTCGATAGTCACGGGGTATTCTCGGGGCATGCGCTGAGTCAGGGTGAACAGTTGATGCTGTTCTATACAGGTAACACCCGAATTGGTAACCAACGAGATCGCCATACTACTCAGTGCTTAGCAGTCTCTGATGACGGCATCCATTTCAAAAAATTAGGCCCGGTTATTCCTGAGCTGCCTGAAGGTGTCACACCACACATCCGCGATCCAAAAATTGTTCGACATGGCGATCATTGGCTGATGTTACTCGGCGCGCAAACCACAGATCTAAAAGGTCGATTAGCCGTTTATCGCTCACAGGATCTCCATAACTGGGAGTTTGTGGCTTTGTGTGGTGATGAGATGGGGGACTTTGGCTATATGTGGGAGTGTCCAGATCTGTTTGAACTCGGTGGCGAACATTTTGCTGTTGTAGGGCCGCAGGGCATTGAATCGGAGAGTGTGCTTCATTCCATTCCTCATCACAATGGCTATGCGAAAGCTCAGTTAGATAGTGATGGCAAAATTACCTTGTCGGAGTTTGGCAATCTCGATAAAGGTTTTGACTTTTACGCTCCGCAAACCTTGTTAACTGCAGATGGTCGACGCGTTCTGTCTGGCTGGATGGGGCTTCCAGATGAAATCAACCATCCTTCGACGGATAATGGTTGGGTGCACCAATTAACAGCGCTACGTGAACTGAGCAATAAAGCTGGACGATTGATTCAAACGCCGATCGCGGAAATAGAGACCTTGTATCAAGACAAGCAGTGTTTCACCCTAGATGGCAGCAGCTATCAGCAACTTAGCAACAAAGCGTTTGATTTGAGTGTTGAGTTAGACTGGGGGAGTGAGCTGAGACTACACGCTAAAGATGGGCAGTACGTTTCGATTCGATTGGATGAAGCAACTCGTACATTGCTTCTCGATAGAACTTATACCTTGATCCGAGAAGGGGATACACAGCGTGAAGTGGCTTTAACCAGTGACAAAGTAGCATTACGCATTTTATCGGATGAGTCTTCGCTTGAGATCTTTGTTAATGGTGGTGAGCAAGTTCTGACGAGCAGAGTGTTTACCGATAAAGATGCGACAGCCATTGAGCTAATAGGTGGCTTGGCAGACTTTGAGCTTTTCCCACTTAACTCGGCAAGTGCACCATTCGTAGTGAGCTAGTTATTGCCGCACTCTATTAAAAAGCCCTGAACTGTCGGTGATAGTTCAGGGCTTCTTTGTATCTCCTTTCTTGTCTTTCGTGTCGACTTTCATTTTTATTCCTCTCTATTAGGTTTCGAATCGAAACTTTATTGTTTAAATAAACGTCAATCAAACCGTGTCTTACAAATAATACAGTCAAAATATTGCGGTATAACTTACGTTGTGAAATAATTTTCGCATTAATTAAGTTTTGAAGCGAAAGTTGAAGTGAGAAAACGTAATACTCAGGTTAGACGCCATTCCATTGCCCAGCTTGTACAAGAGCGTGGTGAAGTCAGTGTTGAAGAGTTGTCTGCTCTGTTTGATACCTCTGAGGTGACGATTCGAAAAGATCTTACTTCGCTTGAAAAAAACGGTCAGCTACTGCGTCGCTATGGCGGTGCGGTTTCGCTTCCACAAGAGGCGGTCGACGAAGTACTCAATGAATCGGTCGCTACCTCAGAAACGAAAGATAACATCGCTGAAGCCGCTGTCGCTTTGATTAACGATCACTACCGCATTGTGATCGACTGTGGTAGCACAACAGGCGCCTTGGTTTCTCGCTTGGGGAATAAGAAAGGTTTGGTCGTGATGACCAACTCACTTTCTCTTGCTAATGCGATTAATGAATTGGAAAACGAACCTACGCTGCTGATGACAGGCGGTACTTGGGATGCGCATTCCGAGTCTTTTCAAGGCAAGGTTGCTGAATCCGTTCTGCGTTCTTACGATTTTGACCAGTTGTTTATCGGTGCAGATGGCGTCGACTTAGCTCGTGGTACAACGACGTTTAACGAGTTAATTGGCCTAAGTAATGTGATGGCCGAAGTCGCTCGCGAAGTGATCGTCATGATTGAATCCGAGAAAATTGGCCGAAAGATTCCTAATCTAGAATTAGCATGGGATGCAATCGATGTACTTGTCACTGACCAAGGCTTAACAGCAGAGCAGAAAGCTCAAATTGAATCTAATAGCGTAAAGGTGATTTGCGCTTAAACAAATTATCCCTCTTCTATTGGCTTGCTTGCGTTCATAGAGGGAAACAGAAACTAAAAATGGAGAATTGATATGTGTGGAATCGTAGGTGCGGTAGCACAACGTGACGTAGCGGAAATTTTGGTAGAGGGTCTACGCCGTCTGGAGTACCGTGGATATGATTCAGCGGGCGTTGCCGTTGTTGATGCTAACTTAGAGCTTAAGCGTGTTCGTCGTCTGGGTAAGGTACAAGAGCTCGCTGGTGCCGTTGGTTCACAAGATGTGACTGGCGGAACAGGTATTGCACACACACGCTGGGCAACGCACGGTGAACCATCTGAAGCGAACGCTCACCCGCACGTATCTGGTGATATCGCGGTTGTACACAATGGCATCATCGAGAACCACGAAGAATTGCGCGCCATGCTTCAAGAGCGCGGTTACGTGTTCCAATCTCAAACGGATACTGAAGTTATCGCTCACCTAGTTGAGTGGGAACGTCGCACATCAGAAACTCTGGTTGAAGCTCTACAAAAAACAGCAGCTCAGCTAGATGGTGCGTACGGTACGGTTGTGGTTGATCGTAAAGACCCAAGCCGCATCGTTGCTGCTCGCTCTGGTAGCCCAATCGTTATTGGTTTTGGTGTGGGTGAAAACTTCCTAGCTTCTGATCAACTTGCGCTGCTTAGTGTGACTCGCCGCTTCATGTACCTGGAAGAAGGTGATGTGGCAGAGATCACTCGCCGCGAAGTTAAGGTTCTTGATGTTGAAGGCAATCCAGTAGAGCGTGAAATCACGGAATCTAACGCAGAACATGACGCTGGTGACAAGGGCCAATACCGTCACTTTATGCAAAAAGAGATCTATGAACAGCCACGCGCACTGATCAACACAATGGAAGGTCGTATTACTGATAAAGCGGTAGTGACCGAAGCGATTGGTGTTAATGCAGTAGATATCTTGAAGAAGGTAGAGCACGTACAAATCATCGCTTGTGGTACATCGTACAACTCAGGTATGGCAGCTCGATACTGGTTTGAATCTATGGCTGGTGTGAGCTGCGACGTAGAAATCGCTTCTGAATTCCGCTACCGCGACTTTGTTGTACGTCCAAACAGCCTACTAGTGACGCTTTCACAGTCTGGTGAAACGGCTGATACGCTTGCAGCGCTTCGCCTTGCTAAAGAGAAAGGCTACATGTCTGCGATGACTATCTGTAACGTAGCGGGCTCTTCTTTGGTTCGTGAATCAGACTTTGCATTCATGACTCGCGCAGGGACAGAAATCGGTGTTGCTTCAACAAAAGCTTTCACGACTCAGCTAGCGGCGATGCTAATGATGGTTGTGTCTATTGCTCGTCTTCAAGGTCGTATGACGGAAGAGCGTGAAGCAGAGATCGTGAAATCACTGCACGAGCTTCCAGCTAACATCGAGAAGGCGCTAGCGTTCGATAAAGAAATCGAAGCACTGGCAACAGACTTTGCTGATAAGCACCACACACTATTCCTAGGTCGTGGCGAGTACTACCCAATCGCGATGGAAGCGTCTCTAAAACTAAAAGAGATCTCTTACATCCACGCTGAAGCGTATGCAGCGGGCGAGCTTAAGCACGGTCCACTGGCACTCATCGATGCAGACATGCCAGTTGTTGTTGTTGCACCAACCAATGACTTGCTAGAGAAGCTTAAGTCAAACATTGAAGAAGTACGTGCACGTGGCGGCCTACTCTATGTATTCGCGGACGAGAAAGCTGGCTTTGAAGGCGACGAAAACATGAAGATCATCCAAATGCCTCATGTCGATGACATCATTGCGCCAATCTACTACACAGTGCCGATGCAGCTACTGTCTTACCATGTAGCACTAATCAAAGGTACAGACGTCGATCAGCCTCGTAACCTAGCGAAAGCGGTAACGGTTGAGTAAGGTCACGATGCTTAATGAACCTGTTGTCGGAAGACAATAAGGTTTGCTATTGAGTTACTAAACCCGGTTGGACTGGTTAACAGTCTACCGGGTTTTTTAGCTCATTGATCCTCATACTGCTCAACTTTAATATCTTGTAGAACATATCCTGAATCCGCTATGTCTGTAGATTTATCTTCAATAGATAAAGTACCAGTCACGTACACCACATCCCACAGTCCTTGGTTAGCAGTCCCCTCTGGTACATCAACGAAGATAATTTGATTTGTCGGTGGTGGTGGGACGTGAATACAGGCTCCGTAATATGGAACGAGCAAGAATTGGGTGGTTTTCTCATTGTCGCCTTCTAAAGGGATAACAAAACCGGGAATACGAACGGTTTTGCCTGCGAGGTCTGTTTGAAAGCTACCTATTTTATTTTGTTCTGGTGCCTCTCCACTATGGTCGGATACAAATTGTACTGAAGCTTGCTGAATCATTTCTTGCTGATCTTCAGGAACGAGATCTTTCCAGGTTAACGTTAACACTTCAGACGCGTTACCTGCCGTAGTCGCGAGTGCTGCGAAGCATAAAAGTAGAGATTTGTAGACAGTTTTCATCATTGAACCTTCTAGGTTTGAGTGAGTTACCGCTCTCATCATAGGTATAGCTCTGCGTCACTCACAATCGCTTATGACGAATGACATCCTCACCAACCCCTCTTTCCCGTGTTTAGTCAGCTTACAAAGCGCACTCAAGTCGATCTTTGATGTGTTTCGTCCGTCATAGGCGAGTTTAGAGTTGTAGGGTTTATGGCGAAAATAGCGACCGATGGGCTGGATGCCGCCACTACTTTCGTTGAAGGAATAGCCACCATTAACTTAAAACCTTACAGGTAGCAAAAATGAATAAATTGACTCAATTGGCGCTGTCAGTTGCCGCGCTCGGAATGATCTCACCAGTAATGGCGGATGATGCTCCTAATCCTTCAGATTTAACGGAGACGAGTACCTCAGCGTATTTTGGTCTTAGTAACCAAGGGAGTTTAAAGGGCTCTATTTCCGGTGATTTCCACTTCGACAATGGTCAGACGGGTATGTTGACCGTAGAGGGAACCATGGATAATGAGGGTCATTACTCCGACAGTCGCATGCAGTATTTTCATGTTTTTACCACGAGCAATAATGTTGTACCTCGTGCTGCGCTTAGTGTGGATATTATCGACAACTCAATGTTTACGTCAGCTTCAGTTGGTGGTGTGGCAGCGATTAATGCGGGAGTCAAAGGGTTGCAACTTTTTCCAAGGCTAGGCGTTCTCGCGGGTGAATACTCAAGTAATTCAACGTCTGCGATGGGCGTAACAGAGAAAGAGGCTTTTGGTGCATCGGCGGCATTTTATGCCATGTATACATTGGGTGATGATGGTACTTATATTGGTGCTTGGCCGGAGTACAATTATCTAAATGGTGAGATAGAAACATCGCTGCTCAAATCAACAGTTATGATCGCAACGCCATTTTCTAAAGACAAGACGCGATGGGGTCAGTTAAGAGTGGATAACACCTCAGGGTATATGAGGTCGGCGAGTCAATCGATCGACATTTCAGATACGGTGGTTTGGGCAAATTATAAATTCTACTTTTAGACTCACCTACTTAGAAAAGCAGCTTGTTCACAATTTTGTGAACGGCTGCTTTTACCTTTGACAGCCTGATATTTAGATACTTGTTTCTTCCTCTTCTCGACTTTGATAGTGGCCTTTTGATGTATTCGATCCTTCATATGAGAGTTACTGGTTGCATGAAAGTCGTCAATAATAGCGAGTAGAGAAAGCAGTTAATTTTACAACTTATTGATTTTAAATTGATGAAGGAAAGAAGATATGAAGAAAGTTGCCCCTACTAACACATTGAAGAAAACCGCTTTGGCATTAATGGTAGCCTTGTCGCCGAGTGCTTTTGCTTACGACCTCGTCATTATGAATGGTCGTGTGATGGACCCTGAAACTGGTATGGATAAAGTGGCGAACGTAGCAGTCGAGAACGGTCAAATTGCCGAGATCACTGACAAAGCGATCACGGGTGATAAAGTCATTGATGCGAGTGGCTTGGTTGTTGCCCCCGGTTTTATCGATACGCACTCTCACGTTGTTGCTATTCCTGTTATGCAAAAATTGCAATTACGTAATGGTGTGACGACACCACTTGCGTTAGAAGTTGGTGCCTATCCGGTAAGTAACTGGTACGCACGCCTAGAAGGTCGTTCGCAAACTAACTTTGGAGCTAGCGTGTCAGCGACAGGTATACGTACAAAGGTGCTTAACAAGAACTATCAGTCTCGTACTGGCACCGTTATTAACGACTTGTTTGATGCTGAAGAAATAAAAGCGTCTAAGATCAACACCGCAGCATTGACCGATATTGCGAGCCCAGAGCAGATTGAGCAGATCACTGAGTTAGTCGATCAGGAGTTGAGCGCTGGTGGTCTTGGTATTGGCGTTCCGGTTGGTTACATGTCAAAAGCAACAACAATGACAGAAACGAAAGAGTGGCAACGCCTGGCTGGTGAATACGGTGTGTCCACGTATCTTCACGGTCGTTTCTCAAGTCAACTGCCACCAACCTCTGGTTTGTTGAGTGTGCAAGAAATGCTGTCAAACGTAGGCGTATATGGCGGTGGTTTGCTGGTTCAGCATATGCATCAGCAAACACTTAATGAAACGCCGGAAGCGCTAAAAATGCTCGATGATGCTAGACAAAAAGGGTATCGCGTAATGGCGGAAATCTATCCTTATAATTTTGGCGCCACCATTGCTGCCGCAGACTATCTAGATCCTGAAAACTATCAGCGTAATATGGGACGTGATTATTCTGACATCATTGAAACAGAGACGATGAAACCGCTGACCAAAGAGCGTTATGAGCAGTTACTGAAAGAGAATCCAGGTGCGAGTGTGATGTTCTATGGTGCAACGAACGAAGACTTGAAAAATGCGTTGTCTCATGAGTCCACAATCATTGGTAGTGACTCATTTCCGTTGATGACATCCAATGGCATGATGGCTTACAGCTGGAATACGCCATATGAAGGTTTGCAAGGACACCCAAGAGCAGCGGGAACTCAGGCACGTGTATTGAAAATGGTACGTGAAGAGAGTTTGATGCCACTCATGACCGCTATCTCAAAAATGTCTTACATGCCAGCTAAATTCCTAGAGGAAAATGGTGTTGATCAAATGAGTAAAAAAGGTCGTCTTCAAGTGGGTGCTGACGCAGACATCACCATGTTTGACCCTGCGACAGTACAAGATAACTCAACTCTGAAGGAGCCAGGCTTGCCAGCGACAGGTATCCCTTATGTTGTCGTTAACGGAACTGTCGTTGTCGAAGACTCAAAAGTATTGAAGGGAGTCTACCCAGGTAAAGCCATTCGCAATAGCGTGAAGTAGATGTAAAGGCCAGTAATAAAAGTACTAGTGAGAGCGTCAGAAATGACGCTCTTTTTTTTTGGCTCAAATATCGCCTATTTCAAAAAGGGTTGATGATGTCCTGCATATGCGAGTTAGAGAGAAAGTGACACCGCGATAAAATCATTCCATCAACTTCCCCTGTATTTTTGGAGCAACTTATATGTCTACTGGTGAATTCATCATCGAATCGATAACCATACTTGGTACGGCCGCTTTTGCCCTTTCAGCGGTATTAGCCGCCCTAGACAAAAAGGTCGATATTTTTACGGTCATTGTTCTCGGTATTATCACTGCGGTTGGTGGTGGAACAATACGAGACTGCATCTTAGATGCACCGGTTTTTTGGTCTATCGATATCTCGTATATCACGATTGCGTGTGCGGCGAGTGTATTTGGTTTTTTCTTTTTTCCTTTAATGCAATTGAAAAGCATCAATAAGGTGTATCTCTATATCGACACACTCGCGATTGCGATGTTTGCTGTGCAAGGTACTTATAAAGCATGGTCAATGGGGTTTGGGTTGCCAGTGGCTCCAGTCATTCTTGGAACTATCACCGCGGTAGGTGGGGGGATCGTAAGAGATGTTCTGCTTCAGCGCCCATCTTTATTACTCACTAAAGAGTTATACGCCATCCCGGTTGCGTTGGGATGCTTGGCTTACAGCTTGGTTCTGTCTTTCGCCCCGCAATATTCTCAGATTGGTGCGCTTCTTTCAGCTGGCTTGATTGTTTATATCCGCCACCTATCGATTCAAAAGCAAATGGTGGTTCCTCGTTGGGCGATCATCAACCACGGTAAGTCATTTTAATCCGCCCTAGCTTAGGGTCACTGATTCGAGCATGGATGCTTTTTATTAGAAATCACTCTGACATGAATAAAAGGCAATATGATGCGAAATATAACTTCTTTATCGGCGCTAGCAATGAGCTGCGCAGTACTATCTGCTCCAAGCTTTGGTTCGTTTTTTGATGACGTCGATGGTCAATTTGATATGGGGCATCATATCGCAGAAAACGCAGTGGGCTTTCTTCCTGTGCCCATTGTGATTACAGAGCCGGCCGTCGGTTATGGCGGTGGTTTGGTTGGCGTCTTTATGCATGAAACCGAAGAGCAAAAGCAGCAGCGAAAACAGGCTGCACTGACCTCGTTGGATGGTGGTGCACAGCTGATGCCTGCGGCGATAACCGCTGTAGGGGCTGCAGGTACTCAAAATGGTTCTTGGTTCGCATTTGCAGGCCATCGACATACATGGCATGACGATACTATCCGCTACATTGGTGGAGTAGGTGGCGGTCAGATGAACCTTAATATTTATCAAGATATTGATTTTCCTGGTTTTGGGCCTGTATTACCTCCTATTCAGGATACCTTTAGTTTTAATACACAAACTTCTGGTGTCGCAATGCTCCAGCAGCTGCAATTTCGCATTGCTAAAACGCCCTTGATGTTGGGGGTGAAGCAGTTGGCCTCTTACACCACGGTTGAGTCTGACAATAAAGTGGTTGGTAAACTGCTGGATATGACAATAGGCAATAAAGAGGTGACTTCGGGTTTAGGGTTACTGGCTGAATACGATACTCGCAATAATCTGTTTTATCCTACCGATGGCTACAAGGTGAGCAGTGAATACATGGTGTATGACTCAAAACTGGGCAGTGACTCCAATTACACCAAGTGGAATGTGGCTGGCGAGGGGTATGTCCCGCTCAATGATAAATGGACATTGGGGTTTGCAGGTAATTACGACAAGTTCGACACTAAGGATGAGTTTGTTGCGCCAACGACAAAGCCCTACATTAAACTGCGTGGTGTCTCATCTTTTCGTTATCAAGGTGACCAAGTAGCGACCGCACAAACACAGGTGACCTATGACATTGACCATCGCTGGAAAGTCTCGGCGTTCTATGGCGCAGGCGTCGCTAAAATGGATAGCCAATATTCTGATAATCAGAGCGTTGGTGCCTATGGCGCAGGCTTTCGATACCAGATAGCGCGTCGCTATGGCCTTCATATGGGCGTCGACATCGCACGCAGTAATGATGAAGGCGCTTTCTATATCACATTAGGCAGTGGCTTCTAAGTAAATGGATTAGGGTGGACAGTATCCGTCAAACGCGATTACTGCGTTATCGAGTCATTCTTTATAATTCATCACAAGTCAGCACAAACAGTCACAAGAAGTGGGTTAGCAAAAGGAAAGGCTTGCTTGAGCTAAATAACAGAATTTAGATATTAATTATAAGTGAGCAACTACATGTCTATACAGCCTAAACTTATCGCTGCGTCCATCGCCCTGCTACTGTCTGCTTGTAGCAATGAGAGCTCTGATGAACTGACAGGTCCGGTAGAGCCAACGCCGCTCAAGCCTGAGCCTGCTCAACCCGTGATGGTTGACCTTGGTTACGCCAATGTTCATGCCATGCAAGAGTCAGTAGTGATTAGAACATTGTCTGGTGAAGAGAAGCTGGAAAGTATTGACGTGATTAAGGGGATTACTTTTGCTTCCGCTGAACGTTTTGAACACAGTCAGGTTCAGTCACTAGAAGGTGACGTCGATGCGACTCAGTTTGGCGCCGCGTGCCCACAGCTGAAAAAAACCACTCAACCACAAAATGAAGACTGTCTAAACCTCAATGTGTGGCGACCAGCAGAGACTCAATCGGGAGACAGTCTCCCTGTTTATGTCTTTTTACACGGCGGTGATTTTGAGTATGGTGCAGGCTCTGAACCTTTGATTCATGGTGACACTGTGGTGGCCCAAGGTATCGACGATAATACGCCATTTATCATGGTAACGCTCAACTACCGCTTAGGCGCTTTGGGCAGCCATTGGGTGAAAGGTGAAGGTGTCGATGGCAACTATGGCCTTGGCGATCAAGCTCGAGCGTTAGAGTGGGTACAAGAGTATATCGGTGACTTTGGTGGTGACTCAAACAACGTGACGATTATGGGGCAGGGCGCGGGCGCGATGTCGATTGGTTTGCTTCAGCAACAAATGTTGAACGGTGAGCTACCAAACCACTATTTCCAGCGCGCGATCATGCAAAGTAACCCTTACGGTTTTGAGTATCGCAGTTATAAAAGTGCGAAGAGTCAGGACAATGGCTTAGATTTAAAAGACGCGTCAACGGAAGAAGTCCTTGCCGCACAAAAAGAAGTCCTCAACCCTGTGAATCGCCTGACGGGCTGGCTGACTCAAAGTATTGACCCATTAGGCACGAGTGCTGAGCGTACACCGATGGCCCAATTTATGCCATTTTCACCTTACATGGCTTGCGAGAATCTGGGTTTTGTCTCTTGTAGTGAATACGCTGCTCAGCCATTTTCTGAGGACTTTGCGGTGCCGACGGTCATTGGGGTGAATGATGATGACGCCAATACGATGACGATGTTACCGAGACTGACGTTTCTGATCCCTAAAATCTTAGAGTTGGTGCAAGAGTCGCAACCTGAGTCTTTGGAAATGATGACGCCTGTTGAGCTGACAGACACACTGCAAACTTGGTTACAAGATGAAGCAAACGTAACGGCTTTAACTCAGATGCTACAGCAAGAAGAAGATCGTCCTCAGTCAGCGATTGAGCTACCAAGCTTACCTGCTACGGCTTATGAGGCGGTTAATCACTTGTTCTTTGGGCTGGGAAATAGTGAACAGACGTCTCAAATTATGGCTTTCAATGACTTTGCCCCACATCGCGAAAATGACTTACTACTCGCGGTGAAGAACATGGCTCAGTTTAACACGCTGATGAATGACATGATGTTTATGGGGCCCGCTCGTCAAAAGGCGCAGGAGTCTCAACAGCCAGTGAGCCTCTACCACTTTGATTACAAGCCAAGTTTTAACGTATGGGCGTATAACACCAATGGTCAAGAAGGGGAAATGAGCCTAGGTGATTTGCTGAAAACGATCAGCTGTGTGAGCGGCTCATGTCATGGCTCTGAGCTACCATTTGTGTTCAATAAGCCTCTTCGATTGGACAGTACGCAAGTATCTCCATCGAAAAAAGATTTGGTACTGATGAACTCACTGTCACGCCTATGGTTCAGTGACAGCTTATTCGAAGACTACCAATATGAGCCGTCGACAGACAGTGTTATGGTCATCGACCAGCAGGGTGAAGTGGCGCTGGAGCTGGATTGGGACCAATACAATCAAGCGGGCGATGATCCGACTCTCAGTCATGGTCGTCTTAATGGGCTTCAAGCTTCTGGTTTACTTAGCTATTACCTAGTCGATTAATATAGGCGCTGAAACAAAACCACCTTTTAGTCAACGATGAAAGCCTCCTGAGTGCAAACTCAGGAGGTTTTTTTTTGTATATCACATGGTTTTGGTTGTTAGTTCTACCGCTCCCTAAACACGTGTGCAGAGAACAGTGAATCGTAGGGTTTGATCCATCATAAGGCAGTTAGTGAAGGGAGAAAAGGTGGGTAAAATCATTCGTATGTTCTCGAGAGACAAAGACTAACGCTCTCGACATGCTTTTTTAAAATATCGGAGCGGCTATGCCACATGAATTTACCTTGGGGGAGGTGTACTTACCCCCATTATTGTTTATCGCTTTTATCGCCTACCTCATTACTAATGGTTTGGTGATTGCGACAGCGAAACTCGGTGGGAATCGATGGATTGCTATCCCAGCCATTTTTGAACTGAGCCTATTTGTACTCGTTAGTGCATTTCTTGGCTTATTTATCCCATTTGTTTAAGAGTTAGAGATTATGAAACGTTATTTGATTACAGCAATACTGACGGTAGCGGCCTGCACCGCTGGCTATGCTTCCTATTCCCACTATGAACAAAACCCTTGGACGCGCGATGGTCAGGTTCGTGCCGATATTATTGAAATCACTCCACGTGTGACGGGCACTATAGTCGACATAGCCGTAAAGGATAATCAGCGTGTTGCGCGTGGTGATTTACTGTTTGTCGTCGACCCGCAACCGTACCAAGTTGCATTATTGCAAGCACAAGCCGCACAAGAACAGGCACTAGCGCTGCTCAACAAAGCAGAGAATGAGCTCAGTCGAGCTACGGGGTTGGAAGCTCGCTCGCACGGTGCGGTATCAACGTTAACGTTAGACAACTTTAAGACAGCCGTAGAATCTGCCGCGGCGAATGTTTCGCTAGCGCATGCCCAAGTTGAACAAGCAGAGCTCAACCTAAGCTACACCCGAGTGGTTGCTTCAACGGACGGTTATATTACCAATCTACGTCATCATATTGGCGCTCAAGTCATTGCGAATAGCCCAGTAGTGGCATTAATTGATGAAAACAGTTTTTGGGTAGAAGGCTTTTTTAAAGAGACCGATATTGCAGACTTAGATGTTGAACAACCTGCGCGAGTGGTGCTGTTATCGGATCAAAATGTCACATTAGAAGGCGAAGTAGAGAGCATAGGTTATGGCATATCCAAGACCGACGGTAGTACGGGTAATGCACTGCTTCCTAATGTAAACCCAAACTTTCAGTGGATTAGACTGGCTCAAAGAATCCCAGTCAAAGTGAAACTCAACGCTGTACCAGAAGATGTTCAGTTAAGAGTCGGGGCAACGGCCTCTGTTCAAGTCCATAAATAATCCATTTGCTTACAGAGGTTAACCCATGCTGAAACATACCACGAAACAAGCAATAAAAACGGGGCTTGCACTGTCACTTTCGCTGCTCACAGTCCATTGGCTGGGGTGGCAGAAATCCTCTTGGGTCATGTTGACGGTTTTTGTTTTGTCGTTGACGGATAGTTATGGTTATTCGGCGCTAAAATCACAAAACCGTGCCATGGGTACTCTGCTAGGTGCTGTGACGGCATTTATCATTTTAGGATTGTTTTCGCAGCAGAGAATGGCCTTTTTGGCGTCTATCGTCGCCTTTTTGATGTTTTGCGTCTTTATGAACTTTGATAAGCGAAGAGGCTATCTTTACAACATTGCTATTACCGTGTGTCTGGTTATTTCCAGCGCAGGCATCGACAGTGGTGCTGCTGGCCTATCAACCGCCATACTGCGCTTTCAGGACACGGTGCTTGGGGTGGTGATTTTCTCGCTGGTCTATCGACTCGTATGGCCCACAACCAGTGAGAGTGAGTTTCATCGCTTGGCGGTCGCTACCCTTGATAGTTTGGAGCAAGAACTTAATGGTGAAACGCCGCTAGTGAGTCCAGAGGAAAGGAAGAAACACATTCTTCTTATCAGCGATATACTGACACTGCCAGAGATTGATAAAACCGTCTTGGCAGAGCGTAAAGCACAGTTAAAGTGCTTGGTCAATGGCTTGGTGTATGTAAACCGAAAACTGGCGGCTGAAAATAATCAGGTAAGCCGTCAACAAGACCTGACAGGGTTAATAACAGAAATGCGAGCACTACTTTCAGGGAGCTCGAACACCACTCAAGCCTTGATGTCGATCCCGGTGCAAACCATGAATACTCGCGAGAATGACCTTCGTACTAAGCAACTCAGAGGGATGTTAACTGCGTTGGGTTTATCGCTGTCTGTTATTGCGATGTGGATATTGATGCCAATTCCTGGTGGAGCCTCGTTTCCCGTATTTGGCTTGATCGTGGCTGCTAACGTTGCCACGGCTCCAGCAAAATTGGCAGCGCCAGTAATGCTGATTTACATGACATTCGCAGCGTTGGTATTAGCGCAGTACGTATTCTTGTTTCCAATGCTGACCGCATCATGGCAGTTGGTTCTAGTATTTTTTCTCAATATTGTTGTGGGGTACTCGCTACTAGAGAAGTGGCACCTTATGTCGGTGAGGTTGCTGTTAGGAAATGCATTGATAAATATGGTGGGCAGTGCGACAGAGCTGGTACCAAGCTACAACGTCCTTTCCCCTCTGACGACGTTAGTGTTTTTATTTATCGTAATGGCGACATTTCAGTTTAATGCGTTGCTCTTTGAACGGGTTAGCTGGCCCCGTAAACTTACCGTTTAGTGATAATGAATAGACATATTTAAAGCGCCGAAAGGCGCTTTCTTATTAGTGGAAAGCGGGTTTTTGTAGGGTTTGATCCGTCATATTGAAGTTATTGGAAGGCTTGGTGATGGATATAATCATCTCCAAGTTCTCAGGGCAATTAGGCAAACGCTTTTCGTGCTGAGAAAGTAAATCTTCAATTTATTCAATAGGATTCAAACAATGACTAATTACACAAAACTAGACAAAGAAGTAAAAAACCTAGAACAGGTGATTTGGAACATGGCTTCTAATGTGTGGGACTTTGCCGAGTTAAGCTACGAAGAGTTTAAAAGCTCAGCACTAGAAAGCGCCGTTTTGGAACAGCATGGCTTTACAATTGAAAAACGAAATATAGCGGATCTTGCCACCTCTTGGGTAGCGAGCTGGGGGCAAGGTAAACCAGTGGTGGGGTATCTGGTTGAATTTGATGCGCTGCCAGACCTAGGGAATGATACTGTACCTTATAAACAGCCTGCAAAAAGTGGCAACACTAATGGCCATGGCTGTGGTCATAATTTGATTGGTTCATCATCCATTGGTGCCGCTATCGCACTGAAGAACCACATGGAAAAAGAGAACATTCCTGGCACGATAAAAGTGTATGGTTGCCCGGCAGAAGAAGCTTTGAATGGCAAAAACTACATGGCGGCGACAGGACTATTTAATGAGCTTGATGTTTGCCTCCATAATCACCCTGCAATGGTTAACACGGCGATAAATTTCCACTCGGCAGCATCCATTGATCTTGTTTTTGAGTGGCATGGTGTGACCGCTCACGCTGGGGCTGCACCATGGGAAGGTCGCAGTGCGTTGCACGCCGCTGAAGTGTTCATTGTGGCAGCCAATATGATGCGTGAACAATTAGAGCCTACCAGCCGCCTTCACTATCAGATCCTTAATGGTGGCTCGGCAGTGAACGTGGTTCCGGATTACGCCAAAGTGCTAGTTCGTTATCGTGGTAAGAGTGCCGATAATGTGCGTGAGCACAAAGATTGGTTGGAAGACATTGCTAAAGGTGCGGCAATGGCGACACAAACTCGCTCGGAAATGACTAACTTAGGGGGCATTTATGATTGCCTACCTAACGATGTGTTAGCAACGAGTATTACGCAACACCTCAATCGTTATTTCCCAATCGACTGGACAGAAGAAGAGCAACAATTTGCTAAATCGATCCAAAAAGAAATGGGTAAGCCAGAATTAGGCTTAGCAACAGACGTGATGGAGCCGCAGAAAGGTTTAGAAGTCGGTGGTTCGTCGGATGTGGGCGACATTAGTTGGAATGTACCAACGATGGGGGTGATTTTTGCTTCATGGCCAAAAGGCATTCCACCGCACCAATGGGGTTGTACCGCATGTAATGGTATGAGCATCGGTCAAAAATCCGGTTTACAAGCCGCGCATGTACTTGCTGCCCAGGGTCTTGAATTAATGACGGACAAAGAACTATTGCGTAAAACAAAGGAAGAATTTGTGGCTAAGAAACAAGGTAGAGAGTACGTCTCACTTAATGATACTGAGACTAATCCTCGCGGGATCTTAAATGATGAACAGCTGTCAAATTACGAATGCTGTTTACATACCGCGATGGAGCAGTTTTCTGATTGTGGACATCATCACGGCTAGTAATATCCGTGTGTTGTATTAACAAAAAAAGCCGTTACTTCAACGAAGTGACGGCTTTCTTTTATATTGAAACTCAACCAGTGTTACTGGGTAGTGTTAAGGCTACTACGAAGGATTTTGTAGGTGGAAAAAGTGTTTGATGTAGCGATCGATTGCCTTAGTGATGGACTTCTTAATCACCAATATCTGCTTTGAGTGTGGGTTCCAGAGTGAAATAGAGAATCTAAGCCCGTGCTTCAGCTCATCAAGTTTAATGGCTTCAAGATTTTCGGTAACGTATTCGGATTCAGAGAGTACTTTGGGAAGCCATGCCCAACCTAGATCAGATTGAACTAACTTGATCACAAGCGCCAATTGGTCGATCTCTTCATTATTTGGAGAAACCACCACTTTCTCTTTTAACCCCTCATCGACGAATGCTCGAAGAACAAACTGTCGTGATGTACGCAGGCCGCTAAGGGCTTGGCTCTCAGACAGTTGCGATAATGCCCCGCCTTTCTTAACAAACGGCAGAAATTCGATATGGCCAAGAAAAGTGGCGTCTTTGCCATACATCCCTTTGCCTTTATCAACATTCACGAGGCCGAAATGAATGTCGCCGTTGTTAAGCCCTTCTTCAATTTGTTCTTTTGTCTTAACCAAGAAATTGACGCGCATATTGGGAAAATCCTCAGCCAATTGTTCTCTAATAGCCGCTAATGCTCCGTGAGGAATGATACTGGAATAAGCGAAGTTAATTCCTTCTAACCCTCCATAGGATAAGCTGAGCGCGATTTTGTCGAAGATATTCGATTGATCCACGGTTGATTTGGCGTAATGGTAGAGTAAGTGCCCTTCTTCGGTCGGTTCGACGGTTCTACCTATACGTTCAAATAGTTCAACGGCCAACACATCTTCTAAGTTGGCGATAACCTGCCCGGTAGTGGTTCGGTGCTTGTTAAGTTTGGCGGCGGCTTTACTAAAAGAGCGCTCCTCGTAAACCGTAACAAATGCTAATAACTGTTCAATACTAAAACTCATAAAATACCACTCTGATTTTGGTCGAAACCACTGTGATATAAAATCAACTGGTTTCCGAAGATAATGTGATAGGTTGATAAATAAATATGGACGAATGGCGGATCAAATGCGACAAAAATCGCTAATTTAGTGTTCTCCATCACGTTAAGGGTAGGGCAGTTTTGGATGTAATCACTAAGGTTTTCACTTTAATTCTCTGTATTTTAATAGGTTATGTGGGGTTTAGAACATGAATTAAACGAAATTTCTAATAGTTGAATGACGGATAATATCCGTCGTATGCGATTGGTTGATGGTCGTTAATTGGCGTAAATTTGATACCAAGTTCAGAGCGAACTCACTGTTCAAATTTCAATTTACTATTTAACTTTTGGAGCAACTCATTATGTGTACTCGCATGATTTATCAAACTCAGTCTGACAAATTCATCACTGGCCGTGGTATGGACTGGAATGACCCAACATCAACCTTCTCTGTTATTGCGCTACCACGTGGTCTAAAGCAGACTGGTGGCAACTATGATAATGCGCTAACTTGGACGTCCAAGTACGGTTCAGTCTTTACGACTATGTATGACGCTGGGTCGACAGATGGCCTTAATGAAGTAGGTCTTGCGGCTAATACCCTTTACTTCGCGGAAGCCGATTATGGTGATTACACTCAATCAGAGAAACCTGTGATTTCAATTGGTGCGTGGGCGCAGTATTTCCTTGATAATTTTGCCACTGTTAAAGAAGCGGTTGATGCCATGCGTGAGCCTGAGTTCATCATCTGTGCCCCTATTCTTCCTAATGGTCGTGCTGCATCGACTCACCTTTCCTTGAGTGATGAGCAAGGTGACTCTGCGATTCTAGAATACATTGATGGTGAGCTGGTAATTCACCACGGCAAAGAGTACACAGTGATGACCAACTCGCCAACGTTTGATGAGCAATTGGCGATCAACAAGTACTGGAAACTTGTGGGTGGTAACCGAATGTTGCCAGGCACAATTAATGCCGCAGACCGTTTCGTACGTGTTGATTACCTGCTAGAGAGCACACCTAAATTTGAGGATGGCGCACCAGCAGTCGCTGCGGCGATGTCAATTATGCGTTCAATTGGTGTTCCTCTAGGAATGGAAGATCCAGATCACCCAAATATCTCAGCAACGCTATGGCGCTCATTGGCAGATCATAGCAACAAAACGTATTACCTAGAGTCATCACGCCAGCCTGGCCTATTTTGGGTAGACATCAATAAACTGGATCTGAATGAAGGTGCACCTATTGTTGGTACTGTTGTGGACGGCCCAAATGCATTTGGTGATGTGAGTGAAAAACTGACACCAAGAGAGATGATTTCTTGGATGTAATGTTCCACCCTATATAGACAGCGATAGAAAATACCTGTTTTAGGCGTGTATTTTCTCACGAATATTTCAAACGCAAGGCATATAAGGAGGTATGCCTGCCAACAGTTTGTTCAAGTACGAACAATAATGGGTGTCATAAAATGCTAAAATATGTCCTTCCCCTCTGTGTAGTCATGTCTGCATCTGTGATGGCAGGTGATTTTCAACCTGCAACGATCGCAAACCAAGATACTCAAGCTCAGAATCAGCTTAGTATGGACTCTGCGATGAATTCACTACAAGAAGAAACCATCCGTGTTAATGAGTTCGATTATGTCATTATTAATGATGATAGCGTTGCCGCACAATTCAATACGTATTTGAAATCTATCTATCGACAAACCTACATTACAAGAGAAGACGCACAGCTCATGGGCCTTAAACCGGGCTTTTCTTTTCATGTCTATGATTTCAATTCGGTAGAAGATCTAGAGAAGAAAATAGCAGAGCGAATTAATGAAGATAAGCCGATTTACTTTACCGTTGATTACTATCAACACCCACTAAATCAGTCTGAACGCATAGAATATACTGCAAAAGTAACCTTGTATTAATTTATAATTACTAATCCCTGACATTGAATCAATGTTAGGGATTTCTTATATTTGGCTATTATCGTTCATAATATTTTCGTTCGCCATAAGGTTTTGTTACGAAGTTCGAATGAAAGGTATTACCCGCCTAGAACTTCTGTATAATATACAGCGCACTGCGTGTCAGGCATAGCTAGTTTCGCAGGCTATCCTTGGAACTTCAAACACTATCAATATTGCCCCATGGGTTCATAGGGAGTGAATCGAGCGATCCTTTTACGAGTTCTAGTGAAAATACTTCTTAATGAGTATCCTTCCACAGTCTAGGTATGTTTAGGGACGGATTTTTAACTTTCTTTGGTTCAAGGAATTCTCCAATCGCTTCCTGTTGGCATTCATCTTCTTTTCGCTGAACAACATAAAAAGAAATATCGTTATATACATAGTTACAGTAACGCAATTCCCCCTCTACAAAATTGTTCTCCAGTACTCCAAGCACCGATTTCGCGTTTATATTTTCAGCAAAGGAGTGGCAGGAAAGCCCCATCAGTAATAGACATCCAAGTAAACCGGTATTTCGCAATCTCATTGTTGACTCTTATTTCCCCTAGTAATCAGCAAATCATATAAGCCCTATCGAAGCTGAAATAATCACATTTGATGGATTAAGTCCTCCATAAAGAGCTGCTGTTACGACATCTCGATTGGTAAAACTGAGCCTATTTAAAATAAAGCCCCTATATGGTCAGTGGAGTATGGGGGATGAGGTTAGTGAGGGTTGTATCCGTCATATGAGATTAAATGGTTTTAAAAAAGCATCTTAAAATTTGCTCATCTTAACGAAACGACCAAAGGGTCGGATTGAATGTCGAAGGTGAAGCGGAGGCTTCATTTAATCTAAATAGTTGAAATCATGGGGTTATGAAATCAACTATGACGAATGGTTTCTCTACTTATGAAAACACTTTACACAAAAAGCAAACGTACACTGTTATCAGCAATTCTTGTGGCCTCTTTCTCAACAAGCGCTTACGCGATTGAAGCAGAGGGAAACGAGCTGGTGACTTATACAGGTAAACAGGTTTTTGCTCATTACAACGTAGATGACAATTTACCAAAGTTAGCGATGAGCTCTTTGCTGCAAGGTGAACATTTAGTCGAGTACGCAACTCGCACAGTGAAAGTGGGTGATGAGGTGCGAGAGTCTCAGGTCTACCTCGTTAAAGATACGGATACGAAAGGCAATATTGATCTTCGCATCAAGTACCGCAAAGACCAGCTCGATGAGCAAGAAGATGTGATTAGTGAGATCGAGGCTTTTACGCGCACGGAGTATCGCTTAAGAAACTACGTAGACAGCTACGATGTAAACTCTGTCAAAGCGGTTGAAAAAGATAATGGTGAAGTGACGATCAGTTTTGACTATTCAAAATATGGCTTGCCACAAGATATTGCCTACTTTCGTTTTCTAAGTGTGGAGCTAAAGCTCATCGACAACCAACCAGTATCGATGACTATCTACAATAGAAAGCCATTTGATTATGACAAATATAAAGTCACAAGCTACGAGCAAGTGATCCACTTTAATACACTACCGTCGGGTAAAGTGATTATCGCAGATAAGAAGACAACGATTAACGGTAACCACAAGAAAAAGCCAGTAACAATCATAAACTCTATTTCACCTGTCGCCATCTATGAAGACAAAACAGGGGTTAACATTATGGATCATGAACGTCTAGAGCAGGTGTCAGATCCAAGAATGATTGAGCAAAGTGTTGATTTGGACCGTATCTTTCCATTAATGGGAGATATGGTGAGACGCCAAGGGATCGACGTACCACTGCCATTTGGTATTTCGGCCTCGTATCGCAGCCAAGATATGAACATTCCATTCAATGACTTTGTGATTCAAGACGTCAGACTGAACGACATTTTTGATCCGCTTGGCTCTATTGGCTTTGTCAATGCAGAGAGCTTCACATTACGTGGTGATGTTAACATTCTGCCTTTTTGGAACGTATTCGGAATGGTGGGAAAAATAAATGTTGATGCTAACGTAGACGCAGAATACACGGGTGAAGTGGGAGAGACTATCCGCGATAAGCTGAATAATAAACTTCCTCATCTAGGTGATGCGTTTTGTCGAGAAATAACCGTTTTGTGTGACACTGGGCGACTAAATGTACCGCTGCACCTAGAGTACGACATGGCGGGCGTGGGCACGACGTTATCTGTTGGGTATAAAGAATTCTTTGCGTCAGTCACTGGTACTTATACCAAAACTCGCCTAAAAGGGAGTGGTCGTTGGGGTGATGGTATTGTGACTCTTCAACCGATGCTTGGTTACCAGTTAGTGGACTACCGCGCACAAATCTTTGTGGGTGCGGAGTATCAAGGGTTAGACAGCCGTATGGACGGACACGTGGTAGCCGGTGATATCGAGTTTGATTATGACGTTGGTGTCAAACTAAATAACTGGGCGTACTTGGTCGGATTTAATAAGCAGATTGGTAAGAACTATAACTTGAGTGTTCTTTATAACAAAGGTGAGACGAGAAATTCGATGACGTTGAACTTTGGCTACCGTTTCTAATGGAGTTTAAGTCAGTAAAGCTTGATTAAATAATATATAGATGAGTTAAGATCATGAAATTAAATACGAAGCGACTAATAATGGCTTTAGTACCCATATTGATGGTAAGCGCCTGTTCTACGACACATTCATTGGAAAATCGAGTCTCGATGGAAAATTATTATGATGCTCAGGTTGTCATAGATACAGAAGAGACACCAAGTGAACCGATTCGAGTGTTTTCTGGCGAGGATACACGTCTATTTTATGATGCGAAGACGAATCAGACACCAATACGTTCGAATACAGACTCACTCAACGTATTAGTTCTATCTGGCGGAGGCGCGAATGGTGCCTATGGAGCAGGGGTGTTAAATGGCCTCTATGATGCCGGAGAACTTGAAGACTACAGTGTCGTCACGGGGATCAGCGCTGGAGCACTGATAGCTCCCTTCGCTTTTGTTGGCAAGGAGATGGTGCCAGAGATGACCAATGTCATGCTGAATATCAGTGATAAGGACATTCTTGGTAAGCGACATTTTTTGCAGACATTAACCAAAGATGCACTCTCAAATGGGGACGGTCTACAAACGTTTATTGCCAATACATATTCATCAGAACTGATTGAAGATATAGCGGCGCAGCATCGTGCCGGGAAGCGTCTACTGATAGGTACGACGCAATTTGATTCGGCTGAACTTGTGGTTTGGAACTTAGGCGCTATTGCCAACAGTTCATCAGAAAACAAGGTTAGACTGATATACCAGATACTGGCTGCAAGCGCCTCAATTCCGGGGGTGTTTCCACCACAATTTATCCAGGTTGATGAAAATGGAAAGTCGCGCGAAGAACTGCATGTGGACGGTGGTCTTGCGAATCAAATGTTCTTATTTGCTGAGCATATTGATTATCAGAAGATAAGCCTGGCGATGGGGATGACAAAACCGCCACAAGTTCATGTTATTCGCAATGGCCTGCTTGAGATGCCGTATCAACAAACCAAAGATAAGGGCATTGAATTGATCACTAGAACAGTGAAAGATCTGACGGTTCAGCAGAGTAAAGGGGATCTGTATCAAATTCTGTATTTTTCGCAGGTGCAGGGCCTAGATGTGCGTTTTACGGCGATGGGGCGTGATTTCCCTCAGGAGCGCGCCAGTAAAGCGATGTTTGATGCAGACTATATGCAGTCTCTATATCAATATGGCTATCAGAAAGTGATAGAGGGTCATGCGTGGGAGTAAATAGATCCTGATTCACAACATAAGCATGTTCTGTGCAAAATCTCCTGTCAATTTAGGGCGAATGGCTGATATCTAACGATATACAGCTATTCGCCTTACTCATTTCTCAAACTATCATTTCTCACTCTTCTCACCCGCCGCAGGTGTACCCACGTTTATCCTTATTCAAAGCGCTACAGCTTTAATTTCCCACAAGCTTGAAGAACAAGAACGAAACATCAACGGTTTGTATGAGTTGATTGTTAGTTAAATAACGTTTTTGGGGCTCTGTCTCTCTTACGTAATTATTTATCAACACTTTTAGGCACACTATCAACAGATGCTGCCTAGCGTATTGGTGTCTATCTCGCTGTTTTTGCATGCTTTTAACCGTCGTAAGTGGAGGTTTGTTTGAATTGCGATGGGTTTGGTCCGTCATATGGAATTGTTGAGATAAGAAAATTCACCCTAAAATGGCCTCAATTCGAAACATAATCACATTTAATAGAGGCAATTATGACTACTCAAAATCTTATTAAAAAAGCGCAATTTGAAAACGGCACAATGTTTGAAACTGATCAAGACATGCTGTATGTACTTCAACTAAACGGCAGCTGGTTTGAAATGGGCAAACAGTATGGCCAGCTTTCTAAAGAACATATGGAAGCAATGTATCAACGTATTGTTCAGCCGGAGTTTGATAAAGGGTTAATTAGTCAAAAAGAAGCGTTTGAGCTGTTCGGTGCGCGCGTGTTCTCTACTTTGTCACTGCGCCGTAAACAGTATTTCATGGGGGTTGCAGAGGGTCTGAACTGGCCACTCGAAAAAGTCATTGTGCTAGACCAAAGTGGTCCAATGGCAATCTACCTTGGTAAGCTACACTCATTCTCTGGCTGCTCTTCAATGGCGTCTTGGGGCGATAACACGGTTGATGGTCACACGATTGTTGGTCGTAACATGGACTGGAATGAGCTGTTCTTGGATTTCCCAATTTACACCACAGTATACAACCCAACCGATGGCTCAAATGGTTTTGTTAACGTGAGTTGGCCTGGATGGCAGTGGATGGTAACAGGCTTTAATGACAAAGGCGTTTATACCGACCTGCACGATGGTACTTCAATGGGTGGCAACATTGTATCAATTGAAAAACCATCATTCTTGAACTCAGTGGTCGATTACATGACAGAGTCGGATACGGCTACAGCACTGAGCTCGCGTTTCCAAGCCGCTCGTACAGACATCGCTTCAATTTGGATGTTAGCAGACGAACAAGGCGAAGCATGTGCATACGAAAACACCATGCAGGAAAACCGCCTACGCGTATCAGACAAGGGTGCTCAATCGTTTGTTACGGTAAACACGTTCCTGAATCCAGACTGGGGTTTGGGTATGCGCGAAACACAAAGTTTCTCGCTAAAACGTTTAGAGAATCTAAATGCTCGCCACAAAGAGCAAGCCGGCACAATCGATGCTCAAGCGATGCGTGACATCTTCGATTTACCTCTTTATGACGAGGAAGGTAACTTCAAAGAGAACGGCGGTGTGACAAAGCCTACCAACCAAGATGTTGATTTAACCAACTACCAAGTCGTTACTGACCTTAACGAGTTGCAATTGTGGGTAAAACTGCCAGCACTCGGCAGTGATACAGATTGGGCACACATTGATGTACGTGCACTGTTCAGCAACAAGTAATTGAATGAGTCATTAGACGGGCATGGAAGCCTCTAATGTACTTTTCGTTGAAGCAATTTGAGCTTTCTTTGTGTCGGCTAAGTGCATCCATTAAAGGGCCTTAGTCTGCGACCTTTTCAAATAAATATAGGTAACCTCATGTTTTTCCAACCATTCAGACTATTGTTTCTGATGGTTGTCGTGTCTTTGGCTGCAGGATGTGCCACTTCATTTCCCGAAGTTGAGAGTGATTTTGAACAGAACTGGCAACCTAGCGAATATCAAGCGGAAGTGTATTTGATCCCGTCGGCCTCTGAAGCACTAGCAAGAAGAATCGACATGGTACGCAGCGCCAAGGTCTCAATCGATATGACCTACTTCTCTTGGGATAAAGACATCGTGGGACTGATGCTGCTTGAGGAAGTCAAAATTGCGGCTGAGCGCGGTGTTAAGGTTAGGCTGGTATTGGATGATTTGCTGGTATTTGATGAAAAGTGGTTAGCTGAAGTGTCGCAACACCCAAACATGGAGGTGAGATTATTTAATCCATTCGATTCTCGTAAAGCAGGGTGGCTTGGTAGGGTAGGTGACTTTGTAAGTCACAAACAAACGCTTGATCACCGTTTACATGAAAAATATTTCAATGTTGATCATGAGCATATGATTTTAGGTGGACGAAATATTGGTTCAGCTTACTTTGGCTACAGTGATTCGGCGAATTTCTTCGATACCGACGTGTTATTTCACGGCGAGGTCATTGAGGCGTTTGCACACAATTATGACCAGCTTTGGGGGAGTGAGCATCTGGTAGCGATTGCAGATTTGATCCAGCCTGTTAAACCTGAGCAGACGATTGAATTTGAAAAAGCAAAACATAAAGAGTTTATGCAGCGTCAAGACGTGCTTGAGGCCGTTGATGCATCAATAGAGGCGCTAAGAGAGGTGGAGACTCTATCTGTGGTCGTAACCCCGGTGTTTGACTCGGCAAAGAAGATCAATGACAGCAAGCCTTATTTTAGAGCGAGAGCAGAGCAGTTAGTGCAAGCACCTCTTGAGAAAGCGAAGACGGTCACTATTTCTACACCCTATGTGATAGCGCACAATGGTGAGTTTACATTCATTGATCAATTGATTGAAAACAACATCGATGTGACTTTGGTGACCAATTCGTCCAGCTCGAACGACTCGGCATTTATCCCGGCCTACTATGAACAATATCGCGAGCAGCTGTTGGATAAAGGGGTAAATATCTACGAATACAAAGACAGTGCAGTGAATGAGGACAACTTCTATCAGGGTGACACTTATTATCACAATAAGACCGTCATCATAGACGATAAACTGACCTATATAGGCTCTTCGAATTTTGATCCGAGATCAGATTATCTAAATATGGAGTTTGGTCTATTTATCAAAAGTAAGACGTTTGCAAAGCAAGTAAAGCGTCATCTTTTGCAGAAAAAAGAGGAGTTGTACTGGCAGGTTTCACGAGATCCCGAGGGTAAGACTCAATGGGTATCAGGCGAGCAAGTAGAAACATCTTCGCCAAACTACGGCGCTGTACATAAAGTACCTGATTGGTTGTTTAGAAAGCTGAATGTTGAATTGGAATTGTAACTAGAAAGGCGGAGTCACTGCAAATCATGAGTTATATGGTGAAGGACAATCATTTGGACAAATCGCTGTTCGAGCTGTTTTTAACGTCAGGTGTGTATTTACGATTTGCGAAAGAGTACATGCTGGACGAGCAACTTGATGAGGTTGATATTACGCGACTGATTTAGGTTGTTTCTTAGAGCTTTGAACATGAGAGTTCGATTCAACGAGTATCTTAGCATCTACGTGAAAGAGTTTGGATTAGCAATAGCTATCTTATTCTTCAAGCCAATAATCTAGGGTGCGCCGCATTCTTGGATTTCTGCATCGAGAGTGTCATCACAGGGTTTTGAGCAATTGATATGCTAGGTGGTTACACTCCCCGCAATCAACGCTCGTTTGCGTATAAAGTAAGAAGGATTTGTCGTGAGTAAACCTAAATTACACTTTGATGTGCTTAACAGTGCAGATGGCTCGCTCAAGCTCAATATTGTCCTAGAAAATAGCACTGACACGGAACTTAAAGATTTTGTGCTGTGCTTTGATATGCCTCGCTATATCGATAAACAAACCGTAGTCAATGGACATGTCACCTCGCAAGTTGGGTCACACATTGAGATGGCACCTCCGGCAAATACTACGATAGGAAAAGGTGAGCGTTGGCAGACCACCATTGAAAGTCAAACGTGTGGTTTGTTTAATCTTTCTGAGCGCCCAAATCATCCCTATTTACGACTTGGAGAAGCGATAGTCGATGTTGAAATGGGGACACATAAGATGAGTCAACCTGAAGACTTAGATCTTCGAGTGTTGACGCTTCCCGCAGCGAGCTCAGGTGTTATTCCTCAGCCGCAGTCTATTGAGCCTGCCGAGGGTGAATTTCGACTAGCCAATCAAGTAACTTTCAACGCTGAGTGGCCAGAAACTCGTAACGCCATTGATTGGTTTTCAAATCAGTTTCCTGAGGTGACCTTTGCCAAAGCAGAAGGTGATGCGACGCTGTCGCTATTGAAGGTAAGTGCAGAGCACATCAAACCTGAAGGCTATGAGTTGACGATTGGCGGTGAGTCTATACAGATCAAAGCGGCGACATCGGCAGGGTTCTTTTATGGCGTGGTAACGTTGGCGCAGCTGTTGGTTACAGGTCAAGGTGTCGTCGCCTCGGCTACCATTATCGACGCGCCTCAATACCATCACCGTGGGCAGTTTTTAGATTGTGCACGCTCATTTCATGGCATCGATACTGTGAAATCAGTCATAGACCAAATGGCGTGGCTTAAGCTCAATACGTTCCATTGGCATCTCACCGATGACGAAGCATGGCGCATAGAAATCGACGCTTTCCCTGAACTTACGGATCTGGGTGCTTGGCGCGGCGAGGGAGAGCTACAGCCATCTCAATTTGGCTCCGGACCAAAGCGATACGGCGGCTTTTTTACAAAGCAGCAGATAAAAGAGGTGGTTGAGTACGCCAAAGCGCGAGAGATCGCGGTGATTCCAGAAATTGATATTCCAGGTCATGCTCGTGCCCTGATTATGGCGTTACCGCATTTGCTGCGCGAAGCTGACGACAAGTCTGAGTATGTTTCCATTCAGCAATACCAAGATAATGTGCTCAATCCAGGGTTGCCCGGTACTTATCAAGTACTCGAAACCATACTCGATGAAGTGTGTGAGTTATTTCCATCTAAGGTGATTCACCTAGGGGGCGATGAGGTACCTAAACATGTCTGGGAGAAATCTCCTGCGTGTATTGCCAAAGCCGAGGCGATGGGGCTCGATGATGTGCGTTTGCTTGAGGGGTATTTGATTTCCCACTTAGAGCAATATCTCGCTCAAAAAGGTCGAACGATTGCCGTGTGGGAGGAAGCCAGTCATGGCAACAAGATAACAAACAAGGCTACAGTCTGCGCATGGTCGAATGGCGCTGAAGGACAAAAAGCTGCGGAAGCCGGTTATCCGGTGATTATGTGTCCGGCTCAAGCGACATACTTGGATATGGCTTGGAATAAGGACATCAATGAAACGGGTGTACTTTGGGCTGGGGCAATTGATCTAAAGACTGCTTATGACTTTGAGCCGGGTAGCATTGAAAACAGCGAACAAGTGATTGGAACTCAAGCTCTGGTTTGGACGGAGTTTGTTAAAGACAGGGCAACGCTTGAGTTTTTATTATATCCAAGGCTGTTTGCTGTCGCTGAGGTGGCATGGACGGCGACGGAAAACAAATCTTGGCAGAGCTTTTTACCAAGGGTTGTTGGTCAGTTGGAGTACCTTGATAAGCGCAAGATTAATTACAGGCGAATGTCATCTTAATATCGAAGTAGAAGCTATAGTAAAACCGCCCTAGAAAGGGCGGTTTTACTTGAATCAAAGTGTCGACTATAGCTCGAGACCTTGGCACTTCTCACACACTTGCTCGACTTGAGCTTCATCCTTGTGCTGCTTATTATCTACTTCGAACGCGTCGTGTTGCGTCACTGAGTTACAACGTGGGCAGTAATCATTAACTAGGTAAAATTGCAAATCATCCATAATGCCTCCTTGCATGAGCTTTCAAGAAGAGCCTAACACCATACTGATGCAGCACTCAAGCTTGAGTTAACAAATTATTTACAATTGTCACAATTTATCGCTTATTTCTTGCCTTGCCCTGAACGGCTTTGAATCTAGGATTCGATTTGCAAATAACGTAGATACGACCACGACGTTTGACGATTTGGCAGTCAGGATGACGCTTTTTGGCACTTTTTAGTGAGCTAAGAACTTTCATAGCATCCGCCTTTATGACTGAGTTTTAATGCCGCCAAAGCGACGGTTGAAGTTAGCTACACGACCTTCTTTGCTAATGACGCGTTGTTTACCGGTGTAGAACGGGTGAGACTCAGATGAAACCTCAATGGTCATATATGGGTAGGTCTTTCCATCCTTCCACTCAATTGTGCGGTCAGTTTGTAGCGTGGAGCCCACGATAAAATATTCGTCTACAGTGGTGTCATGGAAAACGACTTTTCTGTAATCAGGGTGGATATTTGGCTTCATTACAAGTCCTTGTTGTTATATTATAACGTATTGAAAATGATAATTGTTCTCGATTGAGAGGTCCAGTGTTTTTTGAATAATGTTGATCAGCAGGCAACCCTAAGAATAATGTGGTTGAAATATAAATGATAATCAATATCATCTGATGTCTGTAGGCAGATATGGAGTAGGTGTTATGGACACTGTGAAATGGGAGAGACACACTTTATTGGCTGATGAGGCAGTTAAGCGCGGAGAGTTAATGTCAGCAGTCGCGCATTATCAAGTCGCATTGGCAGAATCTCAGTATATGGAGATCAATACTGAGGGAGACATGGAGGAACTCGAAGATCTATTGGCCATCAAGGTGATGTCTTGTCATAACTTAGCCGACTTTTGGCGTGCTCAAGGTGACAGTGATTATGAATTAAAGTATTTACAGCTCGCTTCTGAAGAAGTGATGACGCTGTTGCCACAGTGTCCTCGAACGAGCTGTAGCCGTTTTGTCTCATCCTTAGGCTGTTGTAAATCAGCACTAGTTGAGTTCTTGAAGCGTCATCCAAACCCGAAAGTGGCGAAACATGTACAGCAGATTCAGTCGGTCAACGATTGCGAGTTGATCGTTAAGTTTCAAATTCATTAAAAAGTACGTTTAGTGATTTACCGAAGATATGGTTGGTGACATGGACAAAGCGGTAGAGTTTTATACTTAAGCGCTTGGTCTAAAAATCGTTATGAACAAAACAAAAGTCATCGAAGAGCGTGAATCAGCGATAGAGATACCAAGCGCAGATAAAATATTGACGGTGTTAACCCCCCAGCTAGCAACACACACTGACCGTTACAGCAGCTCATACAAGCGTTTCTAAAATCCAAACTCTCATCATTACCTCAATGCCTACAGTAACAACGGTGTGCCGCTGTTAGTGATGTCTCTACCAAGGTGGTCAACGATCCCTGTGTACTAGTTAACAGATATTAAATAATACAATATTATTTTGTTTGGTTGGTGAGATAGGTTGAAGTGTCACAAAATACAAAGTTAGATTGATTATTGTGAGTGAGAGGGAGTGAATGATTTGAGCGGCAAATGCTGTACAGAGCTAAGGGCTTATCATCAATAGATGCAGGGGGTCACATTTACTCGGCCTCTATTAATGATACGATATCTACTAAAATAATACATATTTAATTCAAAATCGGTAGCATTATGTCAGGTAAGTTCAATGTAATCACGAGCTCCAAGCGCAGTATCCATGTACAGGTAGCGAGAGACATCGCCAGAGGCATCCTCTCTGGTGAATTGGCTGAGGGCTCCATCATCCCGGGTGAAATGGCTTTGTGTGAACAGTTCGGTATCAGCCGTACCGCTCTTCGCGAAGCGGTGAAACTGTTAACCTCAAAGGGGCTACTGGAGTCACGTCCAAAGATTGGTACTCGAGTCGTTGATCGAGCGTATTGGAATTTTCTCGACCCGCAGCTCATTGAGTGGATGGACGGCTTAAACGATGTTGAGCAATTCTGTGGCCAGTTTCTTGGCTTGCGACGAGCCGTAGAGCCGGAAGCTTGTGCGTTAGCGGCTAGGTTTGCAACAGCAGAGCAGCGGATTGAGCTTTCTGCGACTTTCCAGGAGATGGTAGAAGTTTCAAAGGAACAACCTTTTGATCGAACAAAATGGCTTGATGTAGATACTCGTTTTCATTCTCTTATTTTTAATGCGACGGGCAATGACTTCTTTCTGCCGTTTGGCAATATCTTAACTACCATGTTCGTTAACTTTATTCGATTCTCTTCCGATGGCGGCTCTACATGTATTAATGAGCACCGCCGCATCTATGAGGCAATTATGGCTGGTGATTCAAATAAAGCGAGAGACGCTTCAGTAGACCATCTTAGTGAAGAAAATCCCCCTCTTCTTGTGGAAAACTAGAATCAAACAGTGAAAAGGCAGCCTTTTAGCTGCTTTTTTAGTTCACTCCGTGATGGGCTCTAGCAGTTCTTCGATGCATCTTCGGCTAATGTCGTCATCGATGTAAGCCATACCCAGAATATTCAAGAAATCCATGCGGTCGGCATTGCGAAGGTCAATCTCAGGAACCGCGAGATGGTTGTCTTGATAGAGCTTAGCGATGTGCGCCATGAATGCCTCGCCATCACGCATCATTAATAGACTCATTGCACCTACGTCAGGTTTTACTCGACTTTGCTGGTCTGCATTGAGGTTAACCTGCACTACAACTGGCTCTTCACTTCCTCCGAATCTTACGCCACGTTCACGAACTGTTTGCTGCGCCCAGTAGTATGCGAGCTCTTTGCTTTGGGTGAGAAATACAGGCTCTGTGACGTCTTGGAAGTGGTTTCCTATGGTTGCCATGGTGGCTTTAGCGACGTCATTGAGAGCTTGGTCGCCTGAGCGTTTTAAGCCATTTGCTTGGATAGAGGCGACGAGTGCTGAAGAGGTTCCGTGGTACCAGGTGTTGCTGGTGGTGAAGCCGTTTTGTGTTAGTAGGGTTTGAGCGTCTTTTAGGTGTAGTGGGGTCATGGGCGGCCTCTTGTGTTTTTGGAGCAGGGTGGGGAGAGCGAAAAGCACCCCTTCTAGCTCCCCTTACAAGGGAGGCTAGAAGAGGTAAAGCTCTTTAGTCAAACTGATTCGAAGTATTCAACTCACCAGCCGCTTTCAGCGCGTTCTCACCCGCAAAGTACTCTTTATGGTCATCACCAATATCTGAACCAGACATGTTTTGGTGTTTAACACATGCAATACCTTGACGGATTTCTTGGCGCTGAACGTTCTTAACGTAGCCAAGCATGCCTTCATCACCGAAGTACTCTTTCGCTAGGTTATCTGTTGATAGCGCAGCGGTGTGGTACGTTGGTAGTGTGATTAGGTGGTGGAAGATACCTGCTTCACGTGATGCGTCTGCTTGGAACGTGCGGATTTTGTCGTCAGCGCGTTTCGATAGCTCGGTTTCGTCATATTCCGCGCTCATTAGGTTTGCGCGGTCGTATGCTGATACGTCTTCACCTGCTTCTACCATTACGTCGTACGCTTGTTGGCGGAAGTTTAGCGTCCAGTTGAATGAAGGCGAGTTGTTGTAAACTAGCTTCGCGTTAGGGTGTACTGCACGTACGCCGTCCATCATCTCTTTGATTTGACCGATGTGTGGTTTCTCAGTTTCAATCCAAAGTAGGTCAGCACCTGCGTTGATAGCTTCGATACAGTCAAATACACAGCGGTCTTCACCCGTACCTGAGCGGAACTGATATAGGCCAGAAGGTAGACGCTTAGGACGCACTAGCTTGCCATCGCGGTTAAAGCAAACGTCGCCTTGCTTCATGTCTGCAACATCGATTTCTTCAACGTCGAGGTAAGAGTTGTAGATGTCGCCTTGGTCACCCGGCTCTTTCACTACCGCAATCTCTTTGGTTAGGCCTGCGCCTTGTGAGTCAGTACGTGCAACGATGATGCCGTTGTCGATGCCAAGCTCTAGGAATGCATAACGTAGCGCGCGTAGCTTCGCGTGGAAGTCAGCGTGAGGTACGGTTACTTTACCGTCTTGGTGACCACACTGCTTCTCATCGGCTACTTGGTTTTCAATCTGTAGACAACAAGCACCCGCTTCAATCATCTTCTTAGCCAGTAGGTAAGTTGCTTCTGCGTTACCAAAACCTGCATCGATATCCGCAACGATTGGCACAACGTGAGTTTGGTGGTTGTCGATCTTGTCTTGAATTTGGTCTTGAAGTGCTACGTCGCCCGCTTCACGTGCTGCGTCTAGCTCACGGAATAGACCGCCTAGTTCGCGTGCATCCGCTTGACGAAGGAAAGTGTATAGCTCTTCGATAAGTGCCGGAACAGAAGTCTTCTCGTGCATTGACTGGTCTGGAAGTGGACCGAAGTCAGAGCGAAGTGCTGCAACCATCCAACCTGATAGGTATAGGTAGCGTTTATCAGTCTTGCCACCAAAATGCTTCTTAATAGAAATCATTTTTTGTTGGCCAATGAAACCGTGCCAGCAACCTAAAGACTGAGTGTACTGAGACTTGTCTGCGTCGTACGCTTCCATGTCTGCACGCATAATATCCGCCGTGTATTGCGCGATATCTAGGCCAGTTTTGAATTTGTTTTGAGCACGCATGCGAGCTGCAGACTCAGCATCGATTGCATCCCATGGCGTACCTGCAGCGCGTTTTGCAACTTGGATCATTTCGATATCTTGATTAATTTGCGACATAACTATTCCTTAGTTTCACGTTGGATATAGGGTGGCCAGTGGCCTGTAGTATTAACTTGTTGTTATGGACAAATCCTAGCTGCTTGTGTGATAATTTTGTTAATTTATAGTTGTTATACTCGGTATTTTTGTTATGAATATTGCTCGTATTGACCTTAATTTGCTTGTGTATTTAGACATGCTGCTGCGAGAACGAAACGTGACCCGCGCGGCGAATCAGTTGGGCATCACTCAGCCTGCGATGAGTAATGGATTGCGTCGCCTGCGCGATCTGTTTGAGGATCCGCTTTTGGTGCGAACCAGTGAAGGGATGATCCCAACCGAGCGTGCTCAAAAACTTCAGCCGCAGATTCGAAATATTCTTGCTAATGTAGAAAAGACGGTGCAAACCACGACTGAGTTCAATGCTGAGGATAGCGAGCGGGTGTTTCGTATCATGGCGAGTGATTACGCCGAGTCCACTATTATTCAACCGTTATTGGAAAAGCTCAGCGAAATTGCCCCTAAGATACGTTTGGACATCATGACCCCAAGTGATGTGAGCTATCAGGATGTAGAGCAGGGCACGGTCGATATTGTCATCAACCGCTTTGATGATATTCCACAGTCCTTCCACCAAATGAGTCTGTGGCACGATGGCTTTTCTTGTCTATTCAGTAGCGAGAACCCGATCGCCGATAACTTTGATTTGTTCTCTTATCTAAAGGCACAGCATATCTGGGTAAGTAAAACCGGCATGGGAACCGGACACGGCGTCAATCCGAGTCAAGCGCAGAAACTGGGCTGGATTGATGAGGCGTTAGTGAAGATAGGCAAAACCCGAAACATTACCGTATTCACCCGTCACTACCTATCCGCCATCCTTTTTGCTCAGCAGAAGAATCTGATTTTGACGATTCCGAGCATGGCTGCCCAATCGCAGCGCAACAATCCTAAACTGCTTATCAAACCTGCGCCATTTGCGATAGAGCCGTTTGAAGTCAAGATGGCATGGAGTCCACTGTTGCAAAGTAATCCTGATCACCAATGGATGCGCCGCCTAATAAAAAGCGTCGCTAATGAGCTAGAAAGTGGCGTAACGGAGTAGCTGAGAAGGTCAATAATAGTGGTATTTTTTCTGTGAATGTTAACTATAAGTGGCATAAATTAGTCAAATTCTCCTCAGTTACGTAGATTTTTAAGCAGTGGTCATCGACTAATTCGAGATAAATTTTATGAGCAATCGTATTCAACAGGGAAGCTTGAACATTGATAGCACCCTCTACAATTTGGTTAATGAGCAAATCATTCCCGGCACTGGTATTGAAGCCGACGCATTTTGGCAATCGTTCGAGTCGATTTTATTTGACCTAGCGCCTAAAAATCGCGCACTGCTCGTCAAGCGTGACGATCTGCAACATCAAATCGATGTTTGGCATCAAGAGCGCGCAGGTCGAGCGATTGATCCAGTCGAATACAAAACCTTTCTTCAGCAAATTGGTTACTTGGTTCCTGAAGTTGATGATTTTGAAATCTCCACAGAAAACGTAGAACCAGAAATTGCGACTCAAGCAGGACCACAGCTGGTGGTACCTATTATGAATGCCCGTTTTGCACTTAACGCAGCGAATGCGCGTTGGGGGAGCTTGTATGATGCGCTTTACGGCACGGATGTGATCGGCGAAGAGGATGGCGCGGAACGTGGTGGTAGCTTTAACCCAGTGCGTGGTGAAAAAGTGGTTGCCTATGCTCGTGAGTTTCTTGACTCAGCAGCGCCTTTAAACGGCGTATCACATCGTGAAGTCACCCAATACAGCATCAGCAATGTTAGTGTAGGTAACACACTTACTGCTACCCTTACCAATGGTGAGGAAGTGACCTTGATGGATAGCACGCAGTTTATCGGCTATCAGGGAGAGGCGAGTTCACCGTCATGTATTCTTCTTAAACACAATAACCTTCATATCGAAATTCAAATCGACCCGAACACACCGATTGGCCGTGTCGATGCAGCGGGCATCAAAGATGTGGTTGTTGAAGCGGCGCTAACTACCATTATGGATTGTGAAGATTCGGTAGCGGCGGTAGACGGCGAGGACAAAGCGCTGGCTTATCGTAACTGGTTAGGTCTGATGAAAGGCGATCTGCAAGAGAGCCTAGAAAAGAATGGTAAAACGATTGTCAGAAGCTTAAATCCAGATCGTCAATACACCAGCGTGACCGGCGGCGAGATCCACCTCAAAGGCCGCAGTATGCTGTTTATTCGCAACGTTGGCCACCTAATGACGAACCCTGCGATCCTTGATAGTGCAGGTCGTGAAGTGCCTGAAGGTATTATGGATGCGATGATCACTTCGCTGATAGCTATCCATGATCTCAAAGGCAATAGCCAGTATCAAAACTCGACATCAGGCAGCATCAATATTGTTAAACCTAAGATGCACGGCCCTGAAGAAGTGGCGTTTACTAACGAACTCTTCACGCGAGTGGAAGACGCATTGGGTCTTGAACGAAACACCATCAAAGTTGGCATTATGGATGAGGAGCGTCGAACCTCGGTTAACCTCAAAGCGTGCATTCATGCTGCGAAAGAGCGTGTCGTATTCATCAATACAGGCTTCTTAGATAGAACGGGTGATGAAATTCACACCAGTATGGAAGCGGGCGCAATTGCCCCGAAAGGGCAACTAAAAACCATGACTTGGATTGGCGCTTACGAAGATCAAAACGTGGATCTCGGTTTGGCGTGCGGTCTACAAGGTAAGGCACAAATTGGTAAAGGTATGTGGCCGGAGCCAGATAACATGGCAAAAATGATGGATGCTAAGATTGGTCACCCACAATCAGGTGCCAACACGGCATGGGTACCGTCACCGACCGCAGCGACATTACATGCGCTTCACTACCACCAAGTGAGCGTACCAAGCCGTCAAAAAGAGCTTCGTGAGCGTGTGATTGCGAGTGTGGATGACATCTTAACAATTCCACTATTAGGCTCACAAAAGCTGACAGCAGAACAAATTCAAAGCGAGTTAGACAACAACGCACAAGGTATTCTTGGCTACGTAGTGCGCTGGATTGACCAAGGTGTTGGCTGTTCCAAAGTACCAGATATCAATGATGTCGGTTTAATGGAAGATCGCGCCACACTACGCATCTCAAGTCAGCACATTGCCAACTGGTTACGTCATGGCATTTGCACTGAATCTCAAGTGATGAAAACCATGCAGCGTATGGCACAAGTCGTTGACCAACAAAATGCCGATGACCCAAATTACAACAATATGGCCCCCAATTTTGACAGCAGCATTGCGTACTCTGCAGCATGTCAGTTGGTGTTCGAAGGCTGCGCACAGCCCAATGGCTATACCGAGCCCGTATTGCACGCAATGCGACTCAAATTAAAATCACAACAACGATAAAACACTGTCATTACCAAGCCCAAGGTAACACCGCGCTTTCGAGCGCGGTTTTTTTTGCTTTGAAGTGACCAACGAAGTTTTACCTCAAAGCTGATATTGCCGCCATTCCGGCGCAGGCAGGAATCTAATTACCGCAAGCGATAGACTCGGAGTCAAACTTGCTTTTGCCCCGAAACGAGTTTAGATAAAGCTACTCAAAATGTGATCACCAAGTGATTCTGTCGTACCTTAATTACCAAGCGACTTTGTCATTGCGTTAACTACCGAGGTGCGTAGGTCGAAGAATTGTTTGGTGTAACTTTCTTTCGTCGCTAAGCTGCTTGCAACCACATGAATTTTAATAACGAAATTTCAAAAGGTTAACTGTATAAATTCTCTCGATCAATCTCGCGAAATCACGTTGGTACACAAAGTAGGTACACAACATGCGATATCTTCGTCCCAATTCTAATGGCATCTGGACTTTTCGTTTTCGCATCCCAGAGCGATCTAAGCCTGAGAAACTACAATGATCAGGTTGGCGAAACCTACGCTATGATTAAAGCGATGAACAAGCTTAAGGGCTTGGTATTCCTGAAGCTCAGTATGTTGTTTAAGAATTGCTCAATCTTGGGCAGTTTGGTTTTTTGTCTGTATTACGTCACCAAGCCGCATTGAAATGGAAAGCGAGCCAGCTTAGGTGAATGTAAATGGATTTAAACCTGTCACTTTAAGGCTGAGTCACATAATTGTGAGTTAACCGTACTCTTCTGATTTTGTATGCTATCTTTAAAATATTCACTTTTTTCATACAACATAGGTATAGTTATAAACGAATTACTTTCTTTTACTGATGGAATAGAGACAGATAAATTAACGGGATTTTTAACTAGGCTCAGTGCCTATAAATTACTGGAAAGTCTCTACAAACAGCTCAATAGTAAGAATATTACCGCAATTTCTTTTGAATTATCGCGTTTTGGCGGTATTGTCGATTGCATTGGTGGTTTGAGTGGTGATGATGTCCTGAGATTAGTTAGTAAACGCCTTCGTAAAATATTCCCTCAAGCTCTCGCAATAGCAAGAATGCATGGCGACCATTTTATAGTGTTTTTTTATAATCTTGATGTTCCAACAGAGCAGGTTGAAAAGCTACTTGACTTTGCTCAACGTCCGTTAGTTTTAAAAGGCGGTCACATTACAGTTTTAAGTCTCCGTGTTGGTGTGGTTCATCAATGTTCCTTCATTAAAAATGGAGAAGAACTGATTCGTGCCGCCGAAATTGCATTACACCGTGCAGGTAATGATTTAATAAAAGTAGTGTATTTTGATTCATCAATGGTGGAAGAGGCGAAGGCATCACATCAAATAGAAAATGATCTTCGTGTGTCCTTAGCCACTAATGCTGCTGAACTGCATCATGCCATTTCTAATAACGAATTTTGTTTACATTACCAGCCTATTGTCAATATAACTCAAGGTTATATTCATGGATATGAGGCTCTAATCCGTTGGTACCATCCCACAAGAGGGTTGGTTTCACCAGCAGATTTTATTCCTTTAGCCGAGAAAATATCGGTTATGGATATACTTGGAGATTGGATTATTCGAAAAGCTTGTACTGATGCCGTTAATTTTCCAATTACTGAATCAGGGCATATACCTACAGTGAGCATAAACATCAGTCCGACTCAATTTATTGAGGGTGAACTACTGATCAAGTCAATTGAAACAGCATTAAAAGAAACACAAATAGATCCCGAGCGAATAAGCTTTGAAATTACAGAGTCGTCGTTAATAAGTGATGATATGCATAAATATTTACATAAAATCAGGGCTCTTGGTTGTTCAATATCATTAGATGACTTTGGTACTGGATACTCCTCTTTGTCACAAGTTAATTCTCTACCACTTAATTATGTAAAAATTGATCGTTCATTTATTAAAGATTTATGTAGGTCTGACAGTATCCGCTCGACTCGCGCGACGAATTTATGTAGATCCATTTTGGCTATCAGCGATGTTTTATCTTTGACGTCGATAGTTGAAGGTGTTGAAACGGAAGAACAGCTTAGCTTAGTAAAGGAAATGGGAGCGGAACTAATTCAAGGATTTATTTTCTCTAAACCCTTAGATTTTGAAAATATAAACAATTTTTCACTATAGGAGATTTTATGGATAACTTATATTATTTAGCCTACATCAGCAAAAGTAACATTCAAGGGGATAACGAAGCAGTAAAAATCGAGGTGGAAAAAATATTAAACGTAGCACAATCTAATAACCCAAGCATTGAAGTTACTGGCGCCCTACTTTATTCTGGCGGCTATTTCTGCCAAGTGATTGAAGGCCCTGAAGATGCTTTGGCAGATTTATTTGAAAACATACAATTGGATCCTCGTCACAATAAAATCACGGTGCTACAATTTGAACCATGTGTTAGTAGAAGCTTTTCCAATTGGTCTATGGCATTTGCTGGAATAGAAGATAAAATGCGATTTGATATTGATGGTGTTCTTGAATCTAAAGATCAAATCGAAATGAAAAAAACCGGCGAAGATCTTGTGAATGTGCTAGACAAAATGATTAATCAACATCAATCTATCACTACCTCATAGACTGTAATGTTCCAGTTTTATTGGAGACTTTCTAAGCCACATTTGCTTTTTCTGGTACACCTCATATGGTGCCAGTAGTCTATTGTACTGTGACGTCATTTGTAATTGTGTAGTGGTTGAATGAACTTGGCCACTACACTAGAGGCATTTGTAATACCTCGGCTAATCCGTTAACTGCTAATTTATTGAAACCTGTAGCTCATTTTTATCCAGAGCATTGCTGATACAGATGGTTCACACATTAAGCGGTGAACAGCGCTTCATACGACTTCACGTCGCACGCCCCGAAACGAGTTAGTCGCTAACAAACCTATTTGTTTACTGATATTGAAATCTCGACTAGGTTGACCTGTCTACAAGTATCGAGCTTAGAATGCGCCTCTTGATCAAAACTTGACTAAGAGGCTTCACTCGATGTATCAGTTTCTTGTGAAAAGTACCGTACAAGACCCTAGAATCTTACGGCTATTTGAAGCTTTACCCCCAACATCTAAAGGTGTGACGTTAGCACTAATTTCAACCGCACTATTTACCATAGTCGGTGTGTTTGTCCGTAAGTTGAGCGCAGACTACGATACATTTCAGATCCTATTTTTTAGACAGCTCATTTTTATGATGATGCTTATCCCTGCGATAACGAATAACATTCAGATATTACTTAACCCAAAGAAGCTACCGCTCCACATATTGAGAATATTGGGCGCATTTACAGCGTTGTATTTTGGATTTATTACCGTAAGCAATATTGCTTTTGCAGACGCAACCGCTCTTGGGTTCTTACAGGTGCTTTTTGTAGCCATCATTGCTCGCCTTGTTCTGAGTGAAGAGATGACAGGCTCTCGAATCTTCACCATAGCAGTTGGGTTTATAGGGGTGATAACAGTTGTTCGTCCTACCTTTGAAGATAGCCAGGCCATTTATATCTTATCTGGCGTGGTTGCTTCGATAGGTGCTGCTGTGGCTGTGATATGTGTAAGAAAAGTGGCTCAAAGTGAACCAAAAATCACTTTAATGGCATATCAAGCGTTTGCAATCGGCTTTATTGCTTTGATGCCAACCTTATTTCTATGGCGAACACCTACAATAGAAGACTTCGCTTTACTTCTTTTGGTTGGCATTATTTCTTCAATCGCTCAATACGTTGGTATCTCTGCTTATAAATGGACACAAGCAAACATCATCGCTAATGTTGAGTTTGTGAAAATTATCTACTCTATTCTCATCGGTATGATAATTTTTTCTGAAATACCAGATTCATGGTCGATGATTGGTGCTTCGGTTATTCTTACCAGTGCATTAATCCCAATGGCGTGGTCTCAATATGGTCAAAAGAAGTAGAGGAATGTATGGTGCTAAGTATTAAACAGTTTTGTGAGCAACTAGACGTCTCTCGCACCACTGTCCTGTACTACGAAAGACAGGACTTCATTGCTCCAGCAAGCCGCACTTCAAGTGGCTATCGACTGTATGGCAATAGTGAGGTTGAAACGTTTCAGGCAATTCTTGCGTATCGCTCTTATGGTATCTCTGTCAGTGAGATAAAAGAATTGATGCAACAATCTCAAGGAAAGAATCGAGATGAGGTTTTACGCCAACAGTTTGCCGCTCTCGATATCGAGATCAAAAAGCTCCGCCAACAGCAAAGCTCGATAATGGCTCTACTGCAAGAACCTGAGTTATTAAATCAAGGGCAGTTAACGAAAGAACGATGGACTGAGATACTTAGAGAGTCAGGCATGGATGATCAAGATATGCTTAACTGGCACAAACAGTTTGAAAAGATGGAGCCACTAGGCCACCTTAAATTCTTGCAGTCTCTAAATATTGATGATGACGAAATTGAGCAAATAAGAATGGTTTCTCGGAAGTCGTAGCTCAGTATAATTTTTAGTTATTGAAGCTTCCATCTAACACGACATTAGTTCTCGCTAACACGGAAATATCCAAATATGAGTTTTTGAGTGCGCTTTGACTAGATTCCATATCAAGAATGGAACTACGGAAAGGGAATAGACATGTTCGAAAGCTGGTCGCACAGTGACTAGGTATGTTTGCTCTTTAGCAGCATATTCCAAATAAAAAAACGCCAAGACAAGCGGTCTTGGCGTCAAAGATAGTAATCGTAAACTCGGGAAGGCTGAGTCTCCCATGCTCTACAATCTCAAATATCCCTTTAGCTACTTTCCTGTAGCAATGCTGTGATCATATATTCATCACCCCGATGGCAATACTAGCCAAAAGGGGTAAACACATCGTCAATGATGCAATCTGACATTCCATTTTTATTGACTTTCTGCGGCCATTTTAGCAAGTACACATTTTAGCGTGCCGTAATCGTATTGCTGTTCAAAATGCTCGAATAGCGGCTTGATGGCCTGCTGTACTAGTGAATCAAGCGCTATTGCTTGCTGTGTAATTGCTTGGATCTCCTCTTCGCTTAAAGAGACCACGCTGTTTAACTCGCAGGCGTTTAATTCTATGGCTTGAGCTAGATGAGACATGATCGTTGTCGCCTTTAATCCACGCTCATTGGCGATATCTTCAACGGACAACCCTTTGTTAAGAAGCCCCAGAGACTCAAATTCGGTATCCGAGAGCTGCTTTTCGGCTTCGGATTTAGGCTCAATAGCGGTGATAAAGGCATCGCCGTATTTCTCGATCTTAACTTCACCAAAACCTGAGATAGTCGAAAGTTCATCAAGGGTTTGTGGGCGTACGCTAGCGAGTGATTCCAGTGTCGCATCATGACAAATCATGTAAGACGGCACCGATTGCTGCTTAGCTAGTTCTGCACGAACTTCGCGAAGCTTTTCAAATTGCGGCATATCGGCTGCAGACAATGTGCCAGAGCTTTTCTTCTTCGTGCCTTTTGCCGATTTTTTCGAGACTCGCAGTTTGCGAAGTTCGATGGGTTGCTCGCCTTTCAGGTAGGGTCGGCACAACTCGGTAAGCTGCAAGCTGCCGTGTTCACCGTGCACCTCGAGAAGATTCATAGCGAGCAGTTGACGAAATACTCCTTGCCACTCTTTCGCAGAAAGGTCGCCACCAATACCAAATGTAGAAAGGGTATCGTGCTGGTTTTGGGTAATTCGACTGTCGGCTTTGCCCAAGAGAATATTGACTAAGTAGCTCACACCAAACCGCTGACCTGTTCTATACACAGTAGAAAGAGCCTTCTGAGTCGCTTGTAAGCCATCCCAAGTTTCGGGTGGGGTGAGGCAGTTATCACAGTTACCACAAGGCTTAGATAGCGTTTCGCCAAAGTAGGCAAGTAGAGATTGGCGGCGGCAAGTCGCTAAATCACAATAGCCGAGCAGTCGATTGAGCTTTTGAATGGATACGCGCTTATATTGCTCCGCGCCTTCGGAGTTTTGCACCATTTGTCGTTGCAGTACCATGTCTTGCATGCCAAAGCTCATCCAAGCATTCGCCGGCATACCATCACGCCCTGCACGCCCAGTTTCCTGATAGTAAGCCTCAATGCTTTTTGGCAGGCTTAAATGTGCCACAAAACGAACATCGGGTTTATCAATCCCCATCCCAAATGCGATGGTTGCGACGACGATGATGCCGTCTTCACTTAAAAAGCGGCGTTGGTGATTGGCGCGTTGCTCGCTAGAAAGGCCAGCATGGTAAGGTAATGCCGTTTTGCCCATGTCACACAGCCACTGCGCTGTCTCTTCTACTTTTTTACGTGATAGGCAATAGACAATACCGGCATCATCTTGATGATGTGTATCGATAAAGCGCCACAACTCTTGTTTGGCATTGCCAAGGTCGGAGACGTAGTAAGTGATGTTAGGGCGATCAAAGCTGTGAATGTAAACATCGGCTTGCTCAAGTGCTAACTGAGCGATGATCTCCTCTCGTGTTTTTAGATCAGCGGTTGCGGTGAGCGCGATTCTTGGCACGGTAGGAAAACGCTGTTTGAGCACGCTGAGCTGCTGATACTCGGGGCGAAAGTCGTGACCCCATTGGCTTACACAGTGCGCTTCATCAATAGCAAATAGTGATAGGCTTGATTGCTCCAGCAAACGAAGCGTCTTCTCCATTAATAGTCGTTCAGGTGCGACATACAGGATTTGGATATCACCGGTGAGCACTTGCTCCTCCACGACTTGCTGATCGTAAGGGCTCAATGTTGAGTTGAGGTAAGCAGCACGAATGCCAACTTGGTGTAGCGCGTCGACTTGATCTTGCATCAGTGCGATAAGTGGAGACACCACTACGCCAACTCCCTGCCTCAGAATAGCCGGTATTTGATAACAAATAGATTTACCGCCGCCGGTTGGCATTAATGTCAGTACATCATTCCCCGACATCAACGAGTCGATAATATCTGCTTGTTGATGACGAAAATTATCGTAACCAAACAGAGATTTCAGCAGTTCATTGGGAGTGATGGGATTCGCGGTCGGAGTATTTGGCATCATAGGAGCTTCGGGGTTTCACAAAGTGGGAAGATAGCGTGAGAGTGTGTCAGGAGCAGAGTGGGTTTTCAAGCATTCATCGAGATAATGCGCAGTCATACTCAATGTGGCTGTGGAACGATGTCGTGAGAGTTGTACGACTTGAGGTTAGTCTTGTTATGACAAGGCTTTTTCTAGGAGCGGTGAGTGATTAGGAATGGGGGAAGTAGCGAGAGAAAGTCGGGCTTAGCTTGGCATATAAGCCCGACCTATACGGAGCTTTGGAATACTGTGCGTTTCCATCGCTTTCGTTGCCTTTTGCTAAACGTGCAAAGAGGTAACAATTTGTTAGACACAAGGCAGAAGAAAAGTTCCGCTACCGTGTATCTGAAGCTTATAAAAGCTTATAGACCTTTGATGTTCTCAACTTCAAGTTCGTTGAAGTAGCGAACTGTCTTCACTTTTAGCTCTTGTTGAGCAGCATCGTCAGCAACGATGATAGCTTTAGGGTGCATTTGTAGTGCAGTCACTGTCCACATGTGGTTTACAGAGCCTTCTACAGCCATTTGTAGAGCTTGAGCTTTGTTGTGACCCATAGTTAGGATCATCACTTCTTCTGCGTCTAGTAGAGTTGCAACACCGATAGTTAGTGCGTATTTAGGTACTTGGTTGATGTCGTTGTCGAAGAAACGAGAGTTTGCAATGCGTGTGTCTTCTGTCAGTGTCTTGATACGAGTACGAGAGTTTAGCGATGAACCTGGCTCGTTAAATGCGATATGGCCGTCGATACCGATGCCACCCATGAATAGGTTGATTTTGCCGTATGAACGGATTTTCGCTTCGTAAGCCGCACACTCTGCGTCAACATCTTGCGCTAGACCATCAAGAAGATTGATATTTTCTTCTTGAATGTCGATGTGGTTGAAGAAGTTGTTGTACATGAAAGAGCGGTAAGATTCAGGGTGATCTGGGGCGATGCCCACGTACTCATCCATGTTGAATGTTACAACGTGCTTGAAACTTACTTTGCCTGCTTTGTGCAGAGCGATAAGTGTTTTGTACGTTGAAAGAGGCGTTCCACCAGTTGGCAGACCCAAAACAAATGGTTTTTCTGCTGTCGGTTTGAAAGCGTTGATACGCTCAACGATGTGGCGAGCAGCCCATTTACCTACTTGTTCTGCGTTCTGTAATGGAATAAGTCTCATGTTGATCCCCTAGTAAAAGAATTTAATGTGTCCTGAAACATTAATTCGCATTATAAAAAAAGTTTTTCGACACGGCTATTACTTTTCTGTGAATTTTCTTTTTTTTCTTGATCGGGATCGCCTTTTGCCATTGGTGTTGAAGGTTTGTTAACAGAGAGTATTTTTTTAACAAGAAAAATTTTCAGAAGAAAATAAAGTGCGGTTTTGGGGATTTTTAGAGAGAGAAACTTGAAGGGACAGACTAGAGGAGGCTAGGTAATTGGGCAGGGAGCCTGCCCAAACCATTGTCTAGATCGCTTGACCGTTAGCAGTAACCGCAACGTCGACGTTGTCACGCAGTGCGTTCGAATATGGGCAAACTTGGTGCGCGACACGAACCAGTTCTAGCGCTGCGGTATCATCCATATCTAAAGTCACATTGAGAGCGACATCAAGAACAAACCCACCATGTTCATTGGCCTTTAGTGCGACCGTTGCTTTTGTCGGTGCTTGTTTTACGGCTAGCTTCTGCTGCTGAGCGACATGAAGAATGGCATTAGAAAAACATGCTGAGTAACCTGCCGCAAAGAGTTGCTCTGGGTTCGTAGCAGTGCCAGTTCCACCTAGCTCTTTTGGATAAGAAAGCGCAAGATCGAGCAAGCCATCATCTGTTGATACTTGTCCATTGCGGCCGGCGATTGCAGTTGCTGAAGTAGAGTAAAGTGCTGACATAGGTTCATCCTTTTATTGATTTAATTGTGTGAAATTAGATTGCGCACTAACTATATTGTTAAAGTTGGATGATTGCAAGTATATTGTGCACAACCTAATTTACTCGAATGGCCAATTATGAAGTTAGATAGCCCTGAAGCCTTAGATTTAGACAAGCAAGTTTGTTTCGCACTGTACAGTGCGAGCAATGCACTGACTCGTGCTTATCGGCCAATTCTTGAGCAAGTCGATCTCACTTATCTGCAATACATGACGATGTTGGTACTTTGGAAACAAGCGCCTATGAATGTCAAAGATATCGGGGCAGAATTGAAGCTCGATTCGGGTACGTTAACGCCGCTACTCAAGCGTTTAGAGCAAAAAGGCTTAGTGGAGCGCAGGCGCAGTGAGTCAGATGAGCGAGCTAGAATGATCTTTGTGACAGAGCAGGGGCTTGAACTTCGCAAGCAGGCCATGTCGATTCCTGGAGCGATTGCTTGTAAAGCCAAACTCGACCCAGAAGAGGCGATGGTACTCAAACGGACTTGCGAGCGCCTAACAGACAATTTGATGGATTAGCAGAGATGGATATTGAAGGACTCAATCGAGTCGGTTTTAAACATTTATTGGCGCTGCATGTGATGCTAGATACGTGCAACGTGACCAAAACGGCAGAGCTACTGTCTGTAACCCCTTCTAGTGTAAGTAAAACTATTACTCAGTTACGCGATATTCTTGATGATGAGCTGTTTTTTAGAGATGGCACTTCGTTAACTCCAACGCTTTACGCTGTTGAGATCGCACCGCTCGTGCATTCAATGTTGGCGAGTATGAATGGCTTGCTTAACCAAGCTCGTTTTGAACCGCATGTATTTGAAGGCCGTTTTAGCCTATCAATGCGTGAAAGTACATTGGAGTTGTTCGCCAAACCCTTGGCAAAACTGACGACTGAGCTCACACCTAAGGCCAAGCTGAACATCATGACGAAAGCAAAATTCGGTTTTGGTGCGCTTCACAGTGGGCAAGTCGATTTTATTGTTTTGCCGCATGATGTAAGCCAACCGCCAACCAATACTAAGGAGTTGGTATGGGAAGTGGTGCTCGAAGATGAGTTGGTGTGTTTGATGTCACCGGACCATCCATTGGCAGAGGTTGAGCTGACAATAGACCACTACCTCAATAGTCAACATATTGGGATTGCGGAATCAGAGCTAAGTCGCCCTTACTTTGAACAGACGCTGAGACAGCAGCATGGTCTTCGTGATGTGAAAATGATTGTGCCGGATTTTGGCGCAGCAGCAGTCATGTGCCACCAGTCGGAGTTACTGTTTACCTGTTCAAAACAGTGGGCAGACGTCGCCAGCCAAGCGAAGGGATTGACGGTAAAATCTTTACCGTTTGAATATGGCAAGGTGGCTTACAGCGTTGTCTGGAATCGAGCGGCGATCAACGATCCTGCTATTCAGTGGCTTTGTTGTTATTTGCGTGATTTACGCGTCTAGTTGAATCAATACCGAGCTGATTTAACTACCTAAAGGATTGGAGTGTCGAATAAGTCGTTAGTTGCATATCAGGTCAGCTTCTTGTAGCCTGAAATTTCATCAAAAAGGTTATTTATGCATCATACAGTTTCTTACCTCTGGCTCACACTCACTATGCCTGTAGCTCGGTAGGATCCCCTGTGCCTGGCTACGAGTTGATTGTAGCCAGAATCGCACCTTCATTCTCGTAGCCCAAAGTTAAAAAGGAACGAGAATGAACTCAAGGACACACATCGCTCATCACGACAAAAAGCAGCAAGTTCAGGGATTAATATACGCGTTAGTCGGTACCGCACTTTTTTCAATTAAACCGATTTTCATCAAAATAGCTTATCAATATGGTGGCGATGCGACGGCCATTATGTCGCTTCGTGCACTGAGTTCTTTACCCTTTTACCTCATCGTGTTGTGTTTGCTGTGCCGGGATGGGCAAAAGCGTTCACTGGTGCGTCACCATGGTTGGCAAGCGGCATTCGTTGGCATCCTCGGCTACTACGTCGCGAGCTTTTTGGACATTGCTGCACTGGCCTACATTAGTGCTCAACTAGAGAGGTTACTGATTTTCTTGTTCCCAAGTTTTGTCGTGTTGCTGAGTTGGCTGTGTCTTGGTCAGCGACCCACGCGTAATGTCGTACACGCGGTTGCTCTGGGATATCTAGGAATAGCGGCCATCTTGTTTCATGATGTGCAATCGCTTGGTAGTGAGATTTGGAAGGGGAGCGGCTTGGCTATCGCATCCGCGTTTATTTTTGCCATCTATCTGATGCTGAGTAAAAGTATCATTGGCAAGATGGGCAGCGAGCTATTTACCAGTATTGGTATGGGCAGTGCTGGTGTCACCATTCTTATCCAACTTGCTTTCTCTTCTGTATCGATGAGCAACTGGTCATTTGAACTTGTCGTGCTTGGTGTTTTACTGGGGATTTTCTGTACTGTGTTGCCGTCTTATTTTGTTGCAGCGGGCATGGCACGCTTAACCGCGACAGAGCTGAGTATTACCTCGAACATTGGCCCTGGTGTTACGGCTATTATGGCGGTACTGGTGCTATCCGAGGCGTTCACTGTGTATCATTTTGTTGGATTATGCTTGGTGACTTTGTCGGTATATTGGATGAAAAAACCAACAAAGTAGCCCTGAGTAGGAAGATGATGCCGCAACTGTCAGCGGCATCATCATGTCATTGCTGGGCTATTTCCAAGCGCTACCGAACTGGATATACGTTGTCCATTCTTCAGGGCCTTTCGCTACATCCACACCCACACGCAAACCTAATTGACGAGCAATGAGGTATCGGAAACCTCCCCCACGGGTGTAGTGGATCTGACTTTTGGCAATGCTTTCATCGTGGTTAAAGGCCGTTGCTGCGCCCACGAAACCAAGTACTGTCCAACGTTCGTCAATATCGTAGCTTAGCTCTATCTCACCTAATGCGGTATTGTCCGCTTGATAACGCATGGCGGCAATCCCCCGCATTTCGATATAAGGTCTGGCGTAGATGGATGCAGGGAAGTCGACATTATCTGAAATCGACTTTACATCACCTCGTACGCCGAGTCCCCAGTTTTGAGATAGGCGAGTATGATGCTGCGCATAGGCGTTGTATTTTTGATAATTGAATTGTCCACCAAACGCTTTGCGGTGGTAATCGACTTTTAGACCCGCTTTGGTGCCTTGTTGGGGTGAAAATTGGTTGTTACGTGTGTCATACATAACTCTCCAGCCGAGGCGTCCATCTTTTGAGTTTAAAAGTGGATCGCTTATCCCATCCAATGTTGGCTTCGACGACATATAGCTGTATGCACCGCCAATAAAGAAATCTGAATCACCGATACGAACGTCCATTTCTTGGAAGAAGTAGATGCCTTCTAGGCTAAGATCAACCGATCCTAAAGATGCCATTGGATAGTATTTGAGGTTGAACTTGGCACCAAATAATCCGCCTAAATATCGGATACGATCGTTCATCCAATTGCCATAGTGGAAGCCACCATAAAGTTGGCTGCCGTTATTGGTACCCAGAGCCATCAATCCGGATGTGCTGGCTGGAATGTCTTTTACTTCTTCACCAGCAAGGCGCCTTTGTTTGCGCTCTTCTGACTCGTGAAAGAAGAGTAGTGCTGCACCGCCTCCGACGCCAACGGCAGGGTCGGTAACGGTTAATGGCATGGGTAGAAAACCGACAGCATTATCGAGAATAAACTGACTGCCATCCAGTCGTCCATCTTTTGGATCAATGAAGTTATCCATCACGCCTGCCTTCAGGCAGGTGCTGCTCAAAAGAGCGCCAGCAAGGAGAAATAGAGAAGATGATCTATTCTTATTTTCCATACATGTAACAATTCAATAGTAGTTCGGTAAAAATGCTCCCTGCGATTTTTCCAATTATATCGGTATATTAACTTCATATTTGTCATTTTTCGAACATGTAAGTACTCAAAACAGGACTTCTAAGGTGTTTATCTAATTAAAAATCGAATGGTTTGTATTTGCTTATTAGGTTCTTTGCTCTAACTAAGCAGGGTAAATGGATTGGGGTGGTGATCTTCGATGATGAGTTCAGTTGTGTTCATTCACGTTTTACATGAAAAAACAGTATTCCAGAGAACAAAATTGCGATAATGTGCGCACATTTCGTATTAGGGGTGATGGTAACAATGCTGTACCGATTTCATGATCTTTCTCAGACCTCAAAAGGGGTTGTTGCCTCAATTTTAGCCTCTTGCCTTTTTGGCTTGTTGCCACTTTATGTGCAGTTTCAACCGGATCTTGGTGCGTTCAAGGTGAGTGGTGGTGAAGGGCACTGGGTAGCGGCACAGCGAGTCACCTGGAGTGCAGGACTCATGATGGTCATCCTTGTCATAACGGGTCGTATTCGTCAGTTTTGGCAAGCATTCAAGCTAACACGGTTATGGCATCGCTATTTAGTATCGGCGCTGCTCGTTGCACCCCAATACTGGGTATTTGTTTGGGCGCCTTTGTACGGAGAGACACTGTCTGTCGCACTAGGGTATTTCACCTTACCTCTGGTGTTGGTAGTTGTAGGTAAATTTGTTTATGGAGATTCGTTGTCACGACTACAACTGCTTGCTTGTGTCTTAGCGGCCATTGGCGTCGGCTATGCCTATGTCATGGCTGAAGGTCTATCGTGGATTGTACTGCTGATTGCTTTGGGGTACCCGATCTACTTTGTTCATCGCAAAACATTAGATGTTTCTAGTGACGTTGGCTTTACCCTCGACAATGTGTTTTTGTTGCCGCTTACATTTTTTGCGATGTTCTATCTATTACCTGTAGAGACGATTCAAGCCATACCTCCAATAAGTTGGTTGTACTACCTTGGTCTCGCGGTTGCCGGCGCAGTACCTATGCTGCTATTTCTGTATGCGTCTCAGTCTCTGCCTATGTCCTTATTCGGCCTGCTAGGCTATGTCGAGCCTGTCTTGGTGTTTGCAGTTGGACTACTGCTTGGCGAGCGTGTGGATACTGCGGATATGCCAACTTACGTACTGGTGATGATGGCACTGTCCGTTCTCGCACTGGATGGTGTGAAACGAGCGAGAACGCACGGCGCTGTGTAAAAAGGTTTAGTAGCTTAATCTCTACATAACGGAGTCGAGACGCCCAAGAGGTACTTCTAGGGTGTTTTGACCGTGCTTAATCGGACTGCCTACCATTTCATCATAAGCGCTGTCTTGCCTTAGAACGACTTCCTTAGCAGAGAGGTTTTGACAAAGGCGGCGCATGTCCACCACGTTGTGCGCGCGAAGCAGCGATCCATTATCGTGGGTGACGTAATGCTCCTCGCCGTCAAGTACCACTGAAGCTTGGTAAAGTGACATCTCCAACGAGTGAATGACTAATTTGTCAAATTGGGCGTAGTGTTCCAATGTACTTATCTTGGTATTCATCGCGCGTCTCCATCATTGCCCCGATTGGGTTTGTTTAAAAGGAATCAATGACAAACTTGTACGGTAGGGGTTAGATAAACGGTTAAATATCGTTCAAGAAAGATGCGGATTTCAGAGAGTCGTTTGGTAAGTTTACAATGTAAAAGTCAGGTAGGCTGCTGCTACCTGACTTGGTATTAGTGAGAGAAGAGATTACATTGCAGCTTCAAAGATTGCTTCAATTTCCTCTTGGCTTGCTTGACGAGGGTTCGTCATACAGCACACGTCTTCTAATGCACTTTCGGCAAGTTTGGCAATGTCTTCCGCTTTTACACCCAGTTCTTTTAGGGTGGTGGGAATGCCTACTTTGCTTGATAGCTCTTCCATAGCTTCAATCGCAAGTTGCGCTGCTTGTTCTGTACTCAAACCTGACGTGTCTTTACCCATCGCTTTGGCAATATCGGCAAACTTCGCTGGGTTGGCACTCGCATTGAAACGTTGCACGTGTGGCAGCAATACGGCATTACAAACTCCGTGTGGCAGGTGATACGTGGCACCAAGTTGGTGTGCCATTGCATGAACATAGCCAAGCAGAGCATTGTTGAATGCCATACCCGCCATAAACTGAGCGTACGCCATTTGCTCACGAGCTTCGATGTTTTCACCGTCAGTAACACAGGTTGGTAGGTGCGCAGTGATCATCTCAATCGCTTTGATCGCCACCGTATCTGTAATTGGGTTTGCCGCAATTGAAACATAAGCCTCGATCGCGTGAGTCAGTGCATCCATACCGGTTGCTGCAGTGAGTGAGCTTGGCATCGCGAGCATTAGGTTAGGATCGTTCACTGAAATCAATGGCGTGACTTTTTGATCCACTATCGCCATCTTGATCTGTCTTTCTTCATCAGTGATCACACTGAACATCGTCATTTCAGACGCTGTACCTGCCGTAGTGTTGATAGACATGAGTGGAAATGGAGCAAGCGTTGCTTTGTTAATGCCTTCGTAGTCCGTGATTTTGCCGCCATTGGTTGCGACAAGCGCTATGCCTTTCGCACAGTCGTGTGGTGAGCCACCACCAACCGATAAAATTAAATCACAGCCTTCATCCGTTAGGACTTCGAGGCCAGCTTCGACATTTTGAATAGTAGGGTTGGGTTGGGTTCCATCATAGACAGCGGATGCGATCTGACGATCGTCGAGTTTTTTTGTAATTTGAGCGACAAGGCCAATTTGATTCAAAACAGCATCCGTTACAATAAGTGCTTTTGTGAATCCCTGTTGCTGGATAATATCCAGTGCTTTGTCTAGACACTCTTTTCCTAACAAGTTGGTCGATGGAAGGATAATAGTACTGCTCATTTGAATGCTCCTTGCTATTCGTCATGATGAATATAATGGCGGTAAGCTAACATGAGCATTTAATGAGAAGTATGATGCAAATCAATAGGCAATATAGCGTTTAAGAATTAGACGATATCAATATTAATGTTTTAAAACATAGTGTTAGGTATGTTGAATGCGTTTTAATATTGCTTTTTTAGCTAGTTGGTTGCTCTAAGTATTGGTTTGTCGAATGGTTAATAAGCGTTCATTTCACCAAGCGTAATCTTTGATAGCTGAATGTTTACCCGCAAAGACTCGTTAATGATTAACCTAGGGTCATCAAGGCCGATACCCTGCTCAATCGAGTGATGCGCCTTGTCGGAGAGTGATTTTAGCAATTCAATAGACAGCGAAATGTCGCTTTCCGAGCCTTTATAACTGCTGAGCGATTGGAGGCTAAACAGTTGTTCGGTGAGTTTATTGACGGCGGATTCGAGATCGTAGGCCTCTTCACTGAGTCTGAAATTCGGTTTAAGTCGTTCCAGTTGCCGTATGGTGGATATAAGGGTTTCTTGAAGAGTGAGTGGATCCATGCTGCTTCCTTGTGCATAAAGTTTCATCTGCGTATCGATTAATAATGGAATAGTATGCTGTAAAGTCGAGCTTGTTTTTAAAAACTGAGACATGGATCATTAATTGGATACAAGACCTTTGGATTGCAGCCGTATTCGAAGCGTTCAGTCCTTTAAACCATCCCTTTGAGCTTTGCCAATCCCCACGCTGCTGTTGTCACTACATCTTGGATCTCTCCCTTAATGAGCATGCGTTCAAACTCAACAACAGTAAATTCACCCGCGATGAGATCTTCTTCTTCACTGTCGTGGCTCGGCTCACCGTGGGTTAAGTCGGTTGCGATATAGATATGACAGGTTTGGTTAAGGAATCCATAGGCGATGAGCTGCTTTCCAACATAGGACATAGAGCCGGCGATGAGACCGGTTTCTTCTTGTAGTTCGCCTTTTGCGAGAGATAAATGACTCGCATCCGGATTAGACTCCCATGCCCCTTGCGGCAGCTCCCAAAAGGTTTCGCTGACGGCGTATCGATATTGTTGAACCAGATGAATATTACCGTTATCGATAGCAATGATGACAGCGCAGTCGGGTTTGTCGACAACACCGTAGATCCCTTGGTTGCCACTTTCACGTTCGATTTTGTCTTCACGAACAGACATCCAAGGGTTTTGATAGACGACGGTTGAATCTAAGGTCTTTATGGTCATAGCTGACTGAATAGTTGGCAAAACATACGGGCAGCTTACCTCAGTTTTTCAATCTATCCTATGCTGACGAGTATGGTGGTGAGTTTGCGTTCCCTTCAACTCTTACCTTTAGCAAAGGTTTATCGGGTTAAAACACAAATCAGTGCTAGCACCTAAGCACTGATTTTGTTACAACAGTGGCCATAAATTCCAAGCTAGATGTTAGCAGATCTAGCTGGGCACCTAACCAATAGCAACATGTATAAAAAGGACATCAACGTGGCACAGTCTCTACAGTTTGAGAAGTTCGTCGATCTAGAATTTGATTTAGCAGAATGCCCACGCTGGGATTGGCGCACAGAGTCGTGGATGTGGGTGAACATCTGTGACGGAGAACTTTGGCGTCACAAAGATGGCGTGAGTGAAAAGCGTGAGTTTGGTGACAAGCTGGGCTGTTTTGCACCGCATGGTGAGCAAGGCTTTGTCGTTGCGCTTAAATCCGGCATGTACTACATCCAAGATTGGGATGCAGATATGACCTCGTTGGTACCACTGGTTTCAGAATTTCCTCGCATGCGCTATAACGATGGCCGTGGTGCACCGGGTGGACGCTTTATCGCGGGTACTCGTAATGGTGCAAAAGAGGGTGATCAAGGTCAGTTCCATCAGCTACACCTAGATGGCACTATCGAATCACTGCCTATGTTCGCGTGGACATGTAACGGCCTAGCGTTTTCTCCAGATGGCCAATGGCTATATTGGGCAGACACTGGCTCAAGCAAAGTTTTCAAGCACAGCTATGATGCGAGCACAGGTCATTATGGTGAGCAGCAACTGCATTGTGATCTAACTGACTACAACGGCCGCCCAGATGGTGCAAGTGTCGATGTGGATGGCAACTATTGGGTTGCGATGTACGCAGGTCAATCTATCGTCAAAATTGCTCCAAACGGTGAGGTACTGGAGGTGATTGATGTCCCTTCAGAAAACCCAACTATGGTTGGCTTTGGCGGTGAAGAAATGCGTGACCTAATTGTGACATCAGCAGAAGGTAGCAATGAGAAAGGCAAACTTTTGATTGCTAAAGATGTAGCGCAAGGCTTGAAAGAAGAGCTCGTTAAAGTGGTGATTAGTTAATCACTCACTTTTTAATAGTGATGAAAGCGGGGCCCATGGCTCCGCTTTAACATGTCATCGAAAGCGTGTAGTGTGACGCGCGATTCATATCGCTTAGCTCGTCTTCGGTAATGTATTTTTTGGCAACCACATTACCCGCCACAACAAGGTGGGAAATATAATCACGACACGACGTGGTTGGCATATTACCCCACATAAAATCGGCTTTGGTCGCATCGGAAAATTCGATATTCAGCACGATGGATTGCTCCTCGCACCTCAAGTCATACACGTTGATCTCGTACTGCTGCATACTACTTCCCCCAAATTTCACTAACCGTTACTCAAAGGCTAACCGTACAACTTTATGTAGGGAATGCAGTTGAATAGCATGTTATTTAATTTCTCATCATTGCAACATGTTCTTTGTTTTGTTTAACGGTTAAGCTACATGGTCTTCGTACGGTAAACTTTGAAGCACTTCAAATAGTGAATTTTTGCCAAGATTCAAAATGCATTTATGGAAGGTTAGTCTCACAAATTATCGGCAAATCATCCTTCTGTGTGAAGAAATGTGAATAAAGATCGCAAGGTGTGCTCACTCGGAGAGGGTCCATCCCCGTCACCATACCCCCACTGCGCCGAATATGCCGGAGCTGTCATTGAGATCAAAGTGCCGATAGCCCATGTAAGTTTGATTGCTGTTTTCATAATTATTCTTAGTTTACTGACGTTTGCGGAAGCTTCCGCTTCCGAAGTCTAGATTAGGGCAAAAACGATAGCATCAATCAATTGCATAATTAGTTTGCGATTTTCCTCGAAAAGCACTCAGTCCGATTTCATTAGTTCACCCTTTCAGCGGTAGCGGTATCACATTCAAAAAGCGGTAAATATCGGCTTTGTGAAGCCGGTAATGACATATCACAACAAAATGAATGTAATGCGTATACAAATATTTCTCATTTGCAGTTGCATTTGTAGCGGTCTGTATCAATCATAGATGTTGATTAATTATGTTTTCACTTACACAAGCGAGCTATCGAATTGGGTCGCTTGAGATTCTATCGCCATTTGACTTGCAGTTTATCCCCGGAGAAGTCACCTCACTGCTTGGACACAACGGTAGCGGTAAATCCAGTCTCATCAAGCTTCTTAGTCGTCAAAATCCAGTCGCTTCAGGGAGCGTAATGCTTGATGGAAAACCGCTTGCGGAATACTCCGCAAAAGAGTACGCGAAAAAAGTGGCTTATCTACCTCAACACCCTCCGATTACTGATGGTGTCACAGTTCGTGAATTGGTTATGTTCGGCCGCTACCCATGGAAAGGTGTGCTTTATCGGAGACAAGCATATTCGCGTCCACAGTACAGGCTCGCTGATGAATGACACTATCTCCGCTATGTCACTAGATAATAGCTGGCAAGGGCCAACCAACAGCTGGGGCTTTTCGTCAGCAAGTGTGGAGCAGCTCGCCCAGTATCAAGACAGTAATGTACTTATCTTCGGCCCGCTATCGGATGCCGAGCAAGCACAGTTAAATGGTTCGCCGCTGTGGGCGGCCATGGCGTTTTCTCGAGAAAACAGAGTGAAGATCGTACCGAAGGTGTGGACGTTTGGTAGCTTGGTTGCGATGCAGCGATTAAGTGACGAAGTAGTCACACAGGTTTCAACATTGGGTAAGCAGTAGGTTTGTAATGCAATTAACAGCCCACAGAGAAACAGCGCCATTTGGTAAAATGGCGCTGTTTGTTTTTGTCAGCGCGTTCGCACTTATTTGGCTTTTCCAAAATGCGGTGCCTTATCGTTTATCTTTTAGTGAGTGGCAAACGTATTTGTTTAGTCGTGATGACAGCGATTATCGTCAGCTCATTTTACACTTCACCTTTTTTCAACGTCTCAGTATGGCACTGCTGTGTGGTGCAGCGCTGGCGATTGCGGGCTGCTTGATGCAGCATTTGTTGCAAAACCCACTTGCCTCACCAACAACGCTAGGCGTGGCGGCGGGTGCAGAACTGGGTATGACCACAAGTTTACTTACGGGTGTGGTTGGCGGCAGTGTCATTCAATATGCTTACGCATTTGGTGGAGGCATGATTGCAGCAAGTCTCGTGTTCTTGCTTACTGCCAAAAGGGGATTTGCGCCTCTGCAGATGGTCTTAGCGGGTATGGTTGTCACCTTGTTTCTGGGGGCAACCAACATGATGCTAGTGATGCTAAACGAGCAGCAGCTCACCAGTTTGTTTGTTTGGGGTGCGGGTGCACTTGCCCAGCAAGGCTGGGATAACCCTGTTTTGTTGCTTTGGGTATTAGCTGCTGTGCTTGCTTTAGTTCTTTTGATGCTAAGACCTCTGTCGGCACTAGAGCTAGGCAGTGAGGTTGCAGAATCGGCAGGGGTCAATGTGGCCAGAATTCGAGTTTTTGGACTCGGACTTTCTGTTGTTATTACATCTATCGTAGTGGCGACTGTTGGCGTTATTGGCTTTGTCGGTCTAGTGGCTCCAACCATAGCCAAAATGCTGGGCGCGAGAAAATTTGTTCAGCGTGTGCTAATCAGTGGCGTGGTGGGTGCACTATTACTGCTCACTGCTCACTGCTGATTTGATCATCCAACCATTTTCAGGCGTGTCTAGTGAACTACTACCAACCGGAGCGATGACCGCTCTGTTCGGTGCACCTTGTCTGTTGTGGTTGTTAACCAAACAAAAGTTTGCTTCTAGCTTTAAAGCAGAAGAAGTGACAAACAAGGTCTACAACCCTAAACCTTTTGCTTCGGTGGTTTTGTGTTTGACTCTGTTGTTGGCCATTGTGACAACCTTGGCTCTGCTGTTAGGTCGAACTCAAGTCGGTTGGGGTTTTAGCACAGAACTGAGCATTTTAGATCTGCGCACGCCTCGCGTTCTCGGCGCTATTTTTGCCGGTTGTGGACTCGCACTCGCTGGCACTATGGTACAGCGAATCACAGTTAACCCGATGGCAAGCCCAGAAGTGATGGGGATTAGCTCGGGCGCTGCACTTGCTCTTGTCTTTTGTGCGTGGTTTGGCTTCACTCCAACGCGCATCGAACAGATCCTTTATGGCGGTGTAGGCGCGGCCTTGGTCATGATTGTGATTTTACAGTTTAGCAAGCGGTCTAGTTACGCGCCCTCACAGTTACTTCTAACTGGTATTGCGGTAAGTGCAGGCCTTGATGCCATTCTTCGGGTCGCACTATCGTCAGGTCAAGATAATGTGCAAGCGTTGCTAACTTGGTTGTCGGGATCGACTTATCTAGCAAGTTATAACGATGTCCTCGCTCTAGGGCTTGGTATTGCGGTATTTGGCGGTGCGACTTACGCAGCGAGCCGTTGGTTGGACATATTGAATCTGGGGCAAGTCTGTGCGGTATCGGTTGGCATCAATACGAAACAAACTCGTTTGTTCCTGCTCGTCATGGCATCTTTACTCACGGCACTTTCTACACTGGTTATTGGGCCACTCAGCTTTGTCGGATTGTTGGCACCCCATATCGCAAGAGCGCTTGGGCAATACAACGCGAAAAATCAGCTGGTGGTCGCGTGCTTAGTAGGCTCAATCTTAATGGTGAGTGCAGACTGGCTAGGGCGGACGATTTGGTTTCCGTGGCAGTTTCCGGCCGGACTGATGGCCTCTGTTATTGGTGGCGCATACTTCCTTTTGTTATTGAGAAAAGGAAACTAAAAATGCCTCCGCAATGTTTCATTGCGGTACTACGTTTATACCTACTCTGTGTAAATAGTGGTGTGTTTCAATCAACTATTAAGTTCACTATTAAATTTCAATAAAAAAGGTCTAGTTGAAACTAGACCTTTTTAAGCATTGTTATTAGTTGCGACGTGGACCGTTTCGCACCATGTCTTTGCCATTTTCATAGACATCTTGAGATACCCAGCGACCAAGTAACAGTTCGTGTTTGTCACTCAGCACAGCAACAAATGGACGACCGTCAGAGTTTGAGGTCGCCAGTGCGATACCTGCCACGCCTTGCAAACCCAACGCGCCGCTTTCAACTAAGATCAGGAATTGCTCAAGTTGTTCTAATGTTTCAATTACTTCGTTGTCAATGTTCATCGTTTTCTATCGCTTGACTGATATCATTGGTGGCGTACTCTACCTAAGTTAAACAGAGAAACCAACAATAGGCATAAAAACCGATGAAAAAAGTACTGGTTACGGGCTTCGAACCTTTTGGAGGTGATGAGGTTAATCCGTCACTAGAAATCATCAAAAGGCTCTCAGGTGTGATGATTGAAGGCGGGGAGATTGTCACTTGCCAAGTACCAGTGACTCGCTACGAGTCGATCGATTGCGTGTTAAGTGCTATTGCAGAGCATCAGCCGAGTGTGGTGATCAACCTCGGGCTAGGGGCAGGGCGAACTGCCATTACCCCTGAACGTGTTGCGATCAATGTCGATGATTTTCGTATTGCCGATAACGCGGGTAACCAACCTATTGACGAACCTATTGTAGCAAACGGCTCTAACGCATTTTTCTCAACCTTGCCCATCAAAGCCATTACTCAAGCATTGAATAAAAACGGGATTGCTTGCGAGGTGTCTAATAGTGCTGGCACATTTGTTTGCAATCACTTGTTCTACGGGCTGCAACATCATTTAACGGGGCAGCCGATTGCTCAAGGCTTCATCCATGTTCCTTTGATGAAACAAGAGAATGACCAAACTGCTTCTCCTTCGATGCGACTTGAGGACATGGTCAGCGGGATTGTGCTTGCTGCAGAGGTCTGTTTGCAGGTGGAACAGGATATTAAATATGAGTCGGGTCAGATTTGCTAAACCCATCGATCTGATTGGGGTATAGAACAGATGTCAGACGTTTTATTAACTTGTTCTCACTGTCAATTAACAATTCGTATCCACAGTTGCTGCAGATATAATGTTCTTTAATTCCTAGAAGCTTCATTACTCGAGTTCGTCTTTGACGTTGTAGCCGGGCGCCATGTTCACACATGCTGTTACTCCATTTTATCATTTTAGTGTGATGTAGGTTCCAAAGATAATGATTGAATGGAGTGTAATCAATACTGTCCAAAACGAGTATTTTGCTCTGTGATATCAAGTTAATAGTAATTTACAAATTAGTACCGTGTCTATTTTGGGACTCGTTAAATCTCACTTTGATATTAGCGTCTACTGCTGATCTTTTAGCCTTGCCATATAGTAGGTGGAGATATATTCACCATCCCGAAATGCGGAACACAGAGCTTCCCCTTCGATATCAAACCCATACTTTGAATAAAGAGCGATAGCGGCTTTGTTATCAGTATTTACTTCAATATGTAGCCTGAGTAGGTTGAGCCAGTTATCCGCGAGATCTAATACTGTCTCGATCAACTGACTGCCTACTCCCATGCCGTGGTAGTCATCATGAACGGCAAGACCAAAGGTAGCGCTGTGCATCAGTCTTGGGCGCTGTGATTGAGTCAATGCGATATTGCCGACAATTTTGCCATCCAATTCTGCGACGTACGAATAGACTCCAACCGGGATATTATTGAGTCGCTCTTGCCACATCGCGAGGGTTGTGTGGGGTAAGTGCAGTGTTTCTCGCATGGCTTTTGGCTGCAAAAACAGGTCTCGCAAACCTTCAGCATCTTTTGGCTCAGTAGGTCGAATAGATACGTTCATCGACGGCTCCGCTATTGTCTATATATGTGGTGTCTGGGTATCGATGTTGTTGGATACTCACGTATATAACTAATTGAATTATCAGATTGTAGCAAGCGATTTTTCGACGCAGGGTGGGTTAGTGTCGCGATTCGAAAGTAATGGATATTAAGGCATGATCTGAGCCCACATCATCGACACCGAACGTCGGGTTAACAATGTGCTTATCGGTAAGCTGATACTCGATGAGTTCGTACATTGAGTGTTCGTATTCAGGGACGAATTCACTAGAGACCAATATGTGGTCAATGCGCTGCCCTGATTCACCATAGTAGTGGCTGCGAGGTGGCTTGATAGCATCTTGAGTTCGAATAGGTGTGCCGTGGGGGATTAGCTCCCAGCTGTCGTGGAAGTGATAGGGAGTGATGGCAGTGCGGGAATCCTGTCTGCGATGGCGCTGCTGCGCGCGAAACGGAGCAAATTCCTCCGCAGTAAGCACATTGTTAAAGTCACCAAGTAAAATAAACGGGCGTTTTGCTTCGCGCTTATGGCCGACGATTTGAGCATGCAGCGATAGGGCTTCTTGCTGACGAAGCTGAGTTGAGAGTGTAGAGCCTGCCAGCTCCTTTAACCACTCGGTGACGTTGTCACTGGAATCTTCGCCATCTATGGTCGCTCGCTTAGATTTTAAGTGGACGTTGAAAAGATCAAAGTCACCAAGTCCTTGAATCGATAGCGAGACATGCAGAGGCGGTCGACTGAATTCGCCCCTAAATGGCTCACATAGAGAGAGATTGGCCTGCTTACTTAATGGGAAGCGAGAGGCAACCGCCAATGAAGGCTTGGAATAGATGTAGTCGGCTTCAATCGCAGGGAGTTGGTTATATTCAAAGAATTCGTAGCCGAGCTCTGCCGTGAGCGCGCGCAGCGCTTCAATGGAAAACACTTCTTGAAAAGCAATGATGTCACTGTTTAGTTCGCGCAATGTGTTCTTCAACCAATGGGTTTTCTGTTGCCACTGCTTTTCGGAGTAAATGTTTTCCATCTCATAGAAAGCGAAGGGCGGTTCAACAAAATTACATAAGTTGCAGGTGGTGACTTTCAATGTATTTATTTGTGTCAAAGTATTAGACTCCATGACAGCTTATGCTTGCCACATTGTTTCAGGTCGTCAGTGAGCATATAAGAATAACGCTTTCAAAGGAATCACCATGTCTCAAGTGAAAACCGAACCTGCTTGGCGAACGCCGCAGAACTTTCTCATTATTATATCCATTATAGTGCCCATCGCTTTTTCCAGTTGGATGGCACTGCTTAATAACTTTGTTATTGAGAAAGCTAACTTTGACGGCTCAGATATCGGACTGCTGCAGAGTGTACGTGAAATTCCCGGTTTTCTGGCGTTTACGACGGTCTTTGTTCTACTGTTTATTCGTGAGCAGAAATTCATGATCATATCGCTCTTGCTGCTGACGGCGGGTACCGCGATAACAGGCTTGTTCCCATCGGTGGCAGGTTTGCTCATTACGACACTTATCATGTCTACTGGCTTTCACTACTTCGAGACTCTTAAACAATCGCTTTCCTTGCAATGGCTCAGCAAAGAAGAGGCGCCTGAGGTGCTCGGTAAATTAATCTCCGTGGGCGCATTGGCCTCGCTTTTGACCTACGCAGGTCTTTGGGTAATGGTTGAGGTTTTCAAGCTCGACTACGTATGGGTTTACGGTATTTCTGGCGGTGTTGGTTTTGTTTTGGTGCTGTTTATTGCTTTTGCATTCCCTCAATTTAAAACAGATACCCCTCAAACCAAAAAGCTTGTGCTCAAGAAGCGTTACTGGCTTTATTATGCGCTGACCTTTATGAGTGGCGCGCGACGTCAGATCTTCACAGTATTCGCGGGCTTTTTGATGGTCGAGAAGTTCGGTTACAGCGTGTCTGACATCACCTTGCTGTTCTTGATTAACTATCTGTTTAACTTTTTATTCGCGAAAAAGATTGGCCGATTCATTGGTATTGTTGGTGAGCGTAAGGCGCTGATGGTGGAGTATGTTGGACTGATTTTCGTGTTCGTAGGCTATGGCTTAGTGCAAACCGCTGAATGGGCGGCGGCGCTGTATGTGATTGATCACCTGTTCTTTGCATTGGCACTGGCTATCAAAACTTACTTCCAAAAGATTGCTGATCCGGCCGATATAGCTTCTACCGCTGGTGTGTCGTTCACGATCAATCACATTGCTGCGGTTGTGATTCCAGTGTCGTTTGGGTTTATTTGGCTGATTTCACCGTCGAGCGTGTTTTACATTGGTGCTGCGATGGCGGCTGTGTCATTGGTGTTGTCGTTGAATATTCCTAAGAAACCTGAAGAGGGGAATGAGGTTCGGGTGTTGAAATGGAGTTAGTTCAAGCATAAAACAATCTGAAGCGAGCCAGTTGGCTCGCTTTATTCTATACCGCATTATTAGACATCAAACCGATCCGCGTTCATCACCTTAAGTCACAAACAAACTTCTCATTGGCATCATCACACGCATATACTTCAGCAAGGGCGCGAAGCTGCGAATTAGAGCCAAACACAAGATCGGCACGTTTCGCTTTCCATACCCCAGTATACGTCTTCTTCTGGTTCCCAAATATCTTCACGGCCGCCCCCGCGACCATCAGCGGTACGGTAGGTACCGGCAGCGTGCCACGCCATACGAATCATAAACGGACCTCAGTGACCGTAGTCGGCCGGCCACCAACCTTGAGAGTCAGTCAGGATATGTTCAATGTCTTGTTTCACTTGCTTGAGGTCGAGCTTTTTGAATGCTTCTGCGTAATTGAAGCTTTCGTGATGAGGATTTCCTTTACGGTCGTTTTGATGAAGGATTTTCACATTGAGTTGGTTTGGCCACCAATCCACATTTTGAGTACCACGACCGCCGGTGCGTGTATTACCACCGTACATGAATGGGCATTTGCCTTAAGGAGCATTGTTATCGCTTTGCATTTTCATCTCCAGTTTTTAAAAACTGTGAACTAACGAAAGACCTCAGAATTCCTTTTGGTTCAATGGGCTATTCTGATGGACGCGTGAATCAATTTGATTCTATGTAACAGCAGCAGAAATAGCCTCGTTTAAACTCACAATAAGTGTAAATTCGCGTAACTAATATCTGCCACAGACGTTTGTTGAAAACTATTCGCTTAAAACTATCGGCTTAAAGCTATCGGTTTAAAGCTAACTGCTACATTCATTATGAGATGCAATGGGCGGTTTGAGAAATTGACATTTTCTATCCTTTCGATAGGAAAATCCTATCAAAAGTAAGGATATAAAAAAGGGATGCCTGCTGAGTGGCATCCCTTTGGGTTTCTTATTGATGTGGTAAACGAGCTTTATGCCACGACAATGAAGAATAGGGTTGTGGTAACAATACCGATTAGTGCATAAGGGAACTGTGTCTTAGCGTGCTGCATCGCAGTACAGCCAGACCCTTGCGCAGAGAGTACCGTTGAATCACTGAAGAAACATGAGTGACTGCCCGCCGCTGAAGCTGATAGCATTGCAGCGATGGTTAGGTGTAATGGCACGCCCAACTGGTCTGCAAGTGGCAGAATAATAGGCATGGCAACAGCAAACGTACCCCAAGAAGAAGAGGACGCAAATACTAGACCACCAGTGATGATGAAAATCAGTGCAGGAAAGTATTGTGCAGAGAGGTAAGGTGCAACTGATTCTATTACAAACTCTGTAAGTCCTAGGGAGTCATTTACGCTTTTCAGCATAAAGCCACCTACCACTGTAGCGAGGGGAATAAGCATGACTTTTACACCATCAAAGACGGAATCAAATAGTTCGTTCATTGAGACGAGTCTTTGGAAGCCATATAGACATAGTGTAAAGACAATCGCAACAGCGACGCCAGCAAGTAGGTCGATACCATAAAACCATGTAGCACCAACTAGCACAACCATCGGCATGATGAAGTTGATCAGGCCCATTACTGGTGATGTAGTCTGTGGCGCCTCTCCAGAGAACTCAATATCTTGAGCACCATCTGGTTTTACTTGACCATTTTGAGCACGCTCTTCAGCTTGCTTCATTGCACCAAGGTTAGGGATTTTATCTAGTGCAACTAAAATAACGATAGCAAGTGTAATCCAGCCATAAGCCATGTAAGGAATCGCAGAAATATACGCTTCAATACCCGACCCTTCATCAGTTGCACCATTAGCTTCTAGCAGAGAGCTAAAGAAAATAGCCCATGTTGAAATTGGTACCAGAATACAGATTGGAGCTGCAGTTGAGTCAACAAGATAGGCTAGCTTTTCACGAGAAATCTTATACCCGTCGGTAACTTTTTTCATTGATGAGGAGATCGCAATGGCGTTCAAGTAGTCATCAATAAAGATGATTAGGCCAAGAACGAAGGTCATAAGCATCGACTGTTTGCGGCTCTTTACCTTACTAACTAACATGTTACTAAAGCTAAGAATACTGCCGCCTTTCTCGAGCATGGCAATGAGTCCACCCATTAATGCACAGACCAAAATGATCCATGCAATGGTCCCGTCCATCATCACATCCATTGAGATGCCGATAAACTTTTCTACAACTTGGGTTGGGTCAAGTAGTAAAACCCCTGCAATGGTCCCTGCTACAAGCGCCTCTACTGTCCTATGGGTTGTTAAGGCAAACACGAGCACAAGTGTCGTCGGCAATAGGCTAAGCCACCCGTACGCGTCACCTTCTACGTGACTAAGACCTAAAGCGGTAAACCCAATTAACACGCTAGCTACAAGCGCGGTTACAAATAAGTGCTTATTCCCCGATTTCTTTGGTGGGGTTAGTACACCAGATTTCGTTGTCATAATTTCCTTCCTTTGGCTAAGCTGAGTGAAGCATCCAGTCGATTTCAAGCGGGGTAATAATGCGCTCAAATTCAGCTAGCTCACTTCGTTTGCAAGCGAGATACATATCAATAAAGTCCTGGGAGAAATACGTGCCTAACTCACTGTTATCCAGTTGCGTTAGGGCATCGGACATGCGTGTTGGCAGGTCGATGGCATTTTCACTTAGGGCTGGTGGGCACTGTTCTTGGGTATAGTTATCACTCGCTAATACTGCGGAAAGTACTACTGCAGCGAGAATGTAAGGGTTAACATCCGCACCAGCGATGCGGTGTTCAATACGACGGTTTTTACCATCGCTAATCGGTACGCGAAGTGCGACTCCTCGGTGGTTCTCTCCCCAATCTGCACGTGTTGGTACATAAGCACCGGGTACAAATCGACGGTAAGAGTTCACGTTCGGGCAAAGTAGCGCCATTGCGTCCGGGATTTGGGATAACATCGCCGCCATTGCCTGGAAGAACAATGGACTTGCTGAGTCATCCTCATTATTAGTAAACAAGTTATCGCCTTGATCGTTGATGAGGCTGATGTGCATGTGTTGACCATTTCCTGCTTCTTCGAGGAACGGCTTCGCCATAAAGGTGGCGTCAAAACCATGCTTGTGAGCGATTTGTTTGATTAGGCGTTTTGAGAAGACGATTTCGTCACAAACACGGAGTACGTCTTTCGAGTGGTTGAAGTTGATTTCGAACTGACCAGGAGCGGATTCAGAAAGTGCACCTGCTGTGTTTAAACCTTGATCGGCAGCCGCTGCGTTTAGCTCGGATAAAAAGTCTGCATAGTCATCAAGACCATCTACGTCATAAACTTCTGTGTCACGTTCTCTTTTATTCTTAGTTGGATTGATGGCGGTTTGCAGTTCACCATTCTCGCCGCGCACTTTATCGATAAGATAGAATTCAAGCTCAAGCGCCACGACAGGGAATTGATTTCTAGTGTGTAAGTTATCCACCATACGTTCAACAATATTGCGGATAAATAGACGATGTGGCGTTTTACCGTCATCTTCCATCATAGAAAGCAATACCTGACCTGTCCCGTCTTTCGCTGTCGGTAGCAGTGTTCCAGAAACAGGGAAACAAAGGTTATCAGGTTCGCCAAGGTCTTCGCCCAATCCAGCCGATTCAACAACAGCACCTTTGGTATCTAAAGTAATAGTAGAGAGGGGGAGGGCGACACCTTTAGCGAGCTTTTCAAGCGCGTCTACTGGGATGCGTTTACCGCGAGGCGTGGCGTTAAGATCGGTAAATATGACGTCTACATACTCAATCTCTGGCCAGTTTTGTCGAAAATTTTTAACTTCCTGTAAATAGGTATCCATCTTTACTACTCCTAGTTACCCTGTCTGACTGACGCTAATTGATGCAGTGTTTAACAAATTGAACACAATAACCATTAGCTAAATAGGGTTTTTCGCTGAATTTAAATTTAAGTTTCTGTTTTTATTGTGTTTTGTTTAATTCGTTGATTATTTCAACTGTGTTAAACGTTAACTAATTTGTAACAGTTGATCGGCTCTTGCTCAATATATCGAGCGAAATTAGTGTCTTTTTTGACCGAAATGGAGATCGAAGTCACGCTTTGGAATCTATTTCGAACACTTCTGTTGATAATTATGTACGTGGGTTGTACGGTTTTTGTTAAATAAATCGAACGTGAGTGTGACAATGTCTGAAATAAGAAAACCAATAATAGGACTCGTAAGCTGTAAGAAAGAGCTCGCTGGCTATCAAATACAGGCATTGAATGAGTTCTACCTTCAAGCGGTGAAAGATTTCGGTGGCACGCCCATCATTCTTCCATCGGCAATAGAAGCGGATGAATTAGATAGAGTATTGGCTGTCTGTGACGGGCTATTGTTTCCGGGAAGCCACTCAAACGTAGCGCCACATCGATACAATGGTAGTCATGAAGAGAAAAAGAAAGACGAAGCGCGTGATGAACTATCTATTCAGCTGATTCGCCGTGCGATAGACATGAACATCCCATGTCTGGGTATTTGTCGCGGCTTCCAAGAGATGAACGTGGCACTGGGTGGTAGCTTGGATCCAGCGGTACATGACTCTGGCTATCAAGATCATCGTGAAAATGAATCAAAAGACTTTACAGAGAAATACGCGCCAGCTCATCCGGTGTTTGTTGAAGGTGACGGCGTATTTAAACAGTGGTTGGTAAACGCTAAATGGGAAGATACCAGCAAGTTTGATGTCAATACGCTTCACAACCAAGGGGTTAAACAGCTTGGTTCCGTACTAAAAGTGGAAGCAAAAGCTCCGGATGGTCTTATAGAAGCGTTTAGCTTACCGGGACAAAAATACTTTGTTGGCGTGCAGTGGCACCCAGAATGGGAAGCTAAACACAATCATTTCTCACAAATTTTGTTTAAAGAATTTATTATGTCAGCTTCCCAGTAATTTAGAGGCTGAATGCATGGATAACCACCAGATTGGTAAAAATATCGCTCAACTAAGAAAAGAGCGCGGACTTTCACAGCGAGAACTGGCTGAGCGAGCGGGCATTACACATAGTGCTATCTCATCTATTGAAAATGCCAAAGTGAGTCCTTCGGTGAGTTCTCTGCAAAAAATAGTGAACGTTTTTGCCTTGTCGCTTTCGGAATTTTTTACTCTCGAGAAGCAAGAAAACAAAGAAGTAAAGGTTGTGATTAAGCCAGAAGACTTGATTGAAATCGGCAGTGAAACGGTATCAATGAAACTCGTCAATAATGGCAGCAACAAACAAGAAATTGGATTTTTAATTGAGGAATACGCTCCGAACAGCACCACTGGAGCATCCAATATTAAGCATGACGGAGAGGAAGTCGGCACCGTATTGAACGGTGAAGTCGAACTAGAGTACAACGGTGAAACCTATCTGATTAAAGAAGGCGAATCCTATGTCATCGACACGACTATCCCACACAAATTTACTAATTACTCCGATAAGGCTTGCAGAATGATAAGTGCTCATACACCAAAAGCATTCTAGCGCCTTGAGGTAACCAAGGAGAGCGTATGAAAACGCAACAACAATGGATTGAACAACGAGAAGCGCAGGTGATTGAACAGCGCGCTTTTCTTAACGGTGAATACACAGCCGCTGTCGATGCAACGACACTTGAAGTGGTCAACCCAGCCACTGATGAGATCATCGCGAACATCGCTCGCTGTAAGTCTGCCGACGTCGATCTTGCCGTTGAATACGCGAAAAGAGCTTTTAAACAAGGCGACTGGAGCCAAAGCTCCCCAGCACACAGAAAATCTATACTGACCAAGTTTGCTGATCTTATCGACGAGAACGTTGAAGCGTTGGCGCTACTTGAGACTCTTGATACGGGTAAACCTATTTCTCACAGTGTTTCCACAGACATTCCAGGCGCTGCTAAATCCATTCGTTGGTACGCAGAGGCTATCGACAAGGTATATGGTGAAGTTGCTCCAACGGAAAAAGACGTTCACGCGTTCGTATCTCACCAAGCAATCGGTGTGGTAGCGGCTGTGGTTCCTTGGAACTTCCCACTTTGGATTGGCTGTTGGAAACTCGGTCCTGCGCTAGCTGCAGGCAATAGCGTGATTCTTAAACCATCTGAAAAGTCTTCTTTGACGGCCATTTTCCTCGGCAGACTCGCTAATGAAGCGGGGATCCCTGCTGGTGTATTCCAAGTGATTACTGGCTTCGGTCATGAAGCTGGCGAAGCGCTAGCTCGTCACGAAGGGGTTGACTGCATTGCGTTTACAGGGTCAACACGTGTTGCTGGTCATCTCATGATTGCATCTGGTGAAACTAACCTAAAACGCGTATGGGCAGAAGCGGGTGGTAAGAATGCCAATATCGTCTTTGAAGATTATGCCGACCTTGATGGCGCTGCTGCTGAAACGGCTGCAGGTTGTTTCTACAACCAAGGTGAAGTGTGTGTGGCGGCTACTCGACTGCTTGTACATGAAAGCATCAAAGATGCCTTTATCGATAAAGTGATCAGCGCAGCACAACGTTTCATGCCTAAAGATCCAATGGATCCAACCTCTTCAATGGGCGCGTTGATTGACCGCGAGCACAAAGCCAAAGTATTGGATTACGTCAAACTTGGCGAGCAAGCCGGTGCGGTTGTACGCTGCGGCGGCGATGTTGAAGGAAAAGGCGCGTTCGTTGAGCCTATCATCCTAGACAATGTTAATAACCAAATGCGCGTTGCTCAAGAAGAGATTTTTGGCCCAGTACTTTGCGTTATTCCTTTCAAAACTGAACAAGAAGCCATTGCGATCGCCAACGACTCTCAATACGGTCTGGGCGCTGCGCTATGGAGTGACAACATTAATCGCGTACACCGAGTCGCCAAGCAATTAGAGGCAGGGTCTGTGTGGGTGAACAACTACAACGAGGGCGATATGACCGTCCCATTCGGTGGATTCAAAATGAGTGGTAACGGACGAGATAAGTCCATCCATGCTATTGAAAAATTTACCGAAACCAAAACAACCTGGATTCGTCTCCACCGTTAAGCCCGAAGCTGTTATTACAAGGAATAGAATGATGAATAAACATACAGATTCATACTACGCTCACTCGATCCCAAATGTAAGTGAGTACCCACAACTGCAAGATAATATTGAATGTGATGTTTGCGTGGTTGGTGCCGGTTTCTCGGGCTTGTCGTCAGCGCTGCATCTTGCTGAGAAAGGCTTTAAAGTTGTCGTACTTGAGAATGCCAAAGTAGGTTTTGGTGCTACTGGTCGTAACGGTGGTCAGATTGTGAATAGCTACAGCCGCGATGTAGATGTCATTGAAAGCCGCTATGGCGAAAAGCAAGCGAAAGCTTTGTGCGATATGATCTTTGAGGGTGGTGACATCATTCGCGGCCTTATCGACAAGCACAACATCGACTGTGACTTCAAGCAGGGCGGCATGTTCACAGCACTGAACAGCAAGCAGATGAAAGGGCTTGAAGAGCACAAAAAGCACTGGGAACGCTACGGTAACGACAAACTAAGCCTACTCGACGCCAACGAAGTTGAAGCGACAGTTGGCACAAAAGCTTACAAAGGCGCGCTACTGGATATGAGTGGTGGCCACATCCATCCACTAAAATTAGCGCTTGGAGAAGCTGCTGCCATTACAGCTCTCGGTGGTCAAATCTTTGAGCAATCCGGCGTAACTCGCGTGGAGAAAGGCGTAAACCCTGTTGCTCATACAGAAAAAGGCAGCGTAAAAGCCAAGTACATTGTCCTAGCAGGAAATGCATACCTAGGCGGCTTGGCACCAAATATCAGTAATAAAGCGATCCCTTGTGGTACTCAGGTTGTGGCTACTGAGCCGCTATCAGAAGCGATGTTGAAAGATATCCTGCCATCAGATTACTGTGTTGAAGACTGTAACTATCTACTGGATTACTTCCGCCTAAGTGCCGACAAACGCCTGCTATTTGGTGGTGGCGTAGTATACGGCGCACGTGACCCAGAGAACATTGAAGCCTTGATTCGTCCGAAGATGGAGAAGATCTTCCCGCAACTCAAAGGCATCGGTATTGATTACAAGTGGACAGGTAACTTCCTACTTACATACTCGCGTATGCCGCAGTTTGGCTCGTTTGCCGACAATATTTATTACCTTCAGGGTTACAGCGGCCACGGTGTGACGTGTACGCACCTTGCAGGAAAACTGCTTGCTGAAGCTCTATCAGGGCATGCTGAACGCTTTGATGCTTTTGCAGACCTTACCCACGTCACCTTCCCTGGCGGTCGTCATTTTGCGATTCCGTTTACGGCAATGGGTGCGGCGTACTACAACTTACGCGACAAACTCGCAATCTAATCCCAAGAAGATACAGAAACACCACTAGACAAAAAGAAGTGCCTGCAAAGACGGGCACTCAGTCAGCCCTTAGTTAAAAGAGATAAAGGAAGATCCTATGAGTAAAGTAGTTAAATTTGCTGCCCTTCAGTTGACCAAAACTTGGGACCTAGATGCAAACCTAGAAAAGATTAAAGGCGCGATTCGTGAAGCAGCAGCGAACGGTGCAAATGTAGTTGTGCCACAGGAGCTCATGGCTGCCCCTTATTTCTGTAAAAAACAAGAATCGAAGTACTTTGAGCTTGCTGAAGAAACGGATAACTGTCGTCTGATTAATGAGCTTAGCGCACTGGCAAAAGAGCTAAATGTGGTGATTCCAGTAAGCTATTTCGAAAAAGCGGGTAACACCTTTTTCAACTCTCTTGTGATGATAGATGCCGATGGCACGGTACTTGAGAACTACCGTAAGTCACACATTCCAGATGGCCCGGGTTACAGCGAAAAGTACTATTTCAGCCCTGGTGATACCGGATTCAAAGTGTGGAAAACGCAATTTGGTACCTTCGGTGCTGGCATTTGCTGGGATCAATGGTTCCCAGAGCTTGCTCGCAGCTTAGTGCTAAGTGGTGCAGAAGCCATTTTCTATCCAACAGCAATTGGTTCAGAGCCTCAAGACCTATCACTGGATTCTCGAGATCACTGGCAGCGCACAATGCAAGGTCATTCTGCGGCCAACTTAGTGCCTGTTATTGCTTCTAACCGTGTGGGTGTTGAAGTGGATGATGGTATTGAGACGACCTTCTATGGTTCATCATTCATCACGGATCAAACTGGTGGGAAACTGGCAGAAGCGCCTCGTGAAGGCGAAGCGATCATCTATGCGGAGATCGATCTTCAAGAAACTGCGAAAGCACGCCACGCTTGGGGTCTGTTCCGTGACCGTCGTCCAGACCTTTACCAAGACATTTTAAGCCTAGCGAAGTAATGAGGTGACCGATGAAACTCACCACAACACCAAAACAAGATGGTTTCTTTTTTCCGGCTGAGTTTGAGCCGGTAAGAGAAGTTTGGTTAGCTTGGCCTGAGCGCTGCGACAATTGGCGAAACAAGGCAAAGCCAGCCCAGAGAACCTTCGCGAAGGTAGCCAATGCGATTTCTGATGTCGTTCCTGTCTCCGTCGCAGTGAGCAGCGCTCAGTATGAAACCGCTAGATCGATGCTTGACCGTTCAGTGAAGCTGGTAGAAATGGCATTTAATGACTCTTGGATGCGAGATATTGGTCCTACAGTCGTTGTGAACGAGAAGGGTGAAAGGCGCGGTGTAAGTTGGCTGTTCAATGCTTGGGGTGGTGAGTTTAACGGTCTTTATGATGATTGGAGTGACGACGATAACGTTGCAGCAGCAGTGTGTGATGTCATGGGCATTGACCATTACCGCGCACCATTTGTCCTAGAGGGCGGTGCTATCCACACCGACGGTGAAGGTACACTTTATACCACCGAGGAATGCTTATTGAGCCCGGGGCGTAATCCCTCACTTTCTAAGGCTGAGATTGAAACCAAATTGGGCGAATATCTTGGTATAGAAAAAGTCGTATGGTTACCAAAAGGTCTTTTCAACGACGAAACTGATGGTCACGTCGATAATCTTATTCATGTGGTTGCGCCAGCCAAAGTGGTATTGAGTTGGACCGACGATCCGTTCGATCCGCAATACGCGTTATCGAGAGAGGCATTGGCTGCGCTTAGCGCTCAAACTGATGCTAAGGGGCGCACGATTGAAGTGATTAAAGTGCCTTTGCCCGGTCCTTTGTTCTACTCCGATGAAGAAGCATCGGGAGTTGAAGCGAGCGATGGCATGAACCGACAAGCTGGCGAGCGACTTAGCGCGTCTTACGCTAACTTTCTAATGGTAAATGGGCATATTTTTCTGCCTTTGCTTGATAGCGAGTTCGACAATATAGCGATTGAAATATTGGTTAAAGCGCTGCCCGACTATGACATCGTTGGCATCCCTACACGAGAAGTGTTACTGGGTGGTGGCAACATACACTGTATTACACAGCAGATCCCAGCCTAGACTCTGCTTACTAACTAAAAACGAAAGTGGCTGCTCAGCACAGCACTGAGCCATTGAAACAAAAGGATTCACCATGCAGAAAATTGACAACAAAAGCCTATTGGCGTTTATGGTGACGGCAGCTGATAACGCTGTTGAAGTAACCAACCCTGCAACCGAAGAGACAGTGGGTTTTGCACCACGTTCAACGGATGAGGAAGTAATGGACGCCATTGAGCGTGCACATGTGGCCCAAAAAAAGTGGGCGAAAGTACCTGCCAAAACACGTGCTGGTATGCTTAACCGCTGGTTCCAGCTGATCCTTGAAAATAAGGACGATCTTGCGCGAATCATGACGATGGAGCAGGGCAAGCCCCTTGCAGAAGCCGCAGGTGAAGTGCTTTATGGCGCAAGCTTTATTGAGTGGTTCGCGGAAGAAGCGAAACGTACTTATGGCGATACGATCCCGGGCCCAACGGCCGATAAGCGAGTTGTGACGATCAAGCAGCCCATTGGTGTTGCAGTCGCTATCACCCCTTGGAACTTCCCTATCGCAATGATCACGCGTAAAGCAGGACCGGCTCTTGCGGCAGGCTGTAGCTTTGTGGTGAAACCGTCAGATTCAACACCACTGTCTGCGTTCGCTATTGTGGAACTGGCGTACCAAGCAGGTATCCCAAAAGATGCGCTGCAAGTGGTACTCGGCGAAAGCTCTCGCAAGATTGGAGCGATCTTTACCTCGCATCCATTGATCAGAAAGCTCTCTTTCACAGGGTCAACTCAAGTGGGCAGCGTTTTGATGGCGCAGTCTGCTAAAGACATCAAGCGCACGTCGATGGAGCTAGGTGGTAACGCCCCGTTTATTGTTTTTGACGATGCAGATATTGATGCAGCGGTTCAAGGCGCAATGGCGTCTAAGTTCCGAAATGCAGGCCAAACGTGCGTTTGTGCTAACCGCTTCTATGTTCATAGCAAAGTTTATGACGAGTTTGTTGCCAAGTTCGATGCAGCTGTTCAGCAGCTTAAGATAGGTAATGGTCTAGATGAAGGCGTTAGCATTGGCCCTGTGATTAATGAAGGTGCAAAACAGGGTATCCAAGCTCTGATTGATCGTGCGGTTGAGCAAGGCGCAACACCTGTCACACCACTTAAATCCCTTGAAGGCAACTTTATGCAGCCAGTGGTGCTAAAAGATGTCTCTCACAACATGGATATCGTCCAAGAAGAGATCTTTGGGCCGGTTGCTCCTGTGATTCTCTTTGAAACGGATGAAGAGCTGATCGAGATGGCTAATGACACCATCTATGGTCTAGCAAGCTACTTCTACAGCCAAAATATCCATCGTGTATGGAAAGTGGCGGAAGCACTGGAATATGGCATGGTCGGCATTAACGAAGGCATTATTTCTACTGAGGTTGCGCCATTTGGTGGTGTGAAACAATCGGGTATTGGCCGTGAAGGCGCGAAGCAAGGTATCGACGAGTATATGGACGTCAAATACTTGTGCTTTGGTGGCAATTAATAAGCGATAACGAATAAAGGACTGAACAATGAAAAATCAACAACTGCACGAAAGAAGAAACAAAGTTATCGCTCAAGGCATGGGCGCACTTTACCCACTGTATGTTAAGAAGGCAGAAAATGCCCATGTATGGGATGTCGATGGCAACAAATACATCGATTTCGCAGCAGGTATTGCGGTAACCAATACTGGTCACTCTCATCCACGCATTACAGAAGCGGTGAAAGCGCAGATTGAAAACTTCTCTCATACCTGTGCCATGGTCACGCCTTACGAGTCATTCGTTGAGCTAGCAGAAAAGCTCACTGAGCTAGCTCCGGGTGATACTGAGAAGAAGGCAATCTTCTTAACCACTGGTGCGGAAGCGGTAGAGAATGCGGTAAAAGTAGCGCGAGCGCACACGGGACGTAGCGGTGTTATCGCATTTAAAGGTGGCTTCCACGGTCGTACCAACATGACAATGGGTCTAACGGGCAAAATTGCACCTTACAAAGCAGGTTTTGGACCGTTCCCAAATGAGATCTTCCATGCACCGTATCCGAATGCGTTCCATGGCATTAGCACTCAAGACAGTTTGCAGGCACTTGAAGATCTGTTTGCTTGTGACATCGAGCCTAGCCGTGTTGCGGCGATCATTTTCGAGCCAGTTCAAGGCGAGGGTGGTTTCTATCAAGCACCTCAAGACTTTGCCGAAGCGGTACGTGCACTGTGTGACAAGCACGGAATCTTGTTGATTGCGGATGAGATCCAGACAGGTTTTGCCCGTACTGGCAAAATGTTCGCAACAGAGCACATTGGCATTGAACCTGACTTGATGACGATGGCGAAAGGGATTGCGGGTGGTTTCCCCATCTCTGCAGTAGTTGGTAAAGCGCATGTCATGGACTCTGCACTTCCTGGTGGCCTTGGTGGGACTTACGCGGGCTCTCCATTGGGTTGTATCGCGGGCCTAGAAGTTCTCAAGATCATCGAAGAGGAGCAACTGTGTGCCAAAGCTCAAGGTATCGGTGAAGTCGTTAACGCCCGAATGACAGCGCTGCAAAAGCAAGTTCCAGCAATTGGTGAAATCCGTACTATCGGCGCAATGATGGCGATTGAGTTTACAGACCCACAGACACAGCAGCCATTGCAAGATGTGACTAAAGCGGTGATCGCTAAGGCTCAAGAGAACGGTCTTATCTTGTTGTCGTGTGGCGTGAAAGCGAATGTGATTCGCCTATTGCCACCGCTAACCATAGAGTCAGAAGTGTTAGCAGAAGGCTTAGATAAGCTAGAAGCTATCATTTTAGACGTGGCGAAGTAATCCCCCTAGCTTCCCACAGATTTTTATCGCTCCGATAAAGTCTCTCCCTAAAAAAGCCCCCTCGATTCGAGCCCGAGGGGGCTTTTCTTTTTTCTGATCTTTTTGTCAATTTTTGATCTCGCCAGAAGTATTGATCATTTATCAATTTAAAACTATATAGTTTTAAATTGAGTTCTGTTAGCTTATTTGAGTAGTTGGTACTCCGTCAGCAGATCTGGATCCTGATAGCGCTCTTTTGAAAAAGTCCGCTATCAAGATCCGTTTGATAATTGGTTGGATTTTTCATGACGCAACAACATTTTTTACCTATGAGTAATGTTATCCAAGATTACTCATGGGGCAGTGAGACCTCGATTTCGACGCTATTTGGAATCGAAAACCCAGAGCATAAACCGCAAGCTGAGCTTTGGATGGGGGCACATCCTAGCGGTTGCTCACAGGTATTCATTGACAATCATTTGGTTCGCCTAGACCAATGGGTAGCTGGTGACCCTGAGTCAATTCTCAGTCCTTTTGTAAAGCAGCAGTTTGGTGAGTTGCCATTCTTGTTCAAAGTCCTAGCAGCAGAAAATGCACTATCGATTCAAGTGCACCCGAGTAAAGAACAAGCTGAGAGAGGTTATTTGCTAGAACAGCAACATGGCTTGGCTTCAAACGCGGACTGTCGAAACTACAAAGATCCTAATCACAAACCAGAATTGGTTTATGCCTTAACTCGCTATCAAGCAATGAATGGCTTTAGGCCTCATGAAGAGATCCTGAAGTTCTTTAATACATTGGATATTTTGGAGTTGTCTGAGCTCGTCGCAAAATACAATTCAGAGCCGAATCCGGCAGGATTAGAGCGGTTCTTTGTCGGGTTGCTGAAGTTGGAGGGGGAAATCAAATGCCGAGTCATTGACGCCCTATTAAATTATGCGAGCAGTCAGCAAGGCGATGAGACATATGAACTCATTACTTGGTTAGCAGAGCGATACCCAGGTGACATTGGTCTATTCGCACCGCTTATCTTGCATGTTCTTACCTTAGAGCCAGGCCAGGCAATGTATCTAGATGCGTGTACTCCTCATGCCTATTGCAAGGGGACAGGTCTTGAAATTATGGCTAACTCTGACAACGTACTTCGTGCTGGCCTGACGCCAAAACATATTGATGTTGCTGAGCTAGCAGCCTGTACGGTGTTTGAACCAAAACGTCGTGAAGCTTTGCTTTCCACTCCCTATCGCGAGAACGGCGCAGAGCACTTTTTGGTGCCAGTAAAAGATTTTAAGTTCAGCGTGTATGCGAATCAGCACCAGCGTGAGCTTTCGGTGGAAACGCCAGAGATCTTGTTTGCACTTGATGAGCCAGTGCATTTAATGCATGAAAATGGTGAGCTCGCTGTGTTGGAGCGCGGGCATTCGATGTTCATTCCGGCTTTTGCTAAGCACTATTCCGTTAGTTGCCAAGGTAAGTTTGCTCGAGCCTACTGTTAGGTTTGAGAACAAAAAATGATGCAATATCGACCAGCTGCTAGGGAGATCGCGAGAGATCTCCCTTTTTTTGTCCAATTTGTACAGAATGCAATCAGCATGGATTGCAATTTAGTTACAGATAACTAGTATGTAATTTAAAGAAATGTAAAAACTAAAGCACTAGGTACTGTAAAATGGAATTTAGAGTAGCAGAATATGCTGACTTTCAAAATGTGGCTCAATTGCATGCATCGAGCTGGCAACATGCTTACAAGGGAATCATGCGTCAATCGTATCTTGATGATTCGGTTTTAGAAGATAAACAACTGATTTGGCAAACAAGGTTGCTCAATCCGCCTTTCAGTCAACATGTCCTTGTCGCGGAAGATAATGGTGCGCTGGTGGGCTTTATTTGTCTTTTTGGCAATCATAATGTCGATTTCGGTACTATCATCGATAACCTCCATGTCACACCTCAAGCACAGCGTCGCGGTGTTGCTAAGCAGCTTATCGTTCGTGCTGTTGAATGGGCGGAAAAGTTCTACCCGGATAATGGTATTTTTCTCGAGGTCCTTGCCGACAATACCAATGCCATTCACTTCTATGAGTCGCTCGGCGGCAATCAAGTCCTCAAGCAACGCACAGAATCCCCTTGTGGTAAGTTTCTCGATGAATATCTCTACACTTGGAAACGTCCCGCGGACTTAGCTGAAGGGTGTGGCGTTCTAGCTTAACCTAATAACAAGGGCACCTCATAAAGAGGTGCCCTTTACTTATTGAGTTTCGCCGTTAGAAATTGAGTTTAAATACAGACGTCGTTCCGCTCACTTCGTTGCCTACCGCGATGAAGTGCTGACCCTGCCTTGTAAAATACTTAATCGACTCAGGCCCAAGATCTCCGGCTTTAGGGTTGTACGTATCGTTCGCACAATCACCATCATCTACTTGAGTGCAAACCGGTTGGCTAAAGTCACGATTGTTCACATAGGTGATAAATAGTGCTTGCTCAGGAGCGGTGATATCATAAACCATAATACCGCCTTGTCGTTCTAGCCCAATAAAGGCGTAATGACGGCCATTGATAGAGGCAACTTCAATGGCTTCTGGCTCAACGCCTTTGTCATCACTGCGATCATCGGCTGATGTGTTGTTGTCGTTAGTGCTGTTGAAGTTGGCTTTGTCGCTCATTAGTACAATGTTTGCGAACTCATCACCGCTGTCGTAAACGGCCTCACCTTGGTCATTCCAAATCGTGAAAGAACGAGCGCCGAAGGCTTGTACCTTTTCGTCAGCCTGGAGCGGACTATTTGCTTTGATGACTTTGAGACGCGCAAGTTGCTTGTTGTCTTTAAGCGCTTCGGCAAGCGGGTGGTCATCAGCAACCTTGAGCTTTTTGCCGCGCACTTCATCTACATAGGCAATACAAAAATCCTGGTTGGCCGCGTAGTCCGCTGCTGACTGGTCTTCGTTGCCATCCCATTTATAGCCAAGTTGGTCACACTGCTCCTGAGTGGTATCAAACCCATATTCACGGCCGTCGCCTTCGTTTGCTGTCACTATGTAGGTTTTACCGTCCACTTGGTAACTAGTGATACTGTCAGGCATATAAAGCCCTTCTAGCATTGGGTAGCTTTGTAAGTTGCCAACAATCTTGTCTTTGTTTGATGCATCCAGCTGAGCGGTTTCCCAGGACTTGCCGCCAAGTCCGTAAATGCCAACTACGCGTTTTTGTTCAACGTCGATGACCCCCAACGCATTGTTCTCTTGAAGTGCGACATACACTTGACCGTTGTCTGCAAAGGTTAAGTATTCAGGCTCCAGATCTTGCGCGACGCTCGCTGTCGGGTGTGAGATTCGAACCTTGTCACTCAGCTCAGCATGTCTGGACTCTCCTTGATTGAAGTCTCTAAAGTCGATTTGCGTCACCTCGGCATTGATTGGGCCTTTGCCTAAATCGACAAGCGTTACTGAGCCTTCTGGATCGATAGAGTAATCTGAGTTTGGTTCACCCTCGTTGGCCGATGCGATGTATCGCCCATCTTTGGAAAAGCTCACCATATCGGGCAGAGCGCCTGCTGGGTAAGTAGTAACGAGCTCTAAAGTATCTGAACGGTACAATGCGATAAGACCCGCTTGTTGCTTATTCGCGTTTTCAATGGCAACTGCGACCAATCCTTGATGCACAGAAACGCTGTTTGCCGCACCAATGGCAATACCTGACAGCGCTGCTGCCGAGTTAAGATCAATTTGTCCGGACAGAGTTGGTGCACTCGCTTGGTCAAGTGACATGACGTCAACAGTTTTGCCTTGAGCATTGACGACATACAGCTTGTCGGTGCAGCTATCGTAACTGACGATTTCAGCGGCAGAGCTAGCAAATGGCGCATTAGCTATAGAAGTTCCTACAAGAGTAAGACCACTGACCGTCATCTCACTAGGTTGCGGCGCTGTTTGAGCCAGACATTGGATATTAAATTTTGTCTCAGCCGAGAATGGCTGACTTGTGGATGTTGGTGTGCTTGAAGCGCAGCCCAGTAAACTGGCAGAAGCAATAGCTAGGGCAGATAGAGCGAGTGTGTGTTTCATGTTTCCTCCTTGAAAGTAGACTCGCCGACTTTAGAGAAGTGGTATGACGTTTTTATGTCGATAATGTAACCATCTGATTAAATGATATATTTGACAATAAAACAAAGCGAGAGCCAATGCTCTCGCCTATCTTGTCTCTGATAGTCGGAACTATCGCCTTAGTGTATTGAAGCTAGGTTGATTGCGAACGACTTTTTCATGAACCTGCGTGTAAGTTTGCAGGTAGATGTCGTCAATCTGCTCAGCACTTGGGAAACTTTGTGAAAACTCGAGATGCTTATTATCAATAGATAAGCTTGCTGCTTCGATGATGTGGGCAATAAACATACGGGGATCTTCTAGGCCAATAGAGAGCCTCATGGTGGTGGGTTTTATCCCTGCCTCGGATAGCGCCGAATCACTAAGTTCTGAATGTGTGGTGAGCGCAGGGCATAGAGCAACGGTGTTGGTTTGCCCAAGGCTGACCTGCATGCCAATCGCAGGCTCTAGCATGTCAAAGAACTGTTTGAATACTTCTCGGTTGATAGGTGCTCGATTGCCATTTCCTTCTATGTCGATAGTAAATAGCGCTGCCGGTAACCCCAAGTACATATTGTTCTGGCAGTGAAGGTAGTTATCGCTATCAGGGAGAGCAGGGCAAGAGACATTGATATCTGGATGCGCATCGAAGATCTTCGCTAGCGTTAGCGTGTTAATGGTTTTTTGAACCACACGCATCTCATAGGTTTTCATGCCGTTGAGTACTTCAAACGCTTTGTCCGCATCGAGGAACGCGCCCTTAATATAGTAAACGTTCCAAAACAGCGAGTTATTCCACTCAATGGTCACTTCATCGCCATTAGGTTTAGTGAATGGAACACTCTCACCTTTAGGGATAAACATGGTTTCGTTTCGACCGATTACTACACCCGCGGTCGTTGTCCCGGAGCCAGCAAGCTCCTTGGTATACGAGTGAATGACGTAGTCGGGGCGCTCCATAACATCGTCACGTTTAAGAACAGGGTGTAGCATCGGCGTACCAACGGTTGAGTCGACAATCACATCCCAGCCGCGCGTGTGTGAGGCATGGCTAATGGCTGCGACGTCCAGCACGTAGCCGTGTGGGTTGCAAGGAGACTCAAGGTAAACATAGATGCGTTTGCCGTTTGCTATTCGGTCTGCGTATTTATCAGTCACTTCATCTAAGCGTTTTGCGAAGTCGTCACCAGAATAACCATCGACCCACTCAACTGCGACATTAAGATTCGACGGCTTAGCGAACCAATCTTCAAGCAATTGATACGAGCCGCCATAGATGTTTCGTGATGCCAGAACAATATCTTCATAGCCCAGCAAATGACTAAGTAAACCATCAATCGCTGCCATCCCGGAGTTGAAGTTCCAAGCAAGGTATTGGTTTGCTCGTTCACCCGCTTCCAAGTCGACCATATGATTCGCAAGAGCAATCGACGTTGGGTTGAGCAGCCTTGAGTAGATATCGTGCAACGGCTCTTTGCCGTTAAATGCATCTTCAATCCACTCTGTACACGCGAAAAGATAGGTCGCGGTGCGAGTGATAACTGGGCTCGCAGAGAAGATCGCAGCCACATTGTCAAAAATAGGGTATGCCCCTTTAGATGCGAAGTTGCCATTGTTGGTGGCGATTGATTGATAAGTCGCGCGCATCGGGTTTTGCAAGTTATCTAGGATCTTCGCGATCTGGAATGACAAAAATCGTTTGGCATTAAACCAAGCAATGCGATCGCTTTTGTCGAGATCAGATAAGCCTTCGACGGTGATTGCCCAAAGATCATGGGTCTTATTGTTCGCTTTATATAAGGTCGTTGCAAGCTCGACCAGCGACATTCCGTATTCACTGTTCGGATCGATTCCAAAGTGCTGGGCTTGCTCTATTGCCAATGCCTCTGCTTGTTCGTGTTTGGTTGTTTTTCTTAGAGGGCTGAGTTGAGTCGAGGTATTCATATTTCCATCCTTTATTTTACCTCCTAAAAGTTTAGTGTTATAAAAATGTTAATGATTGCGATATGCCAACTAATTACCGGTTAACGCGCAATAAAGTTGCGTAAAATTGGTCAATCATGAAGGAATCTGTTAATGGATGAGATTGATAAGAAAATATTGAAAGAGCTTCAAAGCAACGCTCGACTAAGTAATCAAGAGCTTGCCGATCGTATCGCTCTTTCACCGTCTCCCTGCCTTCGGAGAGTGCGGGCGTTAGAGAAAAAAGGCATTATTCGTGGCTATCACGCGAGTGTCGATCAAGAGGCATGTGGCTTGCCAGTTAACGTCTTTGTGCTGGTTAAGCTAGAAAAGCCTACTGAGGATAATATGCGAGACTTTGAGCAGCACATTGAATCAATGGACGAGGTTCTAGAATGCTTTTTGATGACAGGCAATCATGACTATTTACTGCATGTGGTGAGTGGGTCACTGAAAACCTATGAGCAGTTTATTCGTCGCCAGCTTACCCCGCTTACTAACATTGCTTCTATTGAGTCAAGCTTTGCATTCGGCCAAGTGAAGCGGAAGACCAAGCTTCCTATAAACTAGATGTCCAAGCATGGAACCGTCGAATCGTTGAATGCGGTATTGATGGTCGCTGTTGCATTACATCTCTGACGCGATCAAACAGCAAGCTATTGATAAAGATGGCACATTGGCAAGTATGTTTGGTCGATAGTTATCATGTCAGCACGTAACAATTCTGTGGGATAACTTTTCTCGCCAAATAAGAAAGGGCTTTGAACTCAGATTCAAAGCCCTGTTTTTATGTCGCTGTACTATGTTGGTTATAAGTCAATCAAGCTCCTCACTCGACTCTTTTCTGCGGAGTGGTTTTCGCTTCTTGTTTGACGATAATCTTTAATGCTTATCTTTTAAAATCATAAGCTTACTGTCGCATTTGTCAGTGGCGTTGATGTGGTGCTAGGATATCTTTTTGTGACACTATTGTTGTTTTAGTTATTAAAAGAGAGAGGCATGCAGGATGCATGTCGGCTGCTCTCATTGAGTGATAATGAAAAAAGCAGAAACCCTTCAAAGTATTTCAAATAATCAAAGTCATGCACTGCTTAGTGCCCTTCCTTACAATGCATTTGTGTTTACCGAGCAAGGCGATTGTATTGAAACGTTTGTTGGCAATGAAGCCACCGTCGCGAGCTTTGATTTCAAATCGCTGGTTGGATTAAGTCTAAAGCAGATATTGTCTCCTAAGCTCGCTAAGCGACTTCAAAATCACATCAATAAGGCAATCAAATCTGATCTGACTGAAACAATCGTCCATCCTGTAAGCGCTGCAGATTTAGCGCCGGAGTTTCAGACCTTAACGGGGCCGAGTGAGACGCTCTGGTTTGAAGGAAAAGCGACCCGAATCTCAAGTTGGGAAGGAGAGGGCAGTGCAGTGATGTGGTTGAGTCGTGATATCACATTGGCCATTAGCCGAGAGCAAAAAATTAAAGCGTTGATTGAAATGGACGCGCTAACCGGTACTCGCAGTCGTCGTTCGCTACTTAAAGATTTGCGTCGCGCGTTTAAGCAAAAAGATTCTGTGTCGTTGACGTATTCTTTGTTGTATGTGGAAGTTCGTGATTACCCTATATACAAAAGGGACTACGGACTGGTACACAGTGAAAACTTACTCAAACAGTTGAGTGAGTTTTTTCAGCAGCACCTATGCCCACCAAACAAACTTTACCGTTTTGAAGGCAGTGACTTTGTCGCAATATTGCCCAACACAGGATACGAAGATGCGTGTAGCATGGCAAAAAAAATCACGGAGAAGTTGATTACGACTGAGATGGAAATTGGTCAAAACGCTTTGGTTATTCCGATTGATATAGGGGTTTCTCAAAGTCGCGCGGATATTGATACACGGCCGCTTGATGTGCTGTATCGTGCCAGCTCCAACATAGGGAAACGTTAGTTAGGAAGGTGTTCGTTTTTGATGCGTTGCAATGTAATGATTCGCTCTTCAAAGCACAAGAAAAGACCCCGCCTAGTAGCGGGGTTGGTCAAAGCGGTTGTTACGATTTACGTAAAAAGACCATAAGTTACCAATAGTGAGCCTGTGAAGTCTCAATTAAACAGGCTCTAGGTGTTTTGAATGCGTTAACGGTAACCGGGGGTTAGTTAAACGCACGAGCAAGAACACCATTCCCTTGATATTGGTAATGAGCAGAATCGTTACTGACAAACACCGATTCGCCAGGTTTTAGTGCAACTTGGTTGTCTGATGACGATACGGTCACTTTACCTTCTACACAGAACAGTATCTCTGCACTGCGCAAGTATTGACGTTGGATTTCTTGGTTAGACTGAATAATGTCAAACCCAAAATCGTCCACTGGAATAGGGTAGCTAAGCCTGCCTGACTTGTTCACAGGATTAAGTCTGATATCTTCCGGCTTGATAGGCTGGAACTTAACGTTGTCGATAAGCTCCGGTACGTCGATGTACTTCGGCGTTAAGCCTGCGCGCAGAACATTGTCTGAACTCGCCATTATTTCTAGACCGGTTCCCTCTACATAAGCATGAGGTGTTTCGGCATGCAAAAACATCGCTTCACCGGGTGCGAGCTCAACGGTGTTGAGCATCAGCGGTGCAAACAAACCAATATCATCGGCATAGTGTTGATAGAAACTCTTGCTATAAGACAAAGCCTCCCTAACTATGACGCTTTTCGCGGGCCTCTTGTAGGCAGCGTAAAGCTCTTGTAGCGCTTGCTGTTTAATGTCCCCACTAAGAGACATGATCTCGGTAAAAAAGCATTTAAGACCATCACTCGTTTGGTTGTTCGCCAGAGCGGTCACTTGAGGCTCTAGTGCGTCAATGCCAACGGTTTCAAATAAGCTAACGATGTCTTCGATTGGTCGAAAGCCATTCATCGCCTTATAGAAAGTAAGCGCATAAACCAGTTCAGGCTTGTGGTTCGGATCCTTGTAATTGCGGTTGGCGGCATCAAGTGGGATACCTTGGGCATTCTCTCGTTCGAACCCTAGTTCAGACTTGTGCTTGTTAGGGTGCACCTGAATCGATAATGGCGTTTCTGCAGCAAGTACCTTAAACAAGTACGGTAGCTCCCCAAATCGATTGGTTGTGTAGTCACCAAGGGCTCTTTGTTTGTCACTGGCAATATAGTCTGCGAGTGAAGAGCCAGAGTCTTCAAGTGCTGAACTACCATTGGCATGGGCGCCCATCCAGATTTCGGCCTGTGGTTCATTGTTTGGGTTTTCAATGCCAAACAGCTCAGTGATGGAGGTTTTGCTTCCCCACGCATAGTGCTTGATGTCATTGTTAAGTTTTACTAGAGACATGTGTTTATCTACCAATCAGCGATGGGTAGCTCCCCCAAGTGAGGGAGCTGGTGGATGTTAGAACTTGATTTGGAAGCTTCGAGCTTGGCAAGGCTTCAGCTCACCGAACGATTGCATTGCTACATTCGTTTCGCGCACACGTTCATCTAGGCTAACCTCTCGCCATGAAGTCACTGGCTGAGCGAAGTCAATGTGGTCTTCGATACTGCCCGTCTCTGCTGGGTTGTAGACACGTAGAATCAGTGCATTGTCATCTTCCGCTTTCTTCAGGACACTCAGAACCGCGCCTTTCTTGCCCTTGTTGAGTAGCGAGTAGGTCAGCGGCTTATCTTGCTCGCCTACGTTGAGCTTCATCGCGTTATATGGGATCTTGTTGTAACACTGGATTGGCGTCACATTGTCACGAGCCTCGGCCATGAGGTTGGCGTCGATGTGATTACCCGCAAAACCAAATAGTGCGAACTCACATACAATCTTGCCGCGAGTTTGTGAGTCTGGGGTTGGGATCTTAATACCAGACGGTCGACCCGGGCGAAGCAGCAGATTTTCCTTACCAAGCACGCCCACGCCGCGGAATAAAGTAAGAGCGAAGGTGTCGCGCTCTTCATTGCCTTGGCTTGAAATCACTTCGAACTCACGCAGACCATTGGTCATAAGTGCCATGCCGCCAGTTTGGTTTTCTACCGCAGCAAAATTCATAAGCTGGTACACAGGCACTGGTGCTTCTTTCCAGCCTTCTTGCTCCCACACGTCCATTGCAGGGTCGTTAGTTGGACGAGTAATCAAACCAAATTGGTTGTCCGCTACCACAGTCTCAGAAACAAACGGAGTCGGTACCAGCACGCGAACACGGTGATCATCAGCTTGGTTGTCCATTTCCATGCGAACTTCGATGCGGCGTGAACCTTGTTTGAGCACCACTTGGCAGTTCATATCAACGAAGCCGTTTTGCCCTGAACGCGCCTCGCGCTCTTCAAGGTTTGCTGGCACGTTCATACGTGTTTTGATGGTCGCAACAGACTGGAAACCCTCGTGTTTGATGCTGGTATCAACATCAAAATCATCGGAATACAATAGCCACTCTTTACGAGATGGTGAGTAGTCGTACTCATCACCATCGTCTGAGCCGTCTTCCACACGCAGCACTTGGTCGAAAGTCATTTGCGTTTCTTTGTCCAGTACGGTTAGGGTGCCGTTGCTGTTCACTGAGATTTGGTAGAACTCATTCTCAAGGTATTCTGACGTCGACTTCACGGTTTTTTGTGTGCCGTCTTGGCTACCTTGGATGTGCAGTGTGGTAAAGCCCATTGCAGGCACTGTGTATTTGATCTGGATATCGTACTCAATGAATGGGTCGTAATTACCGTAGTGAACGATCTGACGGTCAATCTTACCTGGGTCAATCACACGCTGGTCTTGAATGAAGTATTCAACTGGGTTGCCTTCGTCATCAAACAGGTTGAATTTATCAGCGCGGATAGTGATGGTGGTATTGATCACCTCTTCACGCTCGTATGGTGATAGGTTAAAGAACGCCAGCTTGTCACAGCCTTCGCGCGCTGGCATATGGTCAACGATCTTACGTTTGTAGAAAGTGATCAGGTTGGTGGCCATATCGTCGGCAAGAATGTAGCGATTCATGATCTCTGCATGAACTTTGTCTGAGCAGCAGCAACCAATAGAATCGTGGGCATGGTTCTTCATGCTCTCTTTCCACATCTTCTCGATAAGACCGTGGTGGTACTCAAAACCAAGTGTCCAAGCGATGGCAGCGAGTGGCTCTAGGATATTAACGATCTTGTTTTCTACCTCTGCGTGGATCAGCTTGATGTCCATGCGAGTCGAAGAAATGGTGCGGTGAACACGCATGTACTTACCGTCGTTAAACTCACCTTTGATGGTATCTAGGTTGTCGCGCTCTTCGCGGATACGGTCGAAGACTTCTTCAAAGCGGCTCATGACGAACTCACGATCTGGGTAGATTTCACGTAGCTTGTCCATTACATCAAAGATGTCTTTTTGGATTGGCATCTGGTCGTGACCGTTTGGCAATAGGATGTCTTTGGTCACAGAAGGCTTTTCAAGCACAGGGAAGTATTTATCTAGACGTGCACGCAGACCTTCTTCGTCTTGTGGTAGGTATTTACCAATCGCGTAGCCAAGAGGCAGTACCTGAGCCATGACCTCAGAGCCGTCGTTTGATTGCCACAAGAATTCCGTTTTGTCGGTACCGTGACGCTCAGAGCAGCCGCGCCAGAACATAGCGGTGTCGATATCAAAACCGTTGTAGATCATTGGTAGCTGAGAGCTCATTGAGAATGAATCTGGCAGGTAGCCGATCTTCATTGGCTCACCCAGCGCAAGACAGTCGCGCATCCCGTAAAGCATGTTGCGAACAATGGATTCACCAGAGACTTGCATGGTGTCAGTTTGTGAGTACCAAGGACCAACAATCAGTTTGCCAGCCTCTACCAGTGCTTTTACTCGCTGTTTGTTCTCTGGCTTGATAGCAAAGTAATCTTCAAGAACTGCAGTCTGACCATCCAGTACGTAGTATTTGTACTCAGGGTCATTTTCCAGACGCTGCATGATTTCTTCCATATTGTTCACAAGTAGAATGCGAGATTCTTCTGTTGTGAAATACCATTCACGATCCCAGTGCATGTGAGGAGTGATATGAACGCGAGATGTAGTCATTGTGTTAACCTTTGGACTGCTTTGCAGTGAGTTTAAATTCTTTAATATCAAGGGATTGATTGTTTCTAATTGCTGATTCAGGGCACAGAAATCCCGTGCCCCTCAGCTTATTGATTAATAATATTGATTAGTTTTGCGTCGCTACCTGGGCTTCAAATTTACCCTTTTTTACGGCATGCGCTCTCCACGCAAGCAAGGTGACGGTTGAAATGGCTGTACCCACTAGAGCTGCGCCAAACCAGATGGCTGCCGCCATGAAGCTACCGATACCTGCGTCGTGCAGTAGGAAGATTGAGAAGATGCCAGCACCCGGAGTCGATAGACCAATACCCGCCGCGCCAATCATTGCACCCGTTACGATTGAACCGAGTAGGAACGAGCCGATAACGCGGATAGGGTCTTCAATCGCCATTGGAATCGCGCCCTCAGTGATACCCGCTAAGCCAAGTAACCAAGTGGATTTACCTGTTTCAATCTCAAAGTCTTTGAATAGTCGTGGAGCAAGCATGGTTGAAGCCGTGACTGTGAAGGCCGATACCATCTTCACAGAGCCGAAGATTGCGTATGGACCGTAGACACCGTTTGCCATTGCACCAAGACAGAAGGCATAAGCCGCTTTGTTTACCGGACCACCAAGGTCGAACGATACGAAGCAACCGATCACAGCACCTAGCAGAAGGGCGTTGGTTCCAGACATACCGTTTAGCCAGTCTGTTAGACCTTGGTTTAGCCATGCTACTGGCTTACCAATAACGAACAGCATCAAAGAACCAGCAACTAAGGTACCGATAACTGGGTAAAGGTAGAAAGTTAGGAAGCCGTTGAAAGCAGGGCTTAGACGAACGTTTTCTTTCACCCAGCGCATTAGGTAACCGGCGATCAAACCACCCACAACACCACCGAGGAAGCCTGAACCGATAAGGTTCGCAGCAATACCGGCAGCAAAGCCTGGACCTAATGCTGGTTTATCAGCAAGCGAGTAAGCGGTATAAGCAGCAAGTACAGGAACCATTAAGGTGCCTAGCAGGCCACCACCAAGTTTGCGGTACATCCACAGCCAAGAACCATCGGTTGCGTACAGCTCTTGCAAGTCAAAAATTTGTGCAATAAGAACGGCGACTGCTAGAACGGTACCACCAGCAACGATGAGCGGAACGGCATAAGAGATACCTGAAAGCAGCGCTTGCTTTAGCTCCGTTTTCAGCGGAAGTTTTTTCGGTTTGTCGTCAGTCGCAATGGTGCGAGCTGCGCCTGTACCATTTTTTCCAGCCTCGATGGCTTCGTTGAGAATTCGCTCAGAGTGTTTAATAGGCTCCGCAACGGGTACTTCGACACGTGGAATACCGTTAAAGCGTTCAACTTCTTTGATCGCCACCTCTGCGGCAAACACTACGGCTGTGGCGTTGTTCAATTGCTCTGCGGTCAAACGATCTTCGATACCGTTTGCACCTTGCTTCTCTACATAAACCTTATATCCAAGCTTGTGGCCTGTTTTTTCAAGGTATTCAGCTGCCATGTAAGTATGAGCAATGCCAGCAGGACAAGCAGTAACACAAACAATGGTCGGTGCATTTGTATCTAAGTTGTCTTGTTCTTGAGTGGTTTCTTCTTTTTCAGACAACAAAGTTAGAATTTGTTCTGAAGTTGTAGCATTAAGAACGGCTTGACGCACATCGTCATCAACGAGCGTTGTCGTTAGCTCGGTAAGCAGGTGCATGTGCGTTGAGCCAGCTTCTGCATTGGGAATCGCAATCAGAAAGATGAGGTTAACGTCTTCTTCTTCGTCGATACCTTGCCATTTTAGATCGCTTGATAGTGTCGCAACCGCAAAGGCTGCTTCTTTAACGGCATCCGTTTTACCATGTGGTACCGCTAAGCCTTCGCCAAGTGCTGTTGGCCCTTGCGCTTCGCGCTCAAGTACCGCTTTTAGGTATTCTTCTTTATTGTGAAGTTTGCCTTGTTGATATAGTTGTTCGGCAAGAGCTTCTATCGCTTCATCACGACTTTTAAAAGTCGTTTGTAGGTTAATCAGCGATGGGTTGGTTAGAGATGTTAGGTTCATAACTTTTGTCCCATTGTTACATTCATCTATTGTTGTCCCGTCAACAATGGCTAAATAATACCTCTTTAATACAAATGATCCATGATGGAGATCTCATTTATTAATAAATATGTATTGTTGTTGTATTTGAAGTTGATCTTTTTGTAGTAACAATTGCTTGTCATTGCTCTATCAATTCGTATCATATGACTAAATATAGTTCTTGATGGGCCTAGACGCCCCATCGAACATCGTTATGTCAGTAGAGGTTTGTATGGCGAGATTGCCGATGTATCGAAGAATCGCTGATGCGATTCGGGAAAAGATCAGTTCAGGGGAGTATAAAGTGGGCGAAGCATTGCCAACTGAAGCTCAGCTCCGTGAAGAGTTCTCGGTAAGTCGTGTTACGGTGCGACAGGCAATTAAGTTACTAGTAGAAAACCAAGAGCTTGAGAGTATTCAAGGCAGCGGTACCTATGTAAAAGAGAATCGTGTTAACTACGACATCTATCAGCAAACAAGCTTCGCAGAGAAGTGGGCACACCTTAATGGTGTTACTCACAGCGACGTGCTGGCATTTGAGATCCAAGCGGCTTCGTTGACGATGGCAGAACATCTTGAGATTCAAGAGGGTGAGCGGGTTTTCTATATTAAGCGTGTGCGCTTTCTTGATGACAACCCCATCACCGTTGAAGAGACTTGGATGCCGATCAGCATGTTCCCTGATTTGACCTATCAGGTGATGCAAGGCTCCAAGTATGAGTTTATCGAGAAACAGAAAGGACTCGTTATTGACCGCAGCGAGCAGGAAATTATTCCTGTACTGCCTCCTGAAGAAGTCGCGGGACTATTACACATAGATCCAGCTCAGCCGATCATCGAGAAACGGACTCGCGGATTATTGCGAGGGGACATCGTATTCGAATATAGCCGAAACTATTTTAAATCAAGCGAATACAAGTTTACTTTGGTGGCCAAACGACATTGATAAGAGAGTAGACTGTATCAAGGAGTGTCACTTTTTTAAGCGATTACCAACAAGTCTACTATCTAAACTTGTCACCTCTGCGACTCGCCATTTATAGTTAACCTATCAAGCATAACGAAAAGGAATAAAAACAATGCGTTGGATGTTAATTGGAGCCTTGGCAGTAGGTGGTTTAGTAGGCTGCCAATCAACTTATTACTCAGCAATGGAGCAAGTTGGTTATCACAAGCGCGATATTATGGTGACTCGGGTTGAAGATGCCAAAGAGTCTCAGCAGGAAGCGCAAGAAGAGTTTACTAGTGCGCTCGAAGCGGTATCAGCACTGAGTGGTTTTGATGGCGGTGATTTGGAGAAAGTCTACAACGACATCAACGACAAATACGAAGACAGCGAAAAGGCCGCAGAAGAGGTGCGCGATCGTATTTCGGCAGTAGAGGATGTTTCTGAAGCGTTGTTTGAAGAGTGGCAAGCTGAGCTTGAGCAATACACGAGTGCTAAGCTGCGCCGATCGAGTGAGCAGAAGCTAAAGGATACTCGAGCCTCTTATCAAACCATGTTGAAAGCAATGAAGCGAGCAGAGCAGAAGATGACACCTGTATTGAATACACTGCGTGACAACACTCTCTATCTCAAACACAACCTTAACGCTAGTGCGATTGGCTCATTACAAGGTGAGTTAATCAGCCTTGAGAACGACATTCAGGTGGCGATCAATCAGATGAATGCCGCGATTGAGGAGTCGGATAAGTTTATTGGTAAGCTTAATAACCAATAGACGGTATCAAACAGGTCGTGTTGTTTGATACCTTGGCTGGTGGCTAGATCTTACCGACTAACTTTTGTAATAGTTGAATCATGGTTGCTTGCTCTTGTTCTGTGAGAGGAGCAAGAAGCTGTTGATTCACTTCGAGAGGCAAGTGGATTACTTCTTTCTTAAGCGCACGACCTTCATCGGTTAGGTAGATTTTAAATGAACGTCGACTATCGGGGTCCGGTTGACGTTCCACAAGACCTAGGGTCTCTAACTTATCGATAGTGCGTGTCGTCGTCGAGCTTTCGACTTTGGACATCTGAGCGATCTCTCGTTGATTAATCCCTTCTTTTTCCCATAAGCACATCAACGTTGGCCACAGTGCTAGTGTTAGTCCTTTTTCCTTAAGGCGATTATCAAACTCTTTAGATGCGTGGTTGGCGACTACATTGAGCAGCCAGCCGAAACTGGATTCGCGTGCAAATTCGTTGTTCATTATATTTCCGTTCTGCAAATCTTTTATCGAAAGTCCCACAATGAACTATACCATTGATGAGGCAACTATTGCGATGGTAACTAAAATAGCAGCAATTAGCACTAAAAATGCACGGACCTGGCTTGCTAGCATTGGAGCAGCGGTAGGGTGTGCCATCCATTGTTTGCCTGTCACCATTGCTAGTAGCAGTGGTTTGCCTATGAGCTTGTATCCAACGATCGCTGCTACATGTAAAGCGATCAGCCAAGGTAGCAGTTGCGCCAATACAAGGTGAACTTGCTCTCCTGCATCATAAAGACCATCTGGGATTGGAACGCCATGTTGTTCTAGCCCGTCAAGTAGTCCGGCGAGTAACATCCCGCTTAAACACTGAAAAACAAGAAGGCTTAGCATAGCCACTACCATAAGGGCACCCAATGGATTGTGCCCCGCAGTGGCAGGTTGTTGACCTTTTAGATAGCCAAGTATCTGCTTCGGCTTTTTGACAAACTGTTTGAAGCGACTGGTTTCACTGCCAACAATGCCCCAGGCCATACGCCAAACAAGCAGGGTAAATAACACTATACCAAGTTGTAGATGTGGCCCTGTATCTTGAAGGCCAGTAGCCATTAACGCCATAAACAGTAACGCCTGTGTCCAGTGATAAATGCGAGTCGCGGCATCCCAGACTTGAATGTTTTTCATAATATTTACTCGTTATCGAAGAAGTGTGATTAATTTACACAACAATAGTTGCGTGCGCAACTATTGTTGTGTAAATTAATCTAAATTCAAGTTAACTCAAAAAATTAGGTGGATGTATGTTGTTAGTGAAAAAGGTTTGCTCTAAAGCCGCAGTAAGTGGATTGGCGTTTGTATCATTGGCTATGCTTCAAAATGCTCAAGCTATGAGCCACGCAGAGTCTATCGCTTCGCGTCAATCGGCGTTTGAGCGTATCGAGAGTCAGACTGAATGGATTGCTGAGCAAGTGAATCAGTCACAAGTAGATTGGCAGGCACTTCAAGTGGCCAGTGAACAGCTTCTAGAAGACAGTTTGCTATTGTCGGCGGCCTTCCCTGTGGGTAGCCAGCAAGGGAGTAAAGCGAAAGAGTCGGTTTGGAAAAAACCAGCGAAATTTCAGCAGTTACTAACCGACATGCAGCAAGGCTATCAACAGGTCATGGAAGGCGTTCAATCTCAATCTGTGGAGTCGGTAGAAGCTGGACTTGATGCCGCGAACTCTACTTGTCGCAGTTGTCATCGCAGTTACCGATCGCGTTGGTGATCGAGCTAAGTCTTTTGGTTGTATTGAACGAATGAACGATTTTTAAACAATGAATTTGTAAATTTCGAAAGCTGTTACAACTATTAGGGAATAGGCTGGTGTTTTTGAGGGAGCAATCAATGAGCAGTGTATTCCACCGCAGTTGTCACGGCCAACTGCCAACGGTTAGCCACGGTGAAGGTGTCTATCTTTTTGATACTCAGGGTAAAGCATACCTTGATGGCTGTGGGGGAGCGGCGGTTTCGAATTTGGGGCACAATCACCCCCAAGTGAAACAAGCTATATGCGACCAGCTTGATGCCGTTCCTTACGCGCATACTGGCTTTTTTACCACACAAAGTAGTGAGCTATTAGCACAGCGTCTTGTGGAGTTAGCGCCGGAGCCGTTAAAGCAGGTTTATTTCGTGAGTGGTGGTTCGGAGGCGGTGGAAGCGGCGCTTAAAATGGCCCGTCAGTATTTTGTTGAGAGAGGAAAACCTCAGAAAACAGAGTTCATTGCTCGGCGGCAAAGTTACCATGGCAACACGTTAGGCGCGCTGGCTGTGGGCGGGAATGAATGGCGTCGTGAGCCATTTCGTCCTTTGCTCGCAACCAGTCACCATATTGCACCTTGTTATGCATATCGCGAGCAGATGGCGTATGAATCCGAAACGGACTACAGCATGCGGGTGGCCAACGAACTGGAACATCAAATCCTGGCACTCGGTGCGGATAATGTGATGGCGTTTGTCGCAGAACCTGTTGTGGGAGCGACGGCAGGTGCAGTCCCTGCTACTAAGGACTATTTTAAGCGAATAAGAGCGATCTGTGACCAGTACGATGTCCTACTTATCTTGGACGAAGTGATGTGCGGTGTAGGAAGAACGGGGACTTTCTATGCTTTTGAACAGGAGAGTGTTGTACCCGATATGGTGACCATAGCGAAAGGGCTTGGAGCAGGCTACCAGTCGATTGGTGCAGTGATCGTGCAAGATAAGGTCTATCAGACCATCGCGAATGGTTCTGGCTTTTTCCAGCATGGGCACACATTCATGGGACATCCAATGGCATGCGCGGCAGCGCTTGCTACAGTGAATACGATTATTGACGATGGGCTCCTCTCTGCCGTCACCCGTCAGGGAATAGGATTAACCAATAAGTTACATAGCGCGCTCGGTGACTTGCCGTTTGTCGGTGATATTCGTGGGCGAGGCTTGTTTATCGGTATTGAACTCGTGGCGGATAAAGTCACGAAAGCGCCGCTGCCTTCGGCGACACAAGCGCACAAGTGGGTAAAATCCATCGCTATGGAACAAGGGTTAATGTGCTACCCAATGTCGGGCACTATCGATGGCAAACAAGGGCATCATATCTTGCTCGCACCGCCCTTCATCATCGGTGACACAGAGCTGGACGAGTTGGTCGTTAAACTCACTAATTCACTCAAACGCGCCGCTACAAAGTGGAGGGCATAGCATGACTGTCCAACCGTTTTCTGAATCGGCGATCATAGTAGCACCCAATGGGGCACGTAAAACCCGACGCGATCACCCGAATCTTCCCATGGATCTGCCAAGTATTATTGATGAGGCGATTGCGTGTCGAGATGCTGGAGCGGCGATGGTGCATTTGCATGCTCGGGATAAACAAGGTCAACACTCGCTTGAGCTGGATGATAACCTACCTCTATACCAAGGGCTCAAGGAGAGGGTAGGTGACAGTTTGTTGGTTCAACTGACCACGGAGGCGGTTGGTCAGTATCTTCCGGAGCAGCAGCAAGCGTTAATTAAAGCGATAAAACCCGAAGCGGCATCCTTTGCGCTTCGAGAGCTTATTCCTGACGAGCAGCATCTAACATCGGCGAGTCGTTTCTTTCATTGGGTCGCAGAGCAAGGCATTATTTCGCAATATATTCTCTATGACGATCAAGACTTTCAGCGCTATTTGCGATGGTTATCGCGTGGATTGTTGCCCAATTACCACCATCATTTGTTATTAGTATTAGGGCGCTATCGCGATGGGCAGTTGGCACATCCTCAGGATCTCGCTCCTATGTTGGGATCACAATTATTTGAACTGGATCACCGTTGGGCGGTGTGTGCCTTTGGTCATTTTGAACACAATTGCTTGACGGCTGCTATGCTTATGGGGGCTGACGTACGAGTAGGGTTTGAAAATAATCATTATGACAATCAAGGTGCTATCGCGGATAGCAATGCTGTTTTAGTGACTCAACTTGTCGATACGGCGACAGCGCTCAACATCAAACCGATGACAACAGAAAGATTAAAAAACCATCTCACTTCGACCGGTTGTTAAGGAGTACACCGGTCAGGATACCTACGACAGGAAAAGGAATAATTATGACCAAAATAAAGACCATGTTAACCGTATCTGCTGTTTGTATGGCAATGGGCGGCGCTACCCTCGCGCACGCTAAAGACCAATTTGTGACAATTGGTACTGGTGGTGTAACAGGTGTCTATTATCCTACTGGAGGGGCGATTTGCCGATTGGTAAATAAAGACCGTAAAGATCACTCGATTCGCTGTTCTGTAGAAAGTACAGGCGGTTCTATCTACAACATTAACACCATTCGAGCGGGTGAGCTGGACTTAGGTATCGCGCAATCAGATTGGCAATATCATGCGTACAATGGTACTAGCAAATTTGCTGATGCCGGCCCTTACAAAGAGCTTCGCGCAGTGTTCTCTATTCACCCAGAACCGTTTACCGTTGTGGCACGTGCTGACTCAGGTATTGAGAAGTTTGAAGACCTAAAAGGCAAACGAGTGAACATCGGTAACCCAGGCTCAGGCCAACGCGGTACGATGGAAGTACTGATGGACGGCTACGGTTGGGGCATGGATGTATTCAAACTGACTTCTGAACTGAAGGCTTCTGAGCAATCTAAAGCGCTTTGTGACAATAAAATTGATGCAATGATCTATACCGTTGGTCACCCTAGTGGCGCTATCAAAGAAGCAACAACCTCTTGTGACAGCAAACTAGTAACCGTTGACGGCTCTGTGGTTGACAAGTTGGTGGCAGACAACAGTTTCTATCGCGTTGCCACAGTGCCTGGTGGCATGTACAAAGGCAACCCTGAAGACACGACAACTTTCGGTGTAGGTGCAACATTTGTCTCATCTACCGAAGTTCCAGAAGATGTGGTGTATAACATCGTTAAGTCTGTGTTTGAAAACTTTGATGACTTCAAGCGTTTACACCCAGCATTCGCTAACCTGAAGAAAGAAGAGATGATCAAAGATGGTCTATCGGCGCCACTACATCCAGGCGCAGAGAAATACTACAAAGAAGTGGGTCTACTTAAATAGTCAAATGGCCTTATAAAAATCCAAACCCAACGCAATAGCGTTGGGTTTGTTGCTTTTGGGGGGAAGCAAAAAAAGAGGCAATACAAAACGGTATTGCCCCGAGTTACACACATAACACAAGTTCTAGGTGCTTAAGGCCAAATCATAATGCGCCTAGTTGCGTTTGTTTTTGTCAGTAAACAGTGAGCGAAATGTCAGCGCCATTGGCAGTTGGAACCGCTCTCACAGTTATTTTTTCGACATCAATTTAGCTTGGCAGAGGTAATAAACTCGCCAAAACTTTCACACCACACAATGGCAGTGTTGTACTGAGTTAAGTCGGTTTGTTCAGGAAGTGTCAGCAAAAAACGATCGAAGGTTTTTACATCTCCTACTTGAAGCATCGATGCTTTGTTGGCGACAAACTCTGCCTCAGTTTCTATGAAGGTAGGAGAGAGGTACAGTTTGTAATCAGGCCCCGGAGCCAGTTCGCCGATAAACATCGCACTCTTTTTGGAAAAGCTGATTTTTCCCTCGCCCCAATGGAGAAAGTCACTGTCCGCGCGCTCTTTGCTAAACTCTCCCTGATAAACAATGGTTGAGCTTTGCGACTCAATTACCTCAATTGATGGTGAGTCTGGCTGAGTAAGAATAGGTAGAACGTAGATCCCCAACATAAAACCAGCAAACAGCGCCGCTAAGTGAGTAAAAAGTAATAAAACACGTTTCACAAAGATCCCCTTCTATTCCAAAAACGAATAACACCTAGAGATAACTCTAGTACAGCGATGAACTGATAGATAGCCATCAATGCTGTTGTTACTTAGCGGTCTCGTGTCACTTCTTCGATGGTATTTCCTGTGTTTGCTTACAAGCTCTCCTATACTTTTTGCTAGGGGGATTGTTATGAAAATCAGATTGTTAATCAGTGGTGTCGTCATAGGATTGGTCAGTTCTTTGGTTGGACATCAGGTCAAAGCTGCACCATCGATGGGTTTGGTTTTACCTGGCGGTTGGCAAGCCTGGGGAAATCGTGAAAAAGAAATCCAGCAATGGGAGGCACAGCATAGCGATATTGTATTTGGCAGCCTGGGTACGCCAGAGCTAAACAAGCAGACTACGGCTCTTGGCTACATGTATAGTCAGAAGCTAGATTGCTTTGCTGGTGAACAAGAAGCGTGGCTTCATCGACAATTGTGGCACCAAGGCATTAACCCAGAGCACCTTTATCTGCATGCAGCTCAAGAGACGCACTTAGCCTATGACAACTTATCTGAAAAAGCGCAGCAATTTCTCGATGGAAAGCCACTTCACCTGATGGTGAAAAAGGGCACGGTGCTTAAGACCGCACGACTACCGATAAATTTGTCTAAAGATGAAGAGCTTATTGTGGTCACCTCCCAGCCTTTTATTGCTATTAATATTCCCTCCATCGACACACTGTCGATTAGCCTTGCTAAGCCAGAGCAGGTTGGAGCACCGATAACTGAGTGGCAACCATTGGCGACTGATGAGTCGGATGTTAGCTCTAACTCGGATACAGGTTCTTTGTCGCAAGTTGCTATCGAAAAGCAGATGCAAGCGGTTACTCCTTGGCTTGGCGAGTATCATTTTAATACCGGACATCGCGCGCTCGATTTTGATATGCCGGTATACGTGGCACGGTTAAGTTGGTCAACGCCACAGGATATAGATGCGTTGTCTGTTGACTATGGTTTGCATCAGGAAGCGAAACACGTGGTGATACCGGGTTGGGATTGGCGTAATGATGTCAACGGCGATGGGTATTTAGATGATAACGAGTATCGGCAAAGAGTGAATTTACAAGCACACGCGCGTTATGCCTCACAAGCGCGCCTTATTCCGATCGGCAATATGTGGCCTGGAACCTGCTGGCAACGCACTAACTTTTCTCATCCATCGGCCAATCAAGCTCATATGGATTGGTATAAGTTTGATTGGCAGCGGCAAGGGCTAAGCGGAGCCTACAATGATGATATGGCAAAGCTGCTTGGTGGTAATCAGTATCAAGTGGTCAAAGGAGGCGCTATCGCTGAGTTGCCAGGCACGTTAGGCACAGATGAGGCTGCCTTGAATTATGCAGGGCAAATGGCGAGCTTTCTCTCTCAGCTCAAAGATTACCTACCCAATACGAAGCTGGCAGCTAATATCTCAGAGCTCAATCTGTGGCGCTATCCACAATGGACGCCCGAACTCAGAGGTGTTTTTGATGTTTGGCTAAGAGAGCACTACCTGTATGCGGCAATGGGAACGGATGCGCTCCGTGAGCGCTGGGAGCATTTTGCTCTCACGGCTATGGGAGGTGAGAGTCTTGTTATGACGACGACCCGCTTTGGCCGTAGCGAGCTAAATACCAATAATGTACAGGCATGGCAGCAAGACATTGCAACCGGACTAGCTCTCTATTACCTGTTCCATATACCCAAACAAACCCACTATCACAGTTGGAATCAAACTTTTTACTACAGCAGCAATCCAACTGATAACAATAACTGGTACCAAAGTGGCGCGGTTAAAAATCAGGTTTATCGTCCGAGCGAAATGCTCAGCCACGATTTAGGTGAGCCTATTAACGAGACCGATTCCTCATTTGACTGGTTAACGCAAGATAGAGTTGAAGCTAAGCAAATTGAGCAGCTTCTTGAATCGAACCGTTCTGGGTGGTTTTGGCTTGATAGAGATGAAAGTTGGTTTTGGCCGAAAAATTACCAAGCCATTGGCCGTCAATTTGAACAAGGCCTAGTGGTCTACTTCGCAGGTAAGTCTCGCGCAGACAGTGATATGTGGCGTGATGAGGCGAAGTGGAATAAGGAGATCCAAACCATTCTGTTGCCCTCTCAATATCATCGAGTGAACTGGGATGGAAGCTTAGCACCCAAGAGCAATCAAGTTGCACTTCGTCCTTATGAGGGAGCGGTGTTGATATTAGCAGGTGAGTGACTACACCGTCTTGAGATATAGGATTAGAAGAAGGGTAGCTAGGCATTGGAGCAACGCTACCCTTTCTATTTTTGTGGCTAGCTTTAATTCTATAATGTTTTTTTTCGCGTAGCGAGATAGCGAATATGAATCAAATCAGCCGGTGTGATGTCAGCGAGATGGCAGATCATCGAGGGTGTCATGCCGTACGCGACAAGATTCTCCCAGCTAACGTCGAGTCGTTTTTCCTCACCATGACCCCACTGTTTAGGCTTACTTTTAGTCAAAGTAACGGTGTTAATGCCTATTGATATTGGTTGTTCTGAATCACCGATTTCAGGATTTCTCGTGTCGCCTTATGGTCTTCATCATTTACAAAACGTCGGTGGTAGATCATGCGATGCTGCACGTTGCGTATTTCTAGTGGGATAGGGAATATTTTCAGATTTAGCATTGGAGCTAAATGCTTGGCGAGCGACAGCGTGGATGCACCCAGCAGATTCGTTGTGGCGGCGAGAGCAAGCATGCTCGAAACCGATCCTGTTTCTGCTTTGATGACTCTTGGTGGGCTGGGCTTTTGCGATAAATAATCCATCATATTGGCGTTATTACGACGAATTTTAAGGGCGATATGTTGGGCTCGATAGTAGTCTTCGTAAGAGAGCGTATCACCGATATCTGGATGATCTTTTCTGCACACACAAACTGCTGGCTCTTCAATAATGTCTTCCACAACGTGTGCTTGGCTAGTACTCGTGGCAAAATCGATAGCGAGGTGAACCTTTTGTGAATCTATGTCGGCGAGCAATTGCTTTTCACTAAGCGGCGCCTCAACAAAAGAGAGCCCAGGTAAATCACAGACCAGATGCATTAGGCTCTCGCTACAGTAGACTCGAGTGATCTCTTGTCGCTTTTCTATCGTCTCGAGTACCGCGAGCGGCATTTCGATCTTATCGGACAGTGCCACGGCTGCGCCAGTTGGTGCGATCCCTCTTCCTGAACGAACGAACAACGTCTTTCCCACCACACCTTCTAATCGTTTCAAGGCTGCACTTACCGCCGGCTGAGTAAGGTTAAGTTCTTCTGCAGCTAAAGTGATAGAGCGGTGTCGATACACTGCGCTGAAAGTAGATAGAAGGTTTAAGTCCATAACAAACTGATCTGATCAATGATAGCTCTATCGTAGCAGAGGGTTAGTATGCGAACCAGTCACTATCGGAACTCCAATTGATATAAGACCTAAGTGGGGGTTGTGATTTCAATATCCATGGCGCACAGTAGGGAAAAATTATTGGTACAAAGATAAACAGATGGATTTAGCGAGTTTTCTAAGGTTGATTCTTCTTGCCTCAATATGGGGCGGCTCCTTTTTATTTATGCGCATAGCGGCCAACGTAATGGGGCCAGCGCTACTGATTGAAGCGAGAGTATTTTTTGCGGCCATTGCTCTGTTGGTCGTTAGTATTTATCTAAAGAAGAAACTAGAGTTCAGCAAGCATACTCGACACTTTTTTATCATTGGACTGTTCAATACTGCGCTGCCATTTCTATTGTTTGCTTATGCCGCGCAAACGTTGAATGCCTCCACATTGTCGATTCTCAATTCAACCGCTGCCATTTGGGGGGCGGTGATAGGTGTTTTCTGGACCAAAACACCGCTAACAAAGCGTGGGGCGCTTGGATTATTGATAGGTATTATTGGTGTTGCTGTGTTAGTTGGTTGGGATGCGGTACGGATAGGTGAAGAGGCGACGTTACCGATTATTGCAGGGGTGATGGCTGCGTGTTGTTATGGCATTGCGACCAATTACGCAAAGAATGCGCCTTCCGTACCGGCATTTAATAATGCGCATGGCAGCATGTGGGCAGCCTGTTTGATCGTGTTGCCGTTGATACCTTTTGTACCGATGAGAGAGTCGCCGACTCAAGAGGTCTGGCTAGCGGTAGTATTGCTGGGCGTTGTCTGTACTGGGGCGGCATATTTGCTCTATTTTCGTTTGGTTACCGATATTGGGCCGTCTTCCGCGTTGTCGGTCACCTTTCTAATTCCGATGTTTGGAATACTATGGGGCAATTTGTTTTTGGGAGAACCTATCGGCATAAACACTGTAGTCGGAACGATATTGGTTATTAGTGGCACGATGCTTGTGACGGGATTCTCTTTATCATCATTTAGGAAAGTCCGAGCCCGGTAAGGTTGGAATGAGGTCGACTTGCCACCTAATTTAGACAGTGGCAAGTCTTTGGGGTGTTTATACTTGGGCTGTGGTAGCAGGTTTGAACAGTTCTCGAGTTTGTTGAATTACCACAAAAAATACACTTGCCATAATACACCCAATAAAAGTAGCGGTGACTATGCCACCAAATGACGCCCAACCAAGAGCTTGTTGGCCGCCAGAGCCGACAGCGTTCGCCAGCATCAAGGGTATCAATCCAACCCCGAACGAGAACGCGGTCATAAACACTGCGCGAGCACGTAAGCGGAGTGCTTGAACCGCCGCTTGCTTAATCGTTAGTTCACCTTCATCGCGCAGCGTTTTAGCGAACTCGACAATCAGAATCGCGTTTCGAACCGTCATACCTATCAGCAAGATGGCAGATAGCTGGGTAAGAATGTTGATGTTGCCACCAATATGAATCACGCCCTCAACGATGCCGATAACCGCTGTCGGAACGGTCAACATAATCGCGAGAGGGATCAGCCAAGACTCATACTGCGCGACTAACACTAAGAAGGTGACTAGCAGAGCAAGCCCCATAACAAGAGCAACCGTATTGCCTGCATTGACCTCTTCTTTTGCTGCGCCGGTGAACTCAACGCGATAACCAAACTCTTCAGCAAGCTCTTGTATGGCCTGAATAGCATGCCCCGTAGCGACGGTTGGAATGACGTCGATGAATACCCCTTGTTCAGCGTTATAACGAGAAATGAAGTTCGGGACTTTGATTTGTTCTACATCGAAGAGCTTGTCGTAGGTGATACGTTTGCCATTTGATTTAGACAACCCTGTTTGTTTCAGTGCTTTCGGGTCCAATCGATAATTGGGGTCATTTTGCACCATCACCTTGTAGTTTCGTCCACCCATATTGAATGTGTTGATATACATACCACCAAAGTGGGTTTGCATGCCTTCGAGCACATCTGCGAACGTAACACCATATTTTAGCAAGTCGTCACGCTTGATATTGAGTTTCATGGAAGGTTTTGTCACTTCGAACTGAGCCATCGCTAGGCCAATTCGCTCATCTTCCATTAAGCGTGTATTGAAGTCCGTTGTGAGCTTGTAAAGTTCATTGGGTGTTAATTCCGGTGCAAGCAAAACGAAGTTTACGCCATCGACCATACCTAGTTCAGGAATGACAGGTGGTTTAAAAGCAAAGGCTTGGATCTCGGTATTTTCAGCTAAAACGGCATTCACTTGGTCTGTGATAGCGACGTCTGTAGCCGTTCGGCTTTGCATATCATCAAGCGACACTAACATCATGAAACTGCTCATTTCTGCTGTTCCAGTTAACAGATTAAATCCGGATGCCTCAACACTGGTGGAAACGCCAGGTAGCGCATTGAGCTGCTGGGTCAGACTGGCTAGGTATTGGTCGGTTTGTGTCAACGCTGTGCCTTGTGGGAAGCTTCCAACCACAAAAATAGCGCTAGTATCTTCTTCTGGTAGGAGACCCGTTGGCAAGCTCGCTCCTCGCTCTACCGATAGATAGAGGCCACCAACTAGCAGCGCGATAGTAAGTATTGGTAAGCGTGTTGCTGTCCATGCTAGACCGGTAAAAGCTCGGATTTTTTGTGTAATAACCCATTCAACGGACTTTGCGATGGCAGTTTTCTTTGGCGGCTTCATAAACAGCGCGCACAGTGCGGGAGTCAACGTGAGCGCCACTAAGGTTGAAACTACTACAGAAGCACATAGGACGATGCCAAATTCAGAATAGATAGTGCCGGCCATGCCTGGAATAAAGAGTGAAGGGGTAAAAACGGCAAGCAACACTAGCATAGAAGCGACAATCGGAGAGAAGGTGATATCTAAAGCTTTAGATATTGCCTGTTTAACTGTCATCTCGGGATGTTCGTCTAGTTGATGTTCAGCGTTTTCAATAACGATAATTGCGGCATCAACAACAATACCAATTGCCATCACCAGACCAAACATGGAAATGATGTTGATTTGAATACCAAGTCCGCTCATGACCGCAAAGGTGCCAATGAGAGAAACGGGAATTGCCGTTACCGTAATCAAGGTCAATCGAAAATTTTGCATAAAAAGGAGAGTGACCAAGGAAACAATGGCAACAGCTAGGACCAAGGTTTCTACAACGCTGTAAATGGCGCCATCGATAAAGGTGGTTGCATCGTAGACGGTCTTGATTTGGTAATCGCTTGGCTGTTGTAAAAGGGATTTAATGCCGGAGGCTACATCCATTGCGTTGGCTTCTGGAGTTTTGTAGATGAACAGTACGGCACCGTTAGCGTTTTCACCGTAAGCATTGGCGGTATAGATTTCGCTACCTAGCTCGATTTCTGCGATGTCTCTTAAGAAGATGGTTTTTCCCAGCTCGTCTGAGCGAACGACGATGTTGCCAAACTCTTCAGGGGAAGATAAACCACCCTCAACGGTAATTGGGAATTCAAACTTATCGTTGACCACGCTACCGGCGGAAGCAATCTTATTTTGGGTGGCGATAGCATGATTGATTTCATCGACATTGATCGAGTAATGCTTCATTTTGTTCGGGTTGAGCCAAACACGAATTGAGTATTTCTTTTCACCAAGTACATCGACTTTTGACACGCCGTTGATACGTTGAATTCTCTCTTTTAGCGGACCGCCTGCAAACGCGCTGATCTCAATAGCCGATGCTTCGCCAGATGGATCGGTAATTGAGATGCCTAGCATTAAGCCATTAGAGAGTTTCTCCACTTTAACACCATTTCGCATCACGTCGCCGGGTAGCTCCGGAAGGGCGAGATTGACGCGATTTTGTACCAAGTTAACGGCTTTGTTTGAATCAGTACCACTTTCAAAAACGACTTCGAGAGTATAGGTACCATCTGCACCGCTGGTGGACTTCATATACTCCATTCCAGCGACCCCATTGACCTGTTTTTCGATTTCAGGAGCGACAGATTTCGCCATAACATCCGCACTGGCACCGTCCATGAACGTGGTGACTTCTACGGTCACTGGCGCAACGTCGGGGTACCTTCCTATTGGGGAGTTGGCGGCAGCGATTGCTCCAATAAGTGAGATTAAAAGCGCAATAACAATTGCAAACTTAGGCCGTTCTATGAACATTTTAAACATGTTAGCTACCCATTGATGAATAATTGTCCTCAGTTTACGCCTGGGTATTTTTAATCACAATTGAGTCGCTGACTGTTCTATCAGCAAACGAAATAGCAAATATTTGAGGTTCGAATAGCAAGGTTTGACATCGTGCCTGAGGAGCTAATTTCGTGACTATGTATTTGTTGATGGAATAGGAGCTATTTTTCCAGTGAGTTTTAATGTCGCTACAGTGGCACTCCCTTCAAAAATCAATTGGATGAAACTCGAATGAAAAAACTGTTAGTAACGACCATGATGCTTGTCGGCGTGACTCCTGCATTTGCTTATCACCCATGTGAGCCTGGCAATGCTGTTACCGATGCGGTGGAAGGTGCTGTTGTTGGTGGCGTGGTTGGTGCGATAGCTGGTGATGCTAAAACAGGAGCGATGATTGGCGGTGCAGCTGGCGTCGTTGATGGCGCATACGACGAAGCAGAATGTGATGCGTTGGTGGGTGAGGCGATTGTTGAAGAGGCGATCGTTGCGGATTATGAAGACCGAGTCGTCGACGAAGTCATCATTGACAGCGCACTAGACGAAGGCTAGTAGTGATCAGGTCGAGGTTTTCGTCAATTCTTTTGTGGGCACTACTGACCATAACTCTCTGAACTATATTGATAATATAAAGGTCAATAAAGCTAGTGTAATAAATGCTATAACCTTGGGTTAATTGTTCTAGACCCTCTCGCCCCTTAGTCTGCTCGCGTCATTTACTTCTAGGATTAGTTTCATGCGCGCGAGCATTACCCTTTTAAGCGCAGCTGTGGCTGCGTGTTTCTCTTTTTCTTCTTATGCTGCTAACGACTCAGATACTCAGGTTCAGGACATGTCAGACCCTCTGGCAGTTTACACACAAGCTGGTGCTGGTGCTTCTGATAAAGGTCTGAACTTTAAAGTAGGCCGTACCTACGATACAGGCAACCCAGAGACCATGGCGATGAATATCATCGAGGTAAAAGGCGTTGTTGGTGAGTACCTAGGCTGGTCAGGTTCAAGCCATCGCGATAACTCCATTGATAGTGTTCGTTTTCGTAACTTCAGTGTAAACACGACGAATGGCCGAGGATCTCAGGTTGATTTGAACTACAACGTGGAGCAGGAGAGCTTAAACGCCTCTTATAGCTTTATTCAGGCACTACCAAAACTGGGTAACCTTAATCTTTACCCACTGGCAGGTCTGGGCGTGAATTTGAGAAATGGCGAGTTTCAGGGCTGTGAAAATATGCCAAACGTAGACTGTCCAATTGAACAGCAAAACATTGGCTACACCATTCCAGGTACGTATGCCGTTGTGGGGGCGTATACCAAGTATGCCATTACTGACAAGTTGTGGCTCAACTACAATCCTATGTGGTTGACGACAATCTCAGGCTCAAAAGCTTATGTAGAGAACGCTTACGGACCTGGTATGGACTCTATCTTTACCAACGAGTTCGCGGTGTCTTATCAATTCACACCTCGCTTCAACGTTCGTTATTTTGCTAACTGGACGCAGGAGCAGAACTATTTTGATGGTGACCAAAGAGTGGAGTTTAACTATCAGTTTTAATTGAATGGTTTGGGAGGTTTAGTGAGCAGGGATGCTCTTAAAGTGGGTAAGTGAAGATATTCATTCCTTCGAATATCTTTGATCTATTTAAAATGAGTCAAGCTTAGAATGGGAATACTACGCCTACTTTACCGTAAGTATTGCGATCGTTTGTACCGTGTGAGCCTTCGTTACCAATCTCAACGTATGGGATCATGTTGTCGATTGCATTAAACGTTGCACGAAGTTCAAGGTTGTAGATCATGTCTTTGCTTTGGTCGCCAGCAATCACTTTCTTCTCGTGTTGCTTCTGGCCTACCACTTTAGCGTTTAGATACATGCGTTCTGTTAGTTGCTTTCCAGCAGCTAGGTCAAAACGGGTGATGTCGCCACGAGGTGTAGCGTTGTTTAAGTTGAGGTCGATGTCCTTACGTAGACGAAATGATGTATCAAACATATCAGCAACGTTACCGCCAACCGTTACACCAAACTTGTTTTGGTCATTCGCCGGTTGTTGGCGACTTTTCTTATCGACAAACTCATATTCACCTTTTAGCCAGAAGCTTTCGAAATCGTGCTTGTAGTTAACGTTGTACTCGTTCTCAAAGTTTGCTTTGCGTTTAGCTGAAAGACCAAATCCTTCGTAACCAACGAATGCTTTGATGCCAGAGCCGTTACTTGTTGTGTATTCTTTTTCGCCGTCAACAAATTTAGCATCAAGTTCAATACCACCAGAGAAACCGTTTGCGAAAGCACTTACAGAAAGTGCAGATGAGATTGCGAGAAGGATTGCTGTTTTTTTCATTTCTTTATTACCTATATTATTGTTTTTGCCCCCGTAATTGGAGCGGCACAAAGGTACCTAAAAAATGAAATGTGACTAAATTAGGAAGTATTCGGTATTTTGATTGGTGCAAAAAAAAACACCTCAACAATGTTGAGGTGCGATAGACCCAATTTTCCATTCCAAGTTCCAATCAGAGTTCCAATAACGTTCGGGTCTTAAAGGGTTAATACCAAACTCTGTTATAGCGCGTTCAAGTAGGCCTTTAGTGCCTTTAATCGAACAGTAGCACCACCGATGATGTCCATAAAACCGAGCTTAGGTGACGGCTTATTGGCAGATATCCAACCAGAGCCAGTCGCACCAAGTGGTACGTTGTAGCCTTCAGGTTCGTTAAACTCGATGATGACTGTACGGCCATGGCTGCTCGTGTTATTGCCAACGTGCTGTCTTACATGCTGTGTGGAACCTTGTGCGGAGACGGTGGCTTCACCAGTATTGCTTGTGATGCTATGTACTCGGCCTCGGAACACTTCACCAGGGTGAGAGTTAACAAAGAACTCTGCAAATTGCCCTTGCTCAATATAACGATAGGTTTGATCGCTAACGCGCATTTCAACAAACTTTCGGTTGGTATCGAACAGATGCAAGTTGCCCGTTCTTGAGCCTTCTGCAATGTTTATTACGCCTACAATTCCGTCGAAGGGTGCTCGAACTTGATTTCGATCGTTCAGCCACTGCTTTTGATTGATTTGTGCGTTGATGCCATCGACATCCGATTTGGCGGCCATGAGATCCGCCTGACCTTGCTGAATACGGGTATACAGTTCATCGCGCTCTTGCTCAGAGCTAAACTCATCCAGATTGATCAAGCGGCGATGGTTTTTTTCATCGATAGCAATCTGCTCTTCAATGCTAGTAATACGATGCTCTGCTGCTACCAAGCTTGATTGCAAACTTTTTAGTTCATGATCGGTATCTTCCGATTCCAAGGTGTATAGCAAATCGCCTTTTTTCACTTCTTGGTTGTGGGTGACGTAGATCTTTTTCACCTGTTGGCCAAATAGTGGGCTCAACACCGCATGAGGTGCTTTAACTGTGGTGCTGTCGGTCAAATCTGCCGGGGACCAAAAGCGGTGTGCAGTAAACAGCATGAATGCGAGGAATGCACCAAACCCGACGCTGATAACTGCATTGCGTAGTGTCCATTTAATAACGCCAAGTTTGACTAACAGCCAAATAATCAGCACATAAGGAAGCATGATTTCTTTCATTACGCGTCCTCCGACTTTTTATTGCCATGGATGCCACTGTGAATCACTTTACTCACAGCGCTTGCGACTGCATCCCAGTTGGTAAAGGCAATAATAATGGCCAGTACCCACCAAAGTTTGTCGATGAACAGGCCACATAAAGACAGAGCAAACACTAGATTCGCTTGTGCGCTTTGCATGTATTGACTGCGGTGTACGGCAACTTCGTGCAACTGCCACAGTAGGTAGAGCACATAGGTAATGATGGACAGGGTGATAACAAAAATCACGCCCATAAAAAATTCAGAATTCAACAATCCAAGAATGCTAGGCAAGTCTTGTGAGAAATAGTCGGCAGGCAGTGCTTTACCATGAACCTTAGAAAGCTGAGCAAACATATAACTCAGAGAGAGAAAACCGCCGATTATGACAGCGGACTTGGTACTAAAATGTAACGCTCTTTTTATTAGTCTGCACATGTTTGTTCCCTGATTCAGGCTATCCGTAGCGATTTGTGTGATTGTGATTTGGATAAGGAGAGTGTAACCAAGGGTTACCTTTGGATACATAACGCAAAATTGGGTTTAAATATAAATATTAGTTATGTGTTAGCCTGTAGCAACGTCATTGATTGGCTTTGGGCGAAACTGCACTATGTTTATAGAAAAATGTGTTTATAGAAAAATGTGCTTATAGGAAAAAATGTTGAAGGGAATAGACCAGTGGATGTCAAATATTCAAACTGATGAATTATTCACCGAACAAACTGATTTTGCTGCATTTATCCAAGCAAATGCTATACAAGCCGAAAATCGTCAGTTAGTATTTCAATATCCACTAATTAAGTGGACGTCAATGGATACGGTAAGCAACGTATCATCGATGCCGAGATGGTGAAATTGGTAGACACGCTAGCATGAGGTGCTAGTGCCTTTGGTGTGAGGGTTCGAGTCCCTCTCTCGGCACCATTACTCCTTTCCTTATATTACCTACAGACTACGATGCAGAACAAAGGATCCAGTTCAAAGCAAATGAGTACGTCTAACTCGGAATCAATCCAGCTTTTGACCGAGGTGTCTCTGCACGCCCTGTTATATCTTGAGTTTCACAAGCTTGAACGCAAATCTCAGGTCTTTGATCGTGAGAAAAAGAATGAACTCTTGGTTCGCTGGTTAAAACCTAAACTTAAAAGCAATAAGTACAAATCGATACGTAAGCAACTGAAAACAATGAGCTTACAAGCAAAGAAATCTCAAGTCGATTTAGAAGACGTACTGCTAACCGGTATAGAAGCCAAACCAGAAGCTTTGCAACCTCACCTTGATAGCTACTTGCTACTCATTCGGGAAATTGAGAAGAAGCTAGGCACCACTGCACTTCTTTCTACGCCTGAGAGTGTGGATCTCAGTCACGATGAGAATGGTTGCTTGCTTTGTGTATTGTCTAATGATCTCAATGCTCACTTTGGCACAAAGAATCAGCTTGTGGCGAATATCTCCATTTTGTTCCGAGGCACTGTACGTGAAAAGCACGTATTCTTAGGGACGATCTATGCCAATGAAGTCTTTGGCTATCAGATCCAATACGAAGACGAGAACTTTGTCCGCATCTCATTGACGCTCAATAAGTAGTGTCACAAAAAAGCCCAGCGTGATGCTGAGCTTTTATCTGGCTTTAATCGCGCCATTAATCCTCAATGGGAACCACAAGAACGTCCACCGGTGAGCTATTGATAACTTGTCTGGAAGCGGACACAATTTTGCTCCAGAAATCATGATGGTGGCCACAAATTAGTAAGTCAAAGTTATTCTGTGCAATCGCAACTTTCAATTTGTCACCAAGGTCGCCTGTGCCAATAATAAAGTGATTTAGCTCGCAGTCGATATACTCCGCAAAGCCATGTAAGCGCTCCATCGCTTCGATGTTTAGCGGCCGCTGCTCTGGATCGTCTTTCAAGTCAACTAGGTCTGGATATATTTCACCGTGTGAGCCATCAATATGGATAAATGAAACATCGGCATTCAATAGTTTTGCTAGAAAAATAGCCCTATCAATCAATATGTTACTTTCAGGAGAAAGCTCCAGTGCCACTAGGATATGTTTGTATTTCATAACCATGTCCTCTTGCCGTTTAGCCTATTTAAATCATAGCCTGTTATTAAGAAGATTTGTGTCTAACAGATCGCGTATCGGTGATTAAGTAGACTAAAATTGCTCTGAAGATGCACGGTGCGTGTATTGTGGAAGTTTTTACCCATAATGTCTGGAGATTTTTGCTCTTTTTCTTCTAGGTTTTAAGCTCTAATCTACGCCTCGCTGACACGAGTTGGCCAAGGGTTAAAAAGCGGTTTGCGACGCTGTAAATCACCGAAACATTCGCTGAAGCCCCAATTTTGTAGTGAATATATAGTGGAGAGAGCACAGTGACTCATCAAATCATCAAAGATCTAAACAACCGTTACACAGCTAAAAAATACGATGCGACTAAGCGTATTTCTGCTGAAGACATGGACGTGATTAAAGAGGCTATTCGTCTATCTGCGTCTTCAATTAACTCGCAGCCGTGGAAGTTTATTGTGATAGAAAGCGATGAAGCGAAGCAGCGCTTTCACGACACTTTTGCAAATATGCACCAGTTCAACCAACCACATGCGAAAGAAGCGTCTCACACGATTCTGTTTGCACATAACCCGCATTTTACTAAAGACGACTACAAAAAAGTGGTTGATGTTGAGGTGACATCAGGTCACTTGCCAGCGGATATGTACGATCAAATGTTAAATGGTGCTTTTGGCTTTGCAGAGTTGAATACAGATGAAACTGGCTTCAACGGTCAGTGGACAAAAGCACAAACTTACATTGCGCTTGGCAACGTACTTCACACACTTGCTCGTTTGGGGATCGCATCGACTCCAATGGAAGGTGTGGATCCAGAGATGATTGGTGAGATCTTTAAAGGTGAACTAGGTGGCTATGTGTGCGATTTTGCGCTTGCACTGGGTTACCACAAAGACGGTGAAGATTATAACTATGGCCTACCTAAGTCTCGTCTAGCTCAAGAAGACATCATTACGGTCCTATAATCGACAGCAATGTAATTGAAAACGGCCACAAAGTTGGCCGTTTTTTTATGTTTGTATCAGCAGCCCGCTTAACCCAAGAGCAATAAATAATAGTCCGGTTAGTCGATTTATTGTCACAACATATTGCTTAAGAAACCGAGCTACCTTCTCCGTTGCGAGCGACAGCAACAGGTGTATTGAAAGTGTAATCACCACGAGTTCTAGAGTTAACAGTGCGGCTTGCAGCGCAAAGTACTGCTCACTGTTCACGAATAGTGGAAACAGCGCACCAAAGAAAACAATGGTTTTTGGATTTAGCAACGAGATCAACACGCCACTCTTATACCCGTAAGACCTTGACTCAATCAGCGCTTGGCTTGTTGAATAGTAAATCGCACGGCAGCCTAGGTAGATAATGTAGCTGCTACACAATCCGGTCATGATTTGGTAGGCGAGGGCGTTCGTATGAACTAAGGTTAACAGCCAAGAGTTCGAGAGTATCGATGCAAGCAATAGCCCGGTAGAAATACCGAGTATGACCGGAATTGTCCGTTGCATATTCTGATTTAAACTGTTGCTCAATACCGCCAGCATCCCCGGCCCAGGAGAAGCGGCTGAAGCTATGCAAATAGTGATAAATGCTAGCTGACTTTCCATTATTTAAGTAACTGTCCTTTGAAGCAAAATAGCGGTGTCCCTTTATTCAACACCGCTATTTCTGTCTAGCCTATTACACAAAATGGCACCTTTTTTTGGTTGGCTTTTGTGCACCTTGTTGCAATGTCAGTATTACTTTATTTAGGCTGTTTGGCGAGGACTTCGTCAATATCGGATGCACTGTGGCGCTCAGCCAAGGTTTCCCACTCCTCTCCCCATACACGGTTTACGATACGGCCGCGTTTCACGGCTGGACGCTCGGCTATGTCTTTTGCCCAGCGAATTAGATTAGGGTAGCTTTCGACATCTAAGAATTCAGCAGCGTCATACTGATTATTGATAACTAGGTTGCCATACCATGGCCAGGTCGCTATATCTGCAATTGTGTACTCGTCGCCAGCAAGGAACTGATTTTCAGCGAGGCGCGCATCAAGAAGGTGAAGTTGGCGCTTCGTTTCCATTGTGAAACGATTAATTGGGTACTCGAATTTTTCTGGAGCATAAGCGTAGAAATGACCAAAACCACCTCCCAAATAAGGCGCTGAACCTTGCAGCCAGAATAACCAGTTCATTGCTTCAACACGCTTGTCCGCCTTTTTAGGCAATAGCGCATCAAACTTTTCTGCGAGATAAAGCAGAATATTACCCGACTCAAAGACGCGAACTGGCTCGTCGCCGGAGCGATCAAGCAAAGCAGGAATTTTTGAGTTTGGATTCACCGCGACAAAGCCAGAGCCAAATTGGTCGCCATCACCGATTTTAATGGTGTAGGCGTCGTATTCTGCCTCAGTCTTACCAAGCGCAAGTAGCTCTTCGAGCATGATAGTGACTTTTTGGCCGTTAGGTGTTGCTAACGAATAGAGCTGTAGCGCATGTTTGCCAGAAGGAAGCGGCTGCTCGTGTCTTGCTCCTGAATCAGGTCGGTTGATACTGGCCCACTGACCGCCACTTTCGCTATCGTGCGTCCAAACTTTAGGTGGAACATATTGATTCGTCATGCCTTTGCTCTCCATCATATTATTGCAAAACACGCCTTCGTGCTGATTCAAAATCGTAGCTGGATTAGTGCAAGTCTTCAATATTATTGAGTAAAACTTAAATTATATCTTATGACTATGTGACATTTGAGGGTGCTGAAAGGCGGTGTGAGAAAGCGCAAAAAAAGCGGGCATTGTTGCCCGCCAAAAACGTTATTCAATAAATCAAATTCCGTAATACAATCCGAAGAGGCACATCCTCTTCAAAGGGTTAATCGCATCAAGAGAGAGAACACCTGGCTCGACTGTGACGGCCATCGCCAAGCTATACTATCGACGCGGTAAGTCTATTATGACGATGTGAGCGTAATTTTCTATAACTGAAAAAATCAGTCATTTGTAGTACGTAAATGGCAAATAGTGTCAAAAAGATGGCAAAATCACACTATTGGTGTAACAAAATATTATTGCTTATCTAAACACTTACCGGCTGCTATATTGGGCGCACTATTTACTTCTCTGGAGCTGACACATTATGAGCCCGCTACCCAGTGATGGATATATTTGCTATTTGGTGACGGAACACCTCAAGAAGATCCTCTCGGAATCGACCAACATTAAGCTTTCTCTGTTCAATTTTTTCGTTCTTCAGTATGTAGACAAATGCGCGCAGCAAGATGTGTCAGAGTGTACTCAGTACATGATTAGCCAGGCCTTCCTCGCTGACACCTCAAAAGTCAATAAAGCAGTGCGCGAACTCGAGTCTGCAGACTTACTATCAGCGACTAAGATCAAGCAGAGTGGTCGTGTTAAGAAGATATTGGCTGTTACTGAACCGGGTAAGAAGCTGATTGAGATACATAGAACGAAAACCGATGCGATTGCTGAGCAATACCTGACTGCAGTTCGTGGACGTGTCAGTGCGGATGAGCTGTTTGACGCTCATAACACCACTATGGCAGCGTTTTATGATGCGCTAAAACTCTATAAGAGCGCCAGTTGATAAAAAAGAGGCAAGTACCATTCATTGTACTTGCCTCTGTCTAGATGACTCTTGTATTTGAGTTAGCCCCGCTCACTTATTGAATGTACGAGTGATGGTTGCCCACTGTTATTAAGTAGCGACCGATTCAGCGGTCTTTTCCGAATAAGTGGTATCCTTAGTTTCAAACATCTCAGAGCAAACCAATACTACGCCACTCTTGGTTACAGTGTAACGATTTTTGTCTTCTTCAGCATCAAAGCCAATGATAGTGCCATCCGGGACGACGCAGCCTTCAGCAACAATGACCTTCTTTAATTTACAACTTGCACCAACCACTGCGCGTGGTAACAAAATGCTGTCTTTTACCTCAGCGAAATCTTCAACACGAACGTCTGAAGAAACTAAGCTATGTTCAACTTGACCACCAGAGATGATAGCGCCTGCGCAAAGTACGGAGTCAACTGCGTAACCACGACGCTGTGGGTCATTGAATAGAAATTTCACCCCTGGTCGCTGAACTTGGTTGGTCATGATAGGCCAGCTTGTATCGTAGAGGTCGAGCTCTGGCGTTGGTGCAAGCAAATCCATCGTAGCATCGTAGTATTCGTCTACATGACCTACGTCGCGCCAGTAGCCATTCGCTCCCGGATGGCCGCGTTCTGTAAATACGTAGCCTTTAATCTTCTTGCGGCCAATTAGGCTTGGGATGATGTTGTGTCCAAAATCATGTTTGTAGTTTGGATCATTGAGCGCTTGTCTTAGCTCCGCATCTAGCACATCGACGTTGAAGATGTAGATACCCATTGAGATGAGGGCTTTATCTTCATTGTTTGGCATTGGAGTAGGGTTGCTTGGTTTTTCCACGAAATTGATAATGTCGCCGTCTTCGTTGAGTCCCATAACTCCGAACTCAGAAGCTTGCTCGATCGGTTTCTGGATACATGCAACGGTAACGTCTGCACCGCTCTCAACGTGGAAGTTGATCATTCGCGAGTAGTCCATTTTGTATATGTGGTCACCGCCCAATATCAACACTCGTTCTGTGTGGTCTTCACGTTTGATGAGGTCAAGGTTTTGATACAGAGCATCCGCGGTACCACGATACCAGTTTTCACCGACACGCTGCTGAGCAGGGATGATATAGACTCCTTCTCCAAGCGCTGAGTATGACGATTGCCAACCCGATTGGATATGGCTGATAAGATCGTGCGCCATGTACTGGGTAAGAACACCAACTCGACGAATGCCAGAATTGATACAGTTGGAGAGTGTAAAGTCGATGATTTTGAACTTACCACCAAAGGATACCGCAGGTTTTGCGATATTTGAGGTGAGTTCTTTTAGTCTAGTGCCTTTCCCACCCGCTAGAATCATTGCGGTGGTATTACGCAAACGCGCATTACTAGAAATGTGGGAATATTGGTTTTCCTTCGGCATTGTATAACTCCTTATATAACAAGCACAAAAGACGTTTTGGGGGAGTGTGATGTGTGGCTAACCTTCTATGGATAAGCTCTCTATGACCAATACACTCAAAGACGTCGTTAAATCATTTTCTATCAGAACAGAACTTGGCTATGCAATCTAGTCCATAAAACCTAAAGTTTTATCAAAAGAGATAATCTTGATGCTCAATCAGACTCCACTGGGGATGAGATGTAATTGAGTACTAAGTTATCTAGATGATGGAGCAAGATTCAAACGGCAGTTCCGCGCCACATTGAACAAGCTAACTAGTAAAACTAAACACATTGTGTGACACCACAGTGACAGACACAGTCATGATATGGTGCTGTTTGAAACAGTGCTGCGCATCATAGTGGCTTATGCATGATCATGCATCTCGATTTATTGCTGGCTGAGAATCTTGGCAGTTTGTAGGGGAGTTGGCTTTACAGTGGGTGCGAGATTTAAGAAAAAGTTGAGTTATGGGTATAAATACATAAACTTATCGGAATTCAGGGCGTCGCGGAAACTCGAACGCCCTTTCTATGTTTGAGTAAGAGAGTGAGTGAGGTTTTAGCATGTCGAAAAGAGATTATTACAGCGTGCTAGGTGTCTCGAAAGGAGCCTCAGAAAAGGACATCAAAAAGGCCTATAAGCGCCTAGCGATGAAATACCATCCTGATAAAAATCCCGGAGATACCGCAGCAGAAGCAAGCTTTAAAGAAGTAAAAGAAGCTTACGAGGTGCTAACGGACACTAACAAACGTCGTCAGTATGACCAGTTTGGCCATGCAGCGTTTGAAGGTGGCGGTTTTGGTGGTCACGGCGGTCATGGCGGTGGCGGCTTTGATGATATTTTCGGCGACGCATTTAGACAGCGCGGCGGTGGTTTCGGCGGTGGCGGTTTTGGCGGCGGTGGCTTTGGTGGTTTTGAGGACATTTTCTCTCAAGCTCGCGGCGGACGTGGACGCCCGAGAGCGGAAAAGGGTCAAGATCAGGAATACACATTAACCGTAGATTTCGTTGATGCGATTCAAGGTGCCGAGAAGGTAGTTGAACTGCCTATCAATGGTGAGAGCAAAAAGATCAATGTAAAAGTTCCTGCTGGCATTAAAGATGGTGAGAAAATTCGCTTTTCTGGTAAAGGCCGCCCGGGTGTCAATGGTGGCCCAGCTGGTGACTTGCTATTGACCATCGCGACTCGTTCTCATGCTTTTCTTGAGCGTGATGGCAATGATCTTATCTGTCTGACCAAAGTTTCGATGGTCACGGCTGCCCTGGGTGGTGAAGCGGAAGTCAACGTGTTGGACAGTCGCTTTAAACTCAAAATTCCTGCGGGAACGCAATCGGGCCGCAAATTCAAAATGACTGGCCGTGGCGTGACGAGCCGTAAAGGTGAAACGGGTGATTTATTGGTAAAAATTCAGGTGGAAACGCCGATGAATCTTACTGATAAACAGCGCGAGCTTCTTGAGCAATTTAAAGCAACGCTTGCATAACGAACTAGTTTTACAGAATCCAAAACAGCCACATTACTGTGGCTGTTTTGCTATCCATGTGACAATACCTAGTCTACGACCAGGTACCAAATAAGCTTCCAAATAGCGCCCTTTTGGAGTTTGAACTATTCTTAATTTTACCCGTAAGAAAATGTTCGCAATAAGGAGGTGGCAATGAGCATGGTTTTTAAAGCACTTATACTCGGACTGTTATTTGGCCTTTTCGCCAAGGAAACACTGGCGAGCAGTTGCCCAAGCCTCCTTGACTCTACACAGCGAAAACTTAATTCGGCCGATACGGTGAGCCTGTGCGACGAATATCAAGGCTTCAGTGTCGTATATCTATGATGACCAAGAAAATGCAAAAACGGCAACCGATGTGGTTGCCGTTTTTGATGGAGCTAATTTAGTGATCTAAGTAGAGGTAGTTTTGCCAACTCTTCATTCGGATCAGCACCTTACGCATGATTGAAACATGGGTGAATCTATCAGAATACACCGCAACTTCTACGTTAGAGCCTGTTGGTAGTACGTATTCACTCATATCATCGTCAATCACTAGCTTAACCATAGCTCGGCCAGAGGTATTGAATGTTTGAGTGGTTCTTAACGTACCACTTGCTTGGATTTGGCCTTCAGGGATGGTAGGCAGAACCTCGACAACTTTACCTTTGAAGACTTTTCCCGGCAGTGCTCTAAACAGAAACTCTGCTTCAAAACCTGATTTAAGACGTTGCAGTGAGTTTTGCCTGAAAGCACCCACATAAAAGTCTTGCTCGGTATGAACAAAGGTCATAAGTGGTGCCAGTGGCAGCGGTACCGCCATCATACCAGGTCTCAGTGCTAGTTGAGTTACGTAGCCATCGGTCGGAGCAACAACCGTGGTTTCTCGCAGATTAAACTCGGCTTGAATCAGTTGGGCTTTCAACTGAGCAACCATGGTGTTCTCACCGAAAATTTGCGATTCAAACGCAAGTCGAGCGCTTTCTTCTTGTGCTTGTGCTGCTTCAAGTGCAGCTTGGTTCGCTTTGAAGGTTTGCAGACGGGTATCGACTTGTTGCTCAGTGAATGCGCCTTTTTTAAAGCCTTGTTGGTATCGATTGTACTCTCTTTCGGCTTTATCACGTTCGGCGAGCGCTTTAATGGTGTCCGATTGAGAGGCTTTATAGTTACTTTCTAATTGCAGTACATCCTGCTCGGCATCGGCGAGGGCGGCCTTAGCTCGAATCACTTCTGCTTCAAAAGGAATAGGGTCGATACGAAACAGGACGTCGCCTTTATTAAGCTGCTGGTTAGCTTCGACGTCAACCGAGACGACTTTACCGCGAACGCTAGAAACAATCGGCGTAGTTGTGTAGAACTGGCCGCCAATTTGGCTGAACGGGTGGTTGTAGTTCATTAATAAAATCAATGTCCCAACCAGTACTACGCCTCCTAACACGGCAGTCGGTACCGTCCACTTATTGAGAGGGATCTTAAATATCTTAAAGATAGCAATACACAGTGCGGCATAGGTTAATATCAATAATAGATCCATAGGTTACTTCTCCTCTGCCTGCACTTGGGTAGTCGCCGCTTTCTCTTGAGCCTGCTTACCTTTGAGGTAGCTCACCTCATGCTTGAGTTCATCAACTTGGTCAATGAGCTTTTCGAGACGGTGATGCAAATCATGCTGCTCTTCCTCAAGTTTATGGAAGCCCCAGCCACGCTCATTGCGCCATAGTGTTGCCCAGATCCATAAAAATGGCCAAATGGCGTGTAGCGTAAATAAGCTTACCCATCCTGCAACATGTATGGCATCCTGATGAGGATGATCTCGCTCTTTAGCGATCTCATAGGGGATGTCGTGAATGACGATGATTCCGTAAAACAGAACCAGGGCAACGAATACCAGTAGTCCTAAAGCAAAATAATCCAAAAACATAATGCATCCTTGGTGAAGAGTATTGAATCGCGTAATCAATTTACGTTGGTTAAGTATTTGTTGTAATTATGTATTATGCAATAGCAAACTGATAAATATTAGAGGGTAGATTGCAATTTCTTGGTGAATTTGCAGCCATTGGTGCTGCGATTGTGTGGGCAGTTGCCACATGGATATACAGTCAGTTTAGTCATCATTTTTCTGCGATGCAGCTAAATATCATTAAAGGTATTTTGGCATCAGTAATGATGCTACTGGTGATGCCATTTGTTCCTATGCCGGATGTGCAATTAGAAGCACGCTTTGTTTGGATACTCGGCGTTTCTGGCATCATAGGCATCGCGATTGGTGACAGCGCCTACTTTGCCTCACTGAAACGTATTGGTGCCAGTAAAACACTATTGCTGGAATCATTAGCACCGCCGCTATCAGGTGTTCTCGCATTGGTGGCGCTTGGCACGGCGTTGGGGTTTCAGAGTTGGTTAGGAGTGATTATCACCACCATTGCGGTGACCGCGGTCGTGTTTCAACCTGCCGATGAGCATAATCAAAAAGCGAGTTTGTCAGGGATTGGATTTGGATTGCTGGCCAGTGTGTGCCAAGCAAGTGGTGTTGTCATTTCCCATTTTGCATTGGTGCAAGGAGACTTACCACCGTTACTGGGCGCATTGATTCGTCTCACTATTGGTGTTGCAGCAGTGGCACTATTGATTGGTTTTGTTGAGAAAAAACCGTACCAAAAGATGGTTGAGCAGAGCAAAGGCATGAGTCAGAAAAACTGGTGTTGGTTGCTGGCGGCGATTTTTGTAGGGACGTTTCTTGCTCTCTGGCTACAACAGGTTGCGCTTAAACATGCTAATCCTGCTATCGCGCAAACCTTGATTGCCACCAGTCCTTTGTTCATTCTGATTATCTATGCCATCCGCGGTGAGCCAATCTCACGTCGCAGTGTCGTCGGTACTCTATTTGCGCTTGCTGGAATTTCGCTGTTCTTTTTGTAGTGCTTGGTTGTAACAAATGAGCTACTCAAGTAGGCAGCGTAAGGTCATCGGTGCATCGGTGACCCCCAATCTCTGAGCGGCTGTCTGACCTTGCTTGTCTTGATAACATAGATTGTGCCAAGCACGGAAAATATCCAGCAGCGGGTGTATCCCCGCAGGTCTTAGTTTTCGTCTTGGTTCGTTCACGAAGCTTTCAAACAGCAAGTGGAAACGGTCTTGATAAAAGGTAACTTGCTTGGTTGAGGCGGTTTGCAGCCAATAAGAGACATTCGGGTTATTGCCCGCTAGGTAACAAACTCCTTTGCTTGCCCCTGAAGATTGATGAGTGACCGCCCAGCGATCGCGCCACCATCCCATCAGTACCACGTCAATAAGCTCGGATGACTGTGCATCTTGCCAATGTTCATCTTGTTCTACGTACATTAGCTCCACGTTACCGTGTTGGATTTCACCCAGAAAAACAGTAAGCGCAGCAGAGCGCAACACGGGATCTTGGGGCATGTATACCGTTACGCGCTTGTTGTTTTCTCCAGATTTGCTACTTAGCGACTCTAGAATCGATAAATAGTGAGCATAAGACGTGTAGGGTGCTCTAATTAACGAGCCTACAGCAGGATAATGAAACTTGGCAAAGTTACCCAGAGGATCTTCGACGTTACTGCGCGCAAGGATGTTTTGATAGGTAATATCAATTTTTCCTTTTAAATCGGTCGCGGTGGTGTTGATCTCATGATTGGTCTCCGCACTGTAGTTTTTCGGGAGTACTTGAGTACCCGATGCGTACGCATCGTGATCTTCTAACGTATTTTCTGTATCCGCTGAGCTGTAGTTGGTATGTTGGCACAACACATAACCGGAATCGGCATCGCAGGTTGCAAACCAAAATACGCCGTTGTGGCTTTGTGGCTGTAATGGTCGATAGTGTGAGGCTAAATGAAATGTATCAGTGTGCTTTATCCAACGGCCATCAATATCCGCTAACTTACGACGGCAGCGACTGGCAATCTGATCGATATGATCGTAGAAGGTTTTTGGATTGATTTTCAGCTTTCGACAGATCTCACGCACAGAGTATCCGGTAAACAAAAGTCCAAGTAACGACTCTTGGAAGCTCAGTTTCTTATTACTGCCCGACCATTTATCAACAAAGGTGCCTTGGCAAGATTTACAGCGATAACGTTGACGATCGCCACTAAACCCAAAAGAGTGATAACGCTCTTTGTGAGTATGAACCGACAGGCCAAAGTGTTCGCATTGAGGATCTTTACACGACGGGAGCCCTTCGTGATGATGCTGCTTCAATCGAGTCAGTTCATTGAGCACTTCTCGATTGTTAAGTAGGGGGGGAAACGCGCCACACTCGCGGCATACCATCGCTGGCCGTTTGGGGTTACGGTGCTGCAGGATATAGAGGTTTGCATCACTTTGTCCAAAATTGTCACACGCCAATGTTTTACAAAAATTGAGCTGTAACCCGTCCGCGGCCATCGGCAGTTTGCCTTCTGACACGTTCACCCCCTATGGTTTGGTGACATCAAGCCATGAATATTGTTATACATGAATATTGCTATACACCAATATTGTTATAGGGCTCGATGAAGTGTTTAAATCAGTTAGAAAAAAGCCAGCTCACTTCAGGCTTGAGCTGGCTTTCTTCTTTTATAGGTTGATTGCAGTTTCTAGTGCAACGACCATCATATCGTTGAACGATTTTTGGCGATCTTCTGAGCTTAGCTTCTCACCACGGATGATGTGGTCAGATACAGTCAGTACCGTTAGAGCTTTCGCGCCAAGGTCTGCAGCAACGCCGTAGATACCCGCCGCTTCCATATCGACACCTAGAATACCAAGGTGCTTCATTTTGTCGAAGATATCGGCTTCTGGAGTGTAGAACAGGTCTGCCGAGAAGATGTTACCTACTTTAACCGGTACTTCTTTAATGCGTGCTTGCTTCACGGCTTCTTCTAGAAGACCGAAATCAGCAATCGCAGCAAAATCGTGGTCATTGAATCGAATGCGGTTCACTTTAGAGTCTGTTGACGCACCCATACCGATCACAACATCCATTAGGTTTACGTCGTCGCGTACCGCACCACAGCTACCTACGCGAATCACGTTTTTTACGCCGTAATCTTTGATAAGTTCGTGAACGTAGATACAGCAAGAAGGGATACCCATACCGTGACCCATCACTGACACTCGCTTGCCTTTATAGGTACCTGTGTAGCCAAACATGTTGCGAACGTCACACACTTTCTCTACGTCTTCTAAGAAAGTTTCTGCGATGTATTGTGCGCGAAGTGGATCGCCTGGCATTAGTACTGTCTCTGCGAAATCACCTGGTTTTGCATTGATATGAGGGGTTGCCATGGGGGTCGCTCCTAAAGTTTTAACTAATTATGTTGAACGCTATGTTCGTTGTTGATGAGGATTTTAACGCGCCCAGCAAGGGCTCTATGAGAGTTTAGTCACAAATTTGTCGGTAACGAACAGAATCTCGCTTAATGATAACTAATTTTGTTGAAAGTGGCTGGGCAATCGATTTTATCGATGATTGAAAGGCGAGGGAAATATTTGTCTTGGGAGTGAACCATTTGTCTGTGCCAATCATATAATTGTACAAAAGAAAATTTTGTATCACTTCAGAAAGTGATCTAAAACTTATACATAACCGTATTTTGTACAATGTTAGTGACAGCAAGGTGTGAGGAAAGGACGATGAGCGAGAAAATTACCGTTGGGATCAGCTCCTGCCTATTAGGCGAAAAAGTGCGTTTCGACTCTGGTCATAAGCAAAGCACGTACGTCAATAAAGAACTAAGAGACTACTTTGACTTTGTTTCCGTTTGCCCAGAAGTAGGTATGGGCTTACCTGTGCCAAGACCAACGATTCGATTGATGAGCAACGAAGAACGCATCGCACTTGTGGATACCAAAGATGAATCAAATGACCACACAGATGGCATGATACGTTTTACTCGAGAAAAAGTCGCCGAGTTGAAAGACACAGAAATGTGTGGCTACATCGTTTGTGCCAAATCTCCAAGTTGCGGAATGGAGCGTGTGAAGGTTTACACTCGTGGCCACGCTCGGACTGATGGTGTTGGGCTATATACTGAGCACCTAATGAAAAAAATGCCTTGGTTGCCGGTTGAGGAAGATGGACGACTTAACGACCCTGTATTGAAAGAGAACTTCGTAGCGCGAGTCTACAGCTTAAAGGATTTCTATGCGTCAATGGGTGGAGAGCCAACGCCAGGCAAAATCGTCGCTTTCCATTCTCGCTACAAATTGACGCTAATGGCACACGATCCGCAATCTTATAAGAGCCTTGGACGTCTAGTCGCAAATCAAGCTGACTATCAGCCGGACGAGTTTTATCAAGCCTACCGCCTAGGGTTGATGGAAGGATTGAAAAATCGCGCAAGTCGAAAAAATGTGACCAACGTGCTCATGCACATTCAAGGTTATTTCAAGCGCTCGCTCAATAAAGACGAGAAAGCGGAATTAGCCCACGTTATCGATGACTACCGCACTGGACTGTTACCGATTTTGGCGCCTTTGACGCTGCTTAAACATTACCTCAATGCTCACCCAGATGACTACTTGGCACATCAGCAATTTTTACAGCCCCATCCAGAGGAGTTGCGTTTAAGATATGGCTTATAGTAATACCATGTACGCGATCCGTGAGGTGGCGGATATTACCGGCGTTAAGCCTGTTACGCTTCGGGCTTGGCAACGACGGTACAATTTGATTCAACCACAGCGAACTGACAAAGGGCATCGTCTCTACACCGAGAAAGATGTTGAGCGTATTAACACTATTCAGAGCTGGCTCAGTAAAGGGGTCTCCATAGGTAAGGTTAAGGCGCTCATTGATTCTGACACCCTGTCTCAAACTGACATCGAAACCGAGCAGTTGGAAGAAGTGACGACGTTACTGGATGCCCTTGGTGCTTTGAGCAGTAAAAAAGTCGACATCATTATTGATACGGTGTTGAAAGAGTATCCTTTAGATGTAGTGGAGATGAAGTTTGTTGTCCCAGTTCTAAACGCAACGGACTACTTGAAACTAAGCCCTAAAGCGATACAGCAATCTCTGTTTAAAACAGCGATGATTCAAAAGCTTGCCATCATGACTAATGTAGAGCGCAAACGAAAACGCTCAACATCCTCTTTGCTGGTGAGTATGGATGTGACCGGCAATCTATTTGCCTGGCTGAATTATGCAAGGTTGTCAGAACAGGGCGTCAGCGTCACCTTCATTGATGGGGTCGAAGATGTGTCGGCGCTTCAGATGGATTTAGTGAATTTCGACTCGGTACATCTTTTCGCGGAGAAATCCTTATCTGAAAAACAGCTTGATGCAATTCGAGTACGGCGCGAGCAGAATAAAAAGGCTTGGATACTGTCTCCTGTCATTGAGCACTTAATTAGTAATAATACGGGTAAGCTGCCATGAAACTAATGCTGTTTAATCGTGATCTTAGAACCATTGATAACACAGCGCTCATCGCTGCTATTGATGGTACCACACCTGTGGTTGCCTGTTTTATTGTTACGCCGCAGCAATGGGCTGAGCATGACCTTGCTCCTATCCAAGCTGATCTGATATTTAGACGTTTGAAGGAGCTCGAGAATGAGCTGAGTGCGCTCAACATACCTCTGTTAGTTATTTGCTCAGATAATTTTGATGGGGCCAATCAGTGGCTTGTAGATCTCTGCACCAAACATAATATCGTTGATATCTACTTAAACCGAGATTACGAGTTCAATGAACGTCAGCGAGTAGAGCAACTAGAGTTGCTGGCGGCTAGAAATGGCATAAATGTGAATGCCTTTGATGATAAATGCATGTTGTTGCCAGGTAGCGTTCTCAACAAACAAGGCGGTTACTTTAAAGTTTTCACGCCATTTCGAAAGGCATGGCAAAATCAGTTTTCAAAGGCTGAAGTTGTTAAGCCATCAGCATCTGCACCATGCATTTCCGACTTCCAAGGTTTACATTCTTTAGAGGAATGTTTTACTTATCCAAGGCAAGATAGCAGTCAATACCACGTATCGACAGATTCAATATTGACCCGTTTAAGGCAGTTTTCTGACGAATCAGTACGCAATTATCACAATGAACGTGATATACCGGCGATTGATGGTACGAGTCAATTAAGCCCCTATTTAGCGATTGGCGCCCTGTCCGTTCGTCAATGCATAGCTCGCCTTTACTATGATGCTGAAGGTGAGCCTTTGTCTGAAGGGGCGCAAGTATGGCTTAGTGAGCTTATTTGGCGAGAGTTCTACCAGCATCTCATCCACTTTGAACCGAAGCTCTCGAAGCACAAAGGCTATCTAGAGTGGGAGAAGGGGCTGCGCTGGCCTGGAGAGGATGTGTGGTTTGAGCGTTGGTGTGAAGGAAAAACAGGCTATCCGATTGTAGATGCGGCGATGCAGCAGCTTAACCAGACAGGTTGGATGCACAACAGACTGCGAATGATTGTTGCGAGCTTCTTGACCAAAGACCTTAACATCGATTGGCGTCGAGGTGAGCGTTACTTTATGAGCAAACTGGTGGATGGCGACTTCGCAGCGAATAACGGTGGATGGCAGTGGTGTGCGTCGACAGGGTGCGATGGACAGCCCTATTTTCGGATTTTTAATCCCATCACCCAAGGTGAGCGATTCGATGCCCAAGGGGAATTTATTCGCACTTGGCTGCCTGAGCTTCGCGATGTGCCTAACAAATTTATCCATAAGCCATGGACGTGGCCGTACTTCGATGGTGTGGCATATCCGGCACCAATAGTTGATCACAAGACGCAAAGAGAGATAACCTTAGCTCTATACAAAGAAGCTAAGGATCAATATTGATGTTACGTAAGACCTTACTGGCAGCTTGCTTAGGATTTTCTCAGTGGTTAAGCGCAGCGACTTTTGAGCTTCCAACCGATGGTAGTAATATGGTTGGCACGCTCCAGTACCACAGCGTTGAGGCGGGAGAGACCATGTCTGACATCGCTAAGCGTTACGATGTGGGCTTTTTGTCACTAATGGCCGCCAACAAAGGCGTCGACCCATTTTTGCCATCCGAAGGCTACGTATTGACGATACCATCTCAAGCTATTCTGCCTGAGGTTGATTACGAAGGTATCGTGATCAACTTGGCTGAATTACGTCTGTATTACTTTGAGCCGGACAAAAATTTGGTGCATATTTTCCCTGTGGGTATTGGACGTATTGGTCAAGACACCCCTGAAATGACCACGACGATCAGTCAATTACGTGAAAACCCAACCTGGACACCACCGAACTCTATCCGTAAAGACTACCTAGCAAAAGGGATTGAACTCCCGGATGTTGTACCAGCAGGTCCTGAGAATCCGCTCGGTGATTACGCGATGCGCCTTGCTTACGGTACAGGTAGTTATTTGATTCACGGTACCAACAAAGACTTCGGTATTGGGCTTCGCGTGAGTGCTGGTTGTATTCGAATGGATCCTAAAGATATCGATTGGTTGTTCTATCAAGTGAAGCTTGGCACTAAAGTTCGAGTGATTGATGAACCAATCAAAATAGCATTAGAGCCGGATAGAAGCGTGTTTATTGAGGCCCATGAGCCTCTTACCCGTAGCGACGGTACCAAAAAAGCGATGGAACTCCCTCAAGAGCTAACATGGTGGCTAGAAGAGTACGGGATCCGAGACCAAATTGCTCGTGCGGCGGTATTGGCTCAAAACGGTGTGCCTATTGAGGTGGTGCCAGCGATGGATGGCCTAGAGTAACTGCATATAGAGCGATATAACTCGGTTGCTCTCTGTAAAGCAGACATAAAAAAACGCCCACGATATCGTGGGCGTTTTTCATTGTCTTAACTAGAGTCTTACTTAGTGTAAGATTGAGCGATGTTGTCGATACGCTCGTTTGCACGTTCAGCTTCTTCTTGAGCTGCCATTGCATTCTTGTTGCCTGCTTGTACTTCGTTTTTAAGCGCTTGAACGTCTGCACTTAGCTGGCTAACTTGGTTGCTTAGGTCATCCATTTTTGCTGTTGTTGCTTCATCTGGACCAGACGCACAACCTGCAAGTAGTAAAACTGACGATGCTGCAGCTGCAATTAAAACTTTCTTCATTATAAGCTCCTTCAGGATTAGTATTTAGAACAGCCCTGCAACGTGAATGTTCGCATAAAGGCTATTTCTGAGTTTAGTGCCTAATTTTAAGAACGCAAATTATTTAAAAGTCAGAAAAACCAAAAAATTACGCCATTTTGGGGTTAATCTTCCTTTGTCTTAATTATGAGATTAACCTCAGTAGAATTAATGTGATCTGTGTCACGTGGTTGGAAGTGTCCCATGATAAGTCCCTGTAACAGCTGATTTTATTTATTTAAGGTCAAGAAATGAGCAAATTGGATTCAGACTTCTCCTACAATGTGTTTATAGCACCTGTTTTTCACCTCGATTGTTCGCTGGTGGCAAGGAGAATTATCGGGTATCATGCGCGCTCATTTTTAGCCTGCAACCGTCTGAGGAGAACTTGCATTGCAATTTAAAGAACTTGGCCTAGATAACCGACTATTGAAGAACTTAAGTCACTATGACTTTAAAAAAGCGACCGACATCCAGAAGCAAGCTATTCCGGTAGCGATTGCTGGTAAGGATTTGCTGGCGTCTTCAAAAACGGGTTCTGGCAAGACTTTGGCATTTGTATTGCCGATGCTGCATAAATCTCTTAAGAACAAAGCATTTTCTGCAAAAGACCCACGTGGTGTGATTCTGGCACCAACGCGTGAATTGGCGAAGCAGGTATATGGTGAGCTTAAATCTATGTTGGGTGGCCTGTCTTATGAGGCAGCGCTCATTCTAGGTGGTGAAAACTTTAACGACCAAGTGAAAGCGCTGCGCCGCTATCCGAAGTTTATTGTAGCGACTCCAGGACGCCTAGCAGATCACTTAGAGCATCGCTCAACATTTCTCGACGGTTTGGAAACTTTGGTTCTTGATGAAGCTGACCGTATGTTGGATCTCGGTTTTGCTCCAGAGCTTCGCCGTATCCACAATGCAGCGAAACACCGTCGCCGTCAAACGCTGATGTTTTCTGCGACGCTTGATCACGCTGAGGTTAATGATATCGCGGCTGAAATGTTAGACGCGCCGAAACGTATCTCTATTGGTGTCTCGAATGAAGAACATAAAGACATCACCCAGAAGTTCTATCTTTGTGATCACCTAGATCATAAAGAAGCTTTGCTTGAGCGTATTCTAGAAGAAGCCGAGTACAAACAGGTGATCATCTTTACTGCAACGCGTGTAGATACCGATCGTTTGACTAAATGGCTGAATGAGAAGCAGCTTAAGGCTATCGCGCTAAGCGGTAATCTAAACCAGACTCAGCGCAACACCATTATGAGTCAGTTTGAACGTCATGTATTTAAGATTCTAGTGACCACAGATGTGGCTTCACGAGGTCTAGACATTGCAACAGTGACTCACGTAATTAACTTCGATATGCCAAAACACACAGAAGAATACGTACACCGCGTAGGTCGTACTGGCCGTGCAGGTAACAAAGGTGATGCAATCTCTTTGGTTGGTCCAAAAGATTGGGATAGCTTTAAACGTGTTGAGGCTTTCCTTCAGCAAGATATTAGCTTCTCGGTATTAGAAGGTCTGAAAGGTAAGTTTAAAGGCTTCCGTCCTAAGAAACCGGCCTTTAAGAAGAAAGCACAAGCGGCCAAAGGCAAAGCAGAACAGAAGAAGGCAGCGCCTAAGAAGCCAGCGAATCGCGATAAAACCTTCTATAAAAATGTGGCTGTGGGTGACTCTGTGTTCATTCCGAAGAAAAAAACCAAGCAACAAGATAGCGAATAATCGCAAAAAGGCCTCATTGAGGCCTTTTTTGATCATCAATAGCGCTCGAAATTTCGCCAAACAAACCACTTTATGACAAATATGACAGTAGAAATTTTGCCTGTCATATTTGTGTTTGTGCTCAACCCTTCATGGTAACTCACTGATTTTAAGTGATCTTATCCCATAAGCCGCCATCTTCAAAATTCTCATTTGTCATAGACCTTTCAAGGAACTGAAACACAACTGTCATATTCGCCCACTAATCTTGTCAGCGTTCAAACGAAACAAGGCAATCAAGCCATTAAAGGAAATTGTGATGAAAAAGACAGTTATCGGTGCAATCGCTCTACTAGGCGCACTAACAGTGACATCAGCTTCAGCAAAAGAAACTATCTCTGTAGTAGGTTCTAATAGTGCTTCTCCACTGGTTGAGGTTTTTGCAGAAACTTACATGAACAAAGGCGAACCGGTGTTTATCGAAATTCAAGCACCAGGTTCTTCAGCAGGTATTCGTGCAGCGAAGGATGGCAGCGCAGACCTAGGTATCTCTTCTCGTGACCTTAAAGCGGAAGAGAAATCAGCAGACCTTAAAGAGCTAGTTATCGCTCGTGACGGTATCGCAGTTGTTGTTAACCCAAACAACAGTGTTAAAGAGCTAACGTCAGAGCAAATCACAAGCATCTACAAAGGCGAAATTACTAACTGGAGCCAAGTTGGCGGTGAAAACAAGCCAATCGTTGCAATCACTCGTGATACGGCTTCAGGTACTCGTGGTGCATTCGAAGACATCATGAAACTAAAAATGAAGATCAGCGGTAAGAAAGTATCGGCTATCTCTCAACGTGCTCAAGTTGCTAACGGTAACGGTGCACTGAAGGTATCTGTAGCAAGCAACCCATACGCTATCGGCTATATTTCTCTAGGTACAGTAGACAATACAGTTCAGCCTCTAAAAATTGACGGCGCTGCAGCTACAGTGGACAACGTGAAGAACGGTTCTTACAAAGTTGCTCGTCCATTCCTTGTTCTTTACAAAGATGGCGCACCTTCAGCTGAAACTCAACAATTCCTAGACTGGATGGTTGCTGATGAAGCTCAAGCACTATCAGCTAAGAAAGGTTACATCACTGTAAACTAATCGAATCAGTAAATTATTTAAGTTGCTCAGCCCGCCTTTTAGGGTTGAGCCTTTTGCGCGTCTATTGAAGTAGTACAAACATAGAAGCAGAATTATGACCATCGCAACAAATAGTGAGAAGCTTATGAACAATGAAGCGACTCAGTCTGTCACTCGCGGCCTAAAAGCACAAAAACGAGTGGATTGGAAAGAAAGAATTTTCCACGGACTTTTCCTAACCAGTGCAGTAGTCGGCATCCTTTCCCTTGCTGTTATTGCTTACTTCATCGTTAAAGAGAGTATTCCTGCATTCCAAGAAGTGGGTGTTTCTGGAATCGTATTGGGCCAGCACTGGCTACCGCCTGCGCTTTATGGTGTTGCCACCATGATTGTCGCATCGGTCGTGTCAACGCTGGGTGCGGTAGTGGTTGGTGTACCCATTGGTGTTCTAACGGCTATCTTCATCGCAGAGATTGCACCAAAACGTCTCGCTGACATTATCCGTCCAGCGGTTGAGCTACTTGCGGGTATCCCATCGGTAGTTTACGGCTTCTTCGGTCTGATTATTATCGTACCGCTTATTCAGCAAATCTTTAATGTTCCTGCAGGTAACACGATTCTTGCCGGTATCATTGTACTGGGTGTGATGATCCTACCGACGGTAATTACGGTATCTGAAACGTCGATTCGCGCGGTACCTCGCACGTATAAAGAGGGCTCATTGGCTCTTGGCGCATCAAAAATTTACACCATTTTCAAACTTCTCGTTCCGGCGGCTCGTTCAGGCATTATGACTGGCGTCATTCTGGGTATCGGTCGTGCGCTAGGTGAAACCATGGCCATCATTATGGTAATGGGTAACGCACCAGCGATGCCAGGTAGCATTTTGGAATCAGCACGTACGCTTACCGCGAACATCGCGATCGAAATGTCATACGCAAGTGGTGTTCACGCAAACGCGCTTTACGCGACTGGTGTTGTGCTTCTGGTGTTTATCATGATGCTCAACTCAGCTCTACTTTACTTGAACCGTGAGAAAGCGAAGTAACTATTATGGATACAGTAAAACTAAAGAAAGCGCGTGACCAAAAAGACGCGATTCTAAACGGCTTTGTATGGGCAGCAGCGGCGCTGACCGTTGGCTTCTTGTTCTGGATTATTTGGTACATCCTTTCTAACGGTCTTCAGCACGTTGATTGGAACTTTATTACTGACAACTATACGGCAACAGGCAAAGAGAAGGGCATTTTCCCAATGATCATCTCGACCATTTATATGGTTTTCGCGTCTATTGCAGTAGCGGCGCCATTGGGCATTATGACGGCTATTTACCTGACCGAATATGCAAAAGTAGGCAGCAAGTTGGTTAAGGTTATCCGTTTCTGTACTGAGTCATTGGCAGGTATTCCGTCAATCATCTTCGGTCTGTTCGGTATGACGTTCTTCGTGGTTATCTTGGGCTTTGGCTTCTCGATTCTATCGGGTGCGCTAACGCTGAGTATCCTGATTCTGCCGGTTATCATTCGTACCACAGAAGAAGCATTGATGGCGGTACCGCAAACTTACCGTGAAGGTTCTTATGGTTTGGGTGCATCGAAAATCTACACCATTTGGCGTCTTATACTGCCAAGTGCAACTCCAGGTATTCTTACTTCGGTCATTCTAAGTATTGGTCGTGTAATCGGTGAATCTGCACCGGTATTCCTAACAGCAGGTATGGTGGCACGTATTCCAGATTCACTGTTAGATTCAGGTCGTACCCTAACGGTTCACCTGTACAAACTCACAACGGAACTGTTTACGATTGACGAGTGGAACCAAGCATACGGCACAGCGACTGTACTGATTGTGGTTGTTCTACTTATCAACACGCTAACGAAGTTTATCGCTAGCCGCTTTAACACAGCAACGTACTAATTGAGAACAATTCGGTGGATGGTGAGGCCAGAACATAAAGAGCTAAGCCATCAATTAATCCTCCGAATTTACACGACAAAGAATTTAGAGAATAGAGACATGAACAAGTTTAACATTGAAAACCTAGACCTTTTCTACGGCGAAAACCAAGCACTGAAATCGATCAACCTACCGATCCCGACTCGCCAAGTAACGGCGCTAATTGGCCCGTCAGGCTGTGGTAAGTCAACACTGCTTCGCTGTTTGAACCGCATGAACGACCTTATTGAAGGCGTTAAGATCACAGGCCTTTTAGAAATGGATGGCACTGACATCTACGGCAACATCGACGTTGCTGACCTACGTATCAAAGTAGGCATGGTATTTCAAAAGCCAAACCCATTCCCAATGAGCATCTACGAGAACGTGGCTTATGGTTTGCGTGCACAAGGCATCAAAGACAAAAAGCACATTGACGAAGTGGTAGAAAGCTCGCTTCGCGGCGCTGCTCTTTGGGACGAAGTAAAAGACCGCCTTAAGTCACATGCGTTTGGTTTGTCTGGTGGTCAGCAGCAGCGTCTATGTATCGCTCGTACGATTGCCATGCAACCTGACGTTATCCTAATGGATGAACCAACGTCTGCACTTGACCCAATCGCGACGCATAAAATTGAAGAGTTGATGGAAGAGCTTAAAAAAGACTACACCATCGTTATCGTTACTCACTCAATGCAGCAAGCGCGTCGTATTTCAGACCGCACTGCGTTCTTCCTAATGGGTGAGTTGGTTGAGCACAATGAAACTCAGGTTATTTTCTCTAACCCAAGTGATGATCGCACTCAAGGTTACGTAAACGGTGACTTTGGTTAATGGCACGTAACGCTTGAAATCGTTTGAACACTATTTCCATTTATCGCCCGATTCGTTTTGAATCACAGCATTAGCGTATGACAGAATTTACTGGCATATCACTATAACTATAAGCGATGGTACTATTGCCCTTCCTTGTGAAGGGCTTTTTTTCGTCTGTACAAAGTGAGTTTGCTGATAGCTTCGCTGCTGAAAACACAAACAAAAACGTCAAACCTCGCGTAAGGTTTGACGTTAGTCGAAGACTTGTTTGCAGTCGCGAATTAGTTTTGGAATAGAAACACGCAACTGGTGAGGTAATCCAACATCTCTTGATGAGATACCGTCTGATCGGCGCGGTAGCCAGTAATCAATCCGTAGACAATGGCGTAGTTTTTGTCGTTGTGTGCGACATGCTCTTGGGCAAAGAAGTCAGAAATCACCTTACTTAGCTCAAAGATATCACTGCGGTCTAGCGCCTCTGCGCCTGCATTTGCTAAGGGGGAAAGGTCACCGAGTTTATTCGTTAGCCATTTGACGAGTTGCGAGTCTTCTACGGGACTTTGTTGATCAATTTCCACAATGTAATTCCAAGTATGAGTGAATGCTCTAATCCTAGGAAACTTTTCACTCTCTTGCCATAGGAGAAAAGTCGCAACTATCGAAGTTAGCGATTGAAGTCACACTGACCTTTTAAAAATAGAAGAAAGCCAACGAATAAACGTTGGCTTAGTGAAATTGTGTTTCGTTAACTAGGCAGTTGCAGTTGCAGTTGCAGTTGCAATTGGGCGTAGCGGCTTATCATTGATTGGCAAATGAATCAGCGCAGCCGCTAAAGCAAGAACAACCGTTGACCACCAGATAGGCTCGTAAGAGCCGTAGTAATCGTAGATCCTACCGCCAGCCCACGCGCCAAGGAAACTGCCTACTTGGTGAGTGAAGAACACCAAGCCGTACAAGGTTGATAGGTAACGCGCGCCGAAGATCTGACGAACGAGCCCAGAGGTCAGTGGTACTGTACCCAACCAACAAAAACCGATGGCACCACCAAATAGCGCCGCAGTGTGTTCAGTTACTGGCATCGTCACAAACGCAGCAATCACAACCGTTCTAAATAAGTACAGCATCGACATCACATGGCGTTTACTGAACTTATCGCCCATCAAACCCCAGAAGTACGAACCAAAAATATTGAAAATACCCACATAGGCAAGCGCCAGTGCGGCACTACTAGCAGGAAGATCTTTATCAGCTAAGTAGCTTGGTAGGTGCGTCGCGATGAACATTACGTGGAAGCCACATACGAAAAAACCTGCATGGATAAGCCAGTAACCTTTATGGTTGAAGGCCTCTTTGAGCGCTTGCTTTAGTGTTAGCTCGTTTTGCTCAGCGGCACCATTAGCACTATTTGCTGGACGGGCTGACTTCATAAACAGGGAGAAAGCGATCATCATGGTACAAAGCACAGCAAAGCCTTGTAGTGCACCTTGCCAGCCCATGTCTTCTAACATCAACTGGGCACCAGGAATCATCGCGAACATACCAAATGAACCGGCCGCAGTAGTCAGGCCAAATGCTTTGGCAGCATGTTCAGCTGGTACCACTTTTGCTACCGCACCTAAAATGATGACATAGCTAGTGGCACTTAGGCCTAAGCCAACTAATGCACCTAGTGAGAAGTAAAGCACTGAAGCTTCTGTAGTAACAGAGGTCAAATACAAGCCCACGGCATAGGCGATAGAGCCCATCAAAATGATGCGTTTTGAGCCCCATTTATCCGCAGCCATACCGACAAAGGGTTGAAACATACCAAACAGTAAGTTTTGTAGCGCAATGGCGAAGCTAAAGAACTCACGGCCTGTCTGGAAATGATCGGAAATTGGCATCATGAAAATGCCAAATGACTGGCGAATGCCTAAGCTGACGATAAGGATGCCAATACCAAGCCAAACTAGGGCTGGAAAGCGGAAAATACTCATTGTAATAACACTCTAGTGATGATGGTGGTGTGAGTGATCCATAGGATCAGATGGGTTTTGTTGGTGACACCCACTGTTAATGGCTTGCTTGGCCAAAAGGTCGAGTAAGGTCGGTGAGTGGTGCACCGCCATCAATGCCACGGCAAGAAGCAGCAACATTCGTATTAGCTGAGCAAAAATGGATTGTGAGAACATAAACTCAATTCGCGTTGATGCGCAAAAGTGGCGTTAAAAAAGAGCGCGCAGTGTAATGATCTACCGAGTATGACTCAAATGACATTTAGTGAAGTTATGTATGCATAAAGTGCATAGTTAAAAATCAACGTTCTCACTGAGTACCTATTCGCTATTTGAAGGGTTATAATTCCGCGGTTCATCACTAGGGATACAACAATAATGAAGTACGATTGGGTTCTGTTTGACGCGGACGAGACGCTGTTCCACTTTGATTCATTTGGTGGCATGAAGCTGATGTTTGAGCGTTTTGGTGTTAATTTCACGCGTGACGACTATGACGCGTATCAATTGGTCAATAAGCCGTTATGGGTGGACTACCAAGATGGTAAAATTACTGCTGATGAGCTTAAAACCATCCGTTTTGAAGGTTGGGCTGCGAAACTTGGAATCACACCTTTTGAGCTAAATTCTGCATTCCTAGAGGCAATGGCGGATATTTGTACTCTGTTGCCAGGGGCAAGAGAGCTGCTTGATGCACTTTCAGGTAAGGCAAAACTAGGCATCATTACCAATGGTTTTACTGAGCTGCAAGCGATTCGTCTTGAGCGCACAGGGCTTAGCAACTACTTTGAACATGTGGTTATCTCTGAGGAAGTGGGCGTAGCAAAACCGGATCTCGGGATTTTTGACCATGCTCATCAATTGATGGGGCTACCATGTAAAACTAAAATTTTGATGGTAGGCGATAATCCTCATTCTGATGTACTCGGCGGTATCAACTTTGGTATTGAGACGTGCTGGCTGAATACACAAGGTGCCGAGGCACCTGTGGGTATTCGTCCACACTATGAAGTGAAGTCTCTCGAACATTTAAGAATGACGTTGTTTGCATAGGCATCAGATGTGTCAGGCTGAAGTGTATTTGGGGGCGAAATGTGAGAAATTGTAAACTCAGCTTTGCACTTTGCCTCTTTAGAGGTACAGACAATCTTCACATTCGAACACTTGTTCGGTATAAATCCTCATCTGCATTTAGTACGATATGTTGAAACTTCGGCCGAGGGATCTTTGGCCTAGCCGAACGAATGAGTAGTTCTGAGTTTCCGTATCATGTCTTTAAAAAATCTTCCTACGCTGCAGCAATTTATTGATGCACTTGATGACCATATTTGGGTCAAGAATGCTGACGGTCAATATGTTGCTGTCAACGAAGCCAGCGAAACCGCTTGGCGCCATTCTCGTGAATATATCTTTGGTAAGACCGACGAACAGTTATTTAGCAAGGAGCGTGCTGAGTACTTTAAACATATTGATGAGAAAGTGATCGCGAATGGTGGTCAGCGAACGGTTGAAGAGTGCGCTGCGCTAGATAAAGAGGGTAACGAAGTTTGGCTAGAGACAGTAAAATCTCCGATAAAGGATGAGACTGGAGATCTGGTCGGTATCATTGGCATGACGCGCAATGCCACAAGAAGAAAGCAAGTAGAAGCTCGATTATCGCTTACTTCAGAGATATTCAACAATTTCCAAGAAGGCATGATGATCACCGATCACAATGCTAATATCATGGACGTTAACCGCGCATTCACCGCACTTACCGGTTACGAAGAAGCTGAAGTAATAGGGCGCAACCCGAGCTTTCTTCAATCTGGTCAGCACCATCCAGACTTTTACACTGAGCTTTGGCAACAGTTAAGGGAGTATGGTCAGTGGAAAGGGGAGTTTATCAACCGCAAAAAGAACGGCAGTATTTACCCTCAGTTGGCGACTATCAGTGCTATTACCGATGAAAGCGATGAGATCCTGCACTATATTTGCGTATTTGAGGACATTTCACTACGTAAAGCGCACGAAGAAAAGCTGCGCCGGATGGCCTTCTTTGATCCGTTAACCAATTTGCCCAACCGTGTTCACCTTACTCACTTATTGGAACAAAGCATTGCTTTGGGCGAAAAGAGTGATACTCCATTTGCGACTTTGTTTCTCGATCTTGATCATTTTAAACACATCAACGACAGCAAAGGGCACTTGTTTGGTGACCGGCTTTTAGCGCAAGTTGCTGAGCGTTTGCAAGCGATGCAAGCAGGGAATGCAATAATCGGCCGAATTGGTGGTGATGAGTTCGTTATTATCCTTACCGATTATGATTGTGAAGCGACGCTGCTCGATATTATCGATCAGACCTTAGGGGTATTTAATACATCGTTTGTGTTTGAGCACAATGAACATCTTCGTGTATCGGGCAGTATTGGCGTCGCACGATATCCGAATGATGGCTATGATAGTGAAACTTTGCTCAAAAATGCCGATACGGCCATGTATCTGGCTAAAAAAAATGGCCGCAGTGGCTACGCTTTCTACTCCCCAGATTTAACCGATCGATCGGTGCAGCATGTTCGCATTCAATCTGCCCTTCATGATGCCGTTGATAAAGAACAGCTTTCGCTCGCATACCAGCCACAATATCGCCTCGAGGATAACGCTTTAGTAGGCGTAGAGGTGCTGCTTCGCTGGGAACATCCTGAACTGGGCTTTATCCCACCAAGTCTTTTTATCCCAATTGCAGAGAAGACAGGACTGATACAACACATTGGACAGTGGGTGCTAAAAGCCGCTTGTCAGCAAGGAAGAACGTGGTTCGAGCAGGGGCTTTCCTTTGGAAAACTGGCGGTTAACGTGTCAGCCTTACAACTGCAAAGGGCGGAATTTGTAAAACAGTTGGCCGATATTACTGAGCAAACGAAGTTTCCCTTAGAGCAACTGGAGATTGAAATTACCGAGAGCTTTCTTCTTCATAATCAGCAGCATGCGTTCAATACATTGAATGAGCTTCGGGAGCTTGGGGTTGATGTTTCGCTGGATGATTTTGGTACCGGCTACTCATCTCTCTCTTATTTGAAAGGTCTGCCGATCAACAAGCTCAAGATTGATCGCTCGTTTGTCAATGATGTACCAGAGGAAAGTGATAGCAACGCGCTCGTACTTGCGATTATCGCCATGGGCAACGCGTTAGATTTGCGAGTGGTAGCAGAGGGGATTGAAACCGAACAGCAAATCGATTTTCTTACTCAGCATGGTTGTCAGTTTGGCCAAGGTTATGCCTTTGCTAAGCCACTGACAGAAAAAGACTTTGTTTCTCTAATCTCTTGATGATTTTTGGCAAACCTTATCATTCTATTCTGTAAGGTTTGCTAAGTATATCCTTAAAGAAATTGCGCCTTTGTTTGCACTATTGTTGTCGCTAACCCGTAGCAATGGTCGTTAGGGCTTAGCGATGTTAGAACATGGGCATATCACCCCTCACTAAAGAAAACACGTATTAATCGCCTGTGATTTTTGACTGACCGCGCATCCCGTTACTATGCTTTCTAATCAAGTTAGCTTTAACGAGAACGGTAAACGTTACGTCAGTAAGTATGCAGTCCTGACTTTCGTCAAACAAGGAAGCGCATCATGGGTAAATTTACCTCCAGGGTGATTCTGGCTCTTTTTACTGGAACACTCTTGTTTTCATTTCAGACGCTCGCAGATGAGCGATTCAAAGTGGGTATGGAGAAAGCCAAAACCTGCGCCACCTGTCACGGTGACGAGGGAATCTCCAGCATTGAGTCCTACCCCAACTTACAAGGTCAAAAGATGGGATATCTGATGACCGCTCTTCGAAGTTATCAAACCAGAGAACGCAGTGGCGGTCTTGCGGTGCTGATGCAACAACAAGCAGACGCATTGAGTGATCAAGATATCGCTGACATCGCGTACTACTATTCCAAATTAGGCTCTGACGCCAACAAGCAGTGAAGGAGCCTTTATGGACATCACGGCGAATCACTACGACACAAAAGTCGTACGTTACTTTATCCTAGCGTCACTCATCTGGTCAGTTGCCGGCATGGTCATCGGCGTTATTTTGGCTGCTCAGCTCTACTGGCCAGTGCTCAACTTTGACTCCGAGTACTTTCAATTCGGCCGACTCAGACCACTCCACACGTCTGGCGTGATATACGGATTTGTCGTCAACATATTGATGGGGACTTCTTTGTATATTGTTCAGCGTACGTGCCAATGTGCACTATTCAACAAAAGCTTGTCTTGGATGGTCTTTTGGGGCTGGCAGTTGGTGCTTCTTCTTGCTCTCATTTCGTTGCCGCTGGGTTACACAACATCAAAAGAATACGCTGAGCTCGAGTGGCCAATCGATCTACTGATCGTGTTGGTTTGGGTGCTTTATGGTGTGCTGTTTTTCGGCACGATAGCGAAGCGAAAAGTCGAACACATTTTTGTGGCTAACTGGTTTTTTGCGGCGTTTATCATCGTAATTGCGATGATATTTGTCGTTAATAACCTGGCTATGCCAGCTTCGTTGATGAAGTCATACTCCGTGTATGCCGGAGCGCAGGATGCTATTGTCCAGTGGTGGTGGGGGCATAACGCTGTCGGTTTCCTACTCACAGCTGGGGTCATAGGTATGAACTACTACTTCATACCGAAAGTCGCAGACAGGCCAATCTACTCTTACCGTCTTTCGATTATTCACTTCTGGGGTTTGGTGGGCTTTTATACCTGGGCAGGTACCCATCACCTCATCTACAGCTCCGTGCCACTTTGGGTGCAGAATATTGGTATCGTGATGTCATTAATACTTTGGCTCCCATCTTGGGCAGGGGCGTTTAACAGTGCGATGACCTTACTTCAGAACAAACAGAAGCTGAAAACCGACTATATCATGCTGTTTTTCTTCTCTGCCATTCTCTACTACTGTCTTGCCACGTTTGAAGGGCCGCTGCTTGCGATTCGTTGGTTCAATATGATTGCGCACAACAGTGAGTGGGTGATAGGACATGTCCATTCCGGCGCCTTAGGTTGGGTTGGTATGTCAGGGATTGCCGTATTCTATTACTTTATCCCTAAGTTATGGGGTAAAAACGAGCTCTGGTCACCAAGGTTGCTCAAGTGGCACTTTTGGCTTGCTCATGCTGGTGTTGCTTTATATGCCATTGCGCTTTGGGTAGCGGGTATCGGAGAAGGGGTGATGTGGCTTGCACAAGGCGATAATGGCGAGTTGCAATACAGTTTTGTTGAAGCGATGAATTTCAAAGCACCGTGGTTGTTCTTACGCTTCTTTGGCGGAGCGCTGTTTGTTCTTGGCTTATTCCTGATGGTCTTGAACCTCTACAACACGGTGCGCATGCCGCTTACTCGTCGGGTGAGTAGTGAAGGAGGCGTATCATGAATGCTGATTTTACTAAGTCTTTGGTGATATTGATCGTATCGACCGCTGTGGTGGCGTCTTTCTCCATTTTAGTATGGGTGCTTCCAAATTTATTACGTACCCCAGAGCTCGTTCAGCAAAGCCAAGCGAAGCCGCTCACGGCGATAGAGGTGGCCGGGCGAGATATTTATATCAGTGAGGGGTGCCATGTGTGCCACACGCAAATGGTTCGTCCACTTGAACCTGAGATAAAACGCAATGGCCGCGCCAATCAAGAGTCTGATGATATTTATGAGTTTCCGAATCTATGGGGCTCGAAGCGCACAGGACCTGATCTCACCAATCTAGGCAGAAAGTATTCAGATCAGTGGCATGCCATTCACCTGATTGATCCACGCCGCGTTGTCCCAACGTCCATCATGCCTGCCTATCCTTGGTTGTTCGAACAAGTTCTGTCTGGCGATACCATAACCGGAAAGATGCAAACTTTGAAAGCACTAGGTGTGCCTTACTCTGAGGATGAAATTGCCAACGCAAGGTTAGAAGTTAGAGGAAAAACCAAGGGTGAAGCGCTGATCCGCTACTTGCAAAGTCTTGGTGTCGATACGGCTGAGGAGAGTGTGCAATGAGTAGTTTCTGGACTCTATGGGCTGCCGTGGGCACCCTTGTATTCTTCGTTCTAATGGTCGCTGTGATTGTTAAGTATTGGCGCAATAATCATCAAGCGGACAAAGACAAAGTGCTCGACACGTTCGATGGCATTGAAGAAAAAGATGCGCCGCCGCCAAAGATATTGTTTGTTTCCTATTTTGCTGCGTTCGTTATCTCATTTGGCTATCTAATCTTATATCCGGGGATCAGCGGTTGGTCAGGGTTGCTTAATTACGATCAGGCCGACGATAAGCTCAGCGCGCCGACGACAAGCCTTGATGCTCAGTTTTCCCTGGTACAAGACCAGTCTCTCATCTCGTTGGCGGACAACACTGAGATAGTCTCTTCAGGGCAAATGTTATTCCAAACCCATTGTGCTGCTTGCCATCGCGACAACGCACAGGGAGCGAAGCATTTCCCAAACCTTATCGACAATGAATGGATGTACGGTGGATCCGATGAGGCTATCATCCATTCCATCGAACTCGGTAGAAATGGTGCGATGCCCGGGTGGGTAGATGTGCTTAGGCCAGATGAAATCGCCAAGATTTCCTATTACCTCGCATCACTCAACCAACGCCATACTGATGTGCCAGAGGTTAAGGTGGAGCTTGGTAAAGACTTGTTCGTGAAAACGTGCTCTTCTTGCCATGGCGACGGTCGCTTAGTGAATATGGAAACGGGCGTACCTGATCTATCCGACAACATTTGGCTTCATGGAGGCAGCATAGAAGAGATCCAACACACCATACGTGCAGGGTTAAATAATGTGATGCCTGCCTTTGGTGAGCAGCTCTCTCAAAATGAAATCCTCGCGATTGGTGCTTATATCACCCACGCTCGCTTGCAAAACGATAACCGACTTGCGTCACTGGATGCAGAGGCGGTTGAACGCGGCGAGTATCTGGCTCATGCAGGAGACTGTGTGGCTTGTCATAGCGCCGAGGGGGGAGAGCCGTTTGCTGGTGGCCTGCCGTTTGTCACGCCATTTGGCACCATTTACTCAACTAACATAACGCCTCATGTCACAGAAGGTATTGGTAGTTATGACTACGAGGACTTTAGAGCCGCTCTCGTTGATGGTAAAGGGAGACATGGGTATCTATATCCGGCAATGCCGTTTACTTCCTACCAACATGTTACTGAGCAAGATTTGCGCGATATGTGGGAATACATGCAATCTATTGGTGCTGTATCAAGACGAAATGACGCCAATCAAATGATGTTCCCGTCGAACATTCGCTTAGGTCTCCTTGCCTGGGACATTGTTTTTGCCGATCGCAAACCAATGGAATACGAAGTGCCTGCCGAACTACAGAATAAAGTGGAGGATGTAGAAAAGTGGCAGCGCGGTAAATACTGGGTTGCTGGATTGGGTCACTGCTCGGAATGCCATACGCCAAGAAATATCGCTCAAGCGCTCGATAATGATCGTATATTCCAAGGCAATTTAATCGACGGATGGCATGCGCCGGACATCACGGCAGAAGAGCTGTTTATCGATGGTTGGGATCTGACTTCTTTAACTGATTTCCTCCATACAGGTCACTCTGATAAGGGCAGTGCGTTTGCTGGTATGGCCGATGTAATCAAGAACAGCTTGAGTTTGATGACCAGAGAAGATATTGAATCCATGTCTTATTACCTATTGGCGGGTGACTCCAATAATATGATCAGTGATGCCGCGGTACGATTAGAGCCCAAAGGGTTTGATGAAGTCTCGTATGCAGAAGATATCTATGCCACCTACAACCAAACTTGTGGCGCATGTCATGGGCCAGACGGTAAAGGACGAGATCCCATTGCGCCAACTTTGCTAGATAATGGCATTATCATGCACAGTGATCCGTTCAATACGATCGCTGTAACTATTCGCGGGCTCCAGCCTACGTATTTAGACAAAGAGCGAAATTTTATGCCGATGGCGAGCTTTGAAGATGTGTTGTCGGATAAAAAGCTGGCAGAGCTGATCACCTTCGTTCGACTCCATTTGGGGGCACGTGAAGTGCCAGTCACGGAAGAGGATGTGAAACAAGTGAGGGAAATGTTGGAAAAAGCAGGCTACTCAGGAGGTTTACACGTTACGCCTGAAATGTATGACCAGCGTGATGGCAACATTAACGTCAACTAAGCCTGTTTTGATCTGGGTTTAATGGGAAGAAAAAGGCTCGCTAAATTTAAAATAGCGAGCCTTTTCTATGGTTAACTTTCCGCTTCCGTCAGTTCCACTTGCTCTTTCGGTTGATGAGCATCCGCTGCGGCAAGCATCTTGCGAATTGCAATGGATGAGAGCAGAGCAACGAGCACCATTACAACGGCTAACATCGTTAATAAACCAAAGTAGTCACCATAAACGGTTTGCACGAACTCTTGAGTGATTTCTTGGCCTTTCTCTGCTGCGATTGAAGTAGAGAACACAGCGCCGACAATACCAGACAAAGCGATTGCCACTGAAAATAGGCTTACCGAGAAGTTCTCAATGTGTTTCGGTGCCACCGATAGAATGAAGGCGACAACTAATGAACCAACAATGACTTCAGCAAACGCTTGGAAGAAGTGAATCACGAGGAACACCTCAGGGCGGATAATCACATCTTCGCCAACATTCTTCACTGCAAACGCCAAAATACCAAACGCAATCGCTGTCATGATGAATGAAAAGCCAATCTTGGTGGCGGTCGTAAAGTGGATGTTGCGTTTTTCTAGTCCAGAGAAAGTCGCTGCAATCACAGGTCCTGCAACAATACACCAAAGTGGGTTCATCGACATTGACGCTTCAGGTGCGATTGGAATGATGCCAAACAAATCACCACGCATGGTGTTGATGGTCACCATAGTCATTGATGTCATCATTTGTCCGTAATAGACAAAAAACGCTGTCGTAAGAACGGTAACAATAATGATGGTTCCCATGCGAAGTGCATCGGCTTTTTCGGCTTTGAACATCAGTGAGATGAAATAACCAATAGCTGCCAAACCAATGGCGTAAACGATGTTTTTACCGATGTCCATGTTCGAGAACATAAAGAACACCATGCCGATCATGGCCACTGAAGTAATCGCAAACTTGATCCAGTTAGCGCTAGAGACTGGCGCTTTATCAATATCTGCACCGATACCTTGCAGCTGTTTTCTGAATGTGAACAGCATAAACAAAGCCGTAAACGCCAAAATTCCTGACAGTGCAAAGCTGCCATAGAAGCCAATCACCAACACAAACATTGGGAACAAGTACTGACCAAGTAGGGCGCCAATGTTATTCACGGAATAGTTAACAGGATAACCATTTTCAAAGTCTTCTTGGCTTTTGAACGTGCGCTTATAAAGGCTTGGGTAAGAGGGGGACATTAAGCCACGTGCGTAACTTGCCAGTGCGATACCAGCGAGACTCATTGGAATGTTAACGGTAGATGCGCCCAAGACCAGCAGAGCGTAACCACAACTGAAACCAAAGTAGGCTATGGTTAAAGAGCGATAGGCGCCTAGAAATTTGTCGGCGATAAAGCCCCCAGCGATGGCGAACAGCGGGCCGATAGATGAGAAAGCACCGACGACCATCATAGTATCCGCTTCGCTGTAATTGAGGTTCTCAAGGAAGAACCGAGTCAGTATGACCATGACGCCATAAAATGACAGTCCAAATATCATCTGGCAGAACATCATGGATTTGTTTAGTTTATTCCACATTACTTTATCCTTAATAACTTACATTGAGTGGTTTAAATGTCCGTGCATATGATAACAGACAAGATTTGTTACATGTTTTGTCGCTGGATGAGAATGTGGGGCGCGAGCACGAGTTTTTCTAATCAACAAGGTGAGTATTACTAATGTGGCGGCTTTATTCAGACCGGACCTTTTTTATCGATAAAGCTATGCTATTCGGGCTAAGTGCATATAAGTTCCCTCAGTAAGCGGAGTTAGGTCCTGAGTGGCAGGTGAATCTGGTCTTGGCATTTATGTTTGCAGAAGATCGCTAGGAGTAGATAACTGGTAGCAGACGCCTCTCATGAGACGTTTGCTGTTGACTTAATCGCAGAATCGACCGAAATGTCTTTTTACTTCACCATCAAGCGATACATCACAGGAACAAAATAGAACGATAATAGCGTTGTCAGCACTGTACCGCCGGCAATGGCGACTGCAAAAGGTGGCCAAAAACCACCACCTGCGATGATGAGAGGCATGAAACCACCCACTGTGGTAATGGTGGTGGAGGTGATGTGACGAGTACACGACATCACCGCATCAACCGAGGCCTCGATATCACCACTGGCGGCTTTTTCATCCATTCTCAGCTCGGCTAGTATGACGATCGCGGCATTAATCGCGAGGCCCATAATACCCAACATGGCAATGATTACGGTAAAGCCAAACGGATAGTTAAAGATCCACACAGACAGTAGACCCAAACCGCCGGCCAAGCCAGCCACCATGAAAATGATTGAGCTTAGTCTAAATGAGTTGAACGACATCACCACAACTAAGACCATCAAAACCACCACGACAGAGATATTGGAGATGAGCAATGCCACCGAGCGATCGCGCTCAGCAGATTCACCACCAAAATCGATGTGGTAGCCAGCGGGCAAAGTATAAGATTCCAGTCTTTGTTGAAACTCGTTTAACACGGTTTGTGGTAATACGCCTGCTTGAATATAGCCTTCGATAGTATTAACTCGTTCACCGTTGCGGCGTGTGATAGCACCGCGACTGGTCGTTAGCTCAAGTTCGGCCAATGTCGAAACGTTGACGCCTGTGGTGTAAACCTCAGAAGCAATAGGCAATCTTACGTTACCAAGGTGCGATAGATTTTCACGCTCTTCATTGGCGACTCGAACACGTATTGGGATCGACTCACTGCCTTCCGTCACCGATCCTGTTTCTCGTCCTACCAAGGTAGCCTGCAACATGTTGGCAAATTGATTGAGTGAGATGCCATTAAGCTTTGCGGTGTCTTCGTCGACTTTAAGCCAAACTTTGGGCGTGCCAGGTTGAAGCGTTTCCCGCGTATGCGTAACGTGCGGTGTGTTGGCCAAAATAAGGCGAATATCTTCACCTATCGCTTTGAGTGTATTGAGGTTTTCACCGTACACTCGAAGCTCAATAGGAGCTCGGAACGGAGGGCCTTGTTCGAGCTTTCTCACTAAGATCTGAGCACCAGGAAGCTCGCGATTTAGCCGAGCTTGAAGCTTAGGAATGAGCGCATTGGCCTGCTGGAAGTTTTCCATTTTCACCATGGCTTGTGAAAAATACGGCGCATTGTTTTGTGTTGCTTGTAAGTTGTAATAGAAGGAAGGGAAGTTAGCACCCACTAGCCAATCCACGCGTTCAACGCCCTGATAGTCGCGAATAATGGTATCAACATCCTCAGTCGTCGCTTTGGTCGCATACAAGCTAGCTTGTGGAGGCAGATAGACTTGAACCTCGAACATATCTCGGTCCGAGGGTGGGAAAAATTGCTCGGTTAGTTGAGACATACTCCAATAGCCAGTCACAGGAACGGCGAGAACCAGGATAAGTGAAATAGCGGGATGTTTGATGGCGAGTCTTACGGATTGGCTAAATCCACGAGTTAACGCTGGAATACGAAGGCCGCTGTTATACCAATGATTGCCGGAGGCATGGCTTGGCAGCAGCATAGTCGCAAAGCCTGCGATTACGGTATGCGACAAAATATAAGAGCCAACCAGTGAGAACGAAACAGTAATCGCAATCGCACCAACAAACTCTCCCGTTGCACCCGGCATTAAGAAGATAGGCGCAAATGCCAAAATGGTGGTCAGTGTTGAGCCAAGGAGCGGCACCCATAAGTGGGAGATAGCATTAATGGTCGCTTCCAGTCTAGCTTGACCTTTGAGTCGATAACTCTGAATCGTATCAACCATGACCACGGCGTTATCGACCATGATCCCCAGCGCGACAATGAGTCCGGTGACTGACATTTGGTTAATAGGAATGCCCGTCATTTTCATCAATGACAAGGTGATCATACAGGTTAACGGCAAAGCAATCGCAACGAGTATCGCTGCGCGTACACCAAGGGTGACAAAAAGTACGATGAGGATAAGAGAAAAGCCAATCAGTAGGCTTTTACCCAAATCGACCAAACGCGTTGTGGTGTAACCTTGTTGATCAAATAACAGAGTGACTTTAATGTTGCTTGGAAGGTCACGTTCGAACTGATTGATGACCGTTTTTGCTCGTGCTGTCCATTGATCAACTCGAAGTTCCGGCTCCATGCGAGCGGCAATAATCACTCCAGGATAGCCATCGATGATAGCTACTTCACTTTCTGGTGTTTTTTGGCTACGAGTGACGGTTGCAATGTCTTCCACGCGGATGATATGTCCGTTCTTAGCGACAAGAAGAGGCACCTGTTTGATACGCTCAATTGAATCGAGTTCAGACTCAATTTCCAAGCCGAATCGCGAGAACTGGCTTACTAGTTGCCCTGCTGAGTTCTTTGCATCAGCGCCACGCAGGCTATCACCGATTTGAATGCTCGATGCCCCAAACGCGGCAGTATCTGCGGTTCGCAAGTTTACTTGGATCTCTTCTTTCGGCATGCCATATTCGTCAACAAACTCGGTGCCAGATAAAGTGCGTAGCCTCTTCGCCAACTCCTTACCATAACGACCGAGTGTCAAAATATCCGGCTCGCCCGCACCCTCCCAAGTCAGTGAAGAGATGACAGTAAATGCGTAGGTATGATCGCTATCGAGATCGGGTGGTGCTGTTCCAACTGGAAGTAACGGTTCAATATCGGAAAGTTTATCTCTGGCTTTTGACCAGATAGGCTCTGGCTCTGTCACTTCGTCTTTGAGCTCAATAGTGACGATAGAGACTCCAGGACGCGAACTGGATGTGAGCAACTTAACTTCACTTAGCTCGCGCAATTTGTTTTCTACGACTTCAGTGACCAGTGTTTCCACGCGATCGGCGCTCGCACCAGGAAAGCTGGTGGTGACGTTGGCAAAGCGATTACTAATGATGGGATCTTCTGCTCGTGGCAATGAAGTAAACGCGGCCAGACCGCTGACGATCAATAGTGCGGTAACCAGTAGCAATAGACGAGTATTAGTGATTGCATCAATAAGCTTCATAATGATCCTTATTGCTGCGCAATTTGAACAGGTTGCCCGGGTACTACACGATGTAAGCCGCTGGCGATAATGGCTTCGCCATCTTCAATAGCCCCGGATACAAAGGCGCGCTGACCATCGGCATAAAACACATTGACGCTGCGTCTTTCAACTTTATTGTCCTCTCCGACCACGTACACGTTCCAGACGCCACGGAGTCCATCGATAAGCGCAGTAAGGGGAACCCAGTAACCGCTGTCTTGCACTGTTTCATCAAAGGAAAGGTAGGCCAGTTGACCTTCTAGTAGGTCTGGGTTTTCCGGGAGTTGATATCTAAGCCCAACGCTTCGAGATTGGGTGTCGACCATCGCACCCGGATTGAGCAGTGTAGCGGCATAGTCGTTATCATCGACTCGAATGATAGGAGAAGTGAGAGCGGTAACGCGTTTTAGCTGCTTAGCAGGGATGCCAATAAATGCCTCTTTCCCTTCTGTTGCAAGCAGTACAAACGTCGGGGTACCCACATTGACAACGTCACCTAATGAGACGTAACGCTCTGAGATACGCCCCGCGTACGGAGCCAGAATGGTCGACTTCTCGATGCGCAGTCTATTAGCGCGAATTGCCGCTTCCAAACGGACGAGATTCGCTTGTAGGACGCCTTTTTCGCTGGTGAGTGCATCGATTTCTGCATCCGCACTAAACCCTTTGGACTTTAGTGATTGTTGGCGTTTGAGGTTGGCATTGACGAGTTTTAATTGCGCACGCACCTCTTTGTCTTGAGCGTTAAGTTGACCAAGTTCTGTTTTCAGAAGGTCGGTATTGAGTTGAATTAACGCTGTGCCTTTTTCGACGCTGTCACCAACATCGACCAAAATGGCCTCGACTTTCCCTGCCAGTTCAAAGCCAAGCTTGGCTTGTTGGCCAGCTTTGACCGTGCCCACGTATTCGCGTTTCACTTGATACGATGGGCTCAGTTCGACATGGGTCGTGGAGACCGTTAATGGCTCAACAGCGCTGATGTCCGTTTCGTTTTGCTCACTACAGCCCAAAACTAGAGCTATAGCACTTAGCACTGATGCTTTAATTAGTATTTTCGAAGTGCGCATCATTGATTCCTATACAACTAACTGCATTGTATAGGTTAATCAATGATTTTCGCTGCTGTCTACCTTGGTTATGTTAATGAAAGGTAAAACACAAAGAAGATGGCCGGGGTGTGATGTTGATCGAAAAATGAGCAGGTGTTTGAATTAATGCGGCTCAATTTTAATGCTTTTTACTTCGCTCAAAAATATGAGTTAAAGATTGGATAAACCAGTTCATCATTTCACTGTTGGCGTGTCGGGAATGGAAGTAACCATTTGCAAAATAGTGAATTTCGGGCACATGTACTTCAGGGTCAAGCATCACTAAGTCGGGGTAGTTTTGGATGGGAAAACTGTCGTTTATTCCCATAAACATATCAGAGTGACGCAGCACATCTAATAATACGACTGGAAACTCAGAAGCAAAGCCTACTTCAAGTTCAAACCCCAAACGCTTAAAGGTTTCAACGGTAGGACTATTTAGTTTGCTGTAGTCACTGACTAGAAGTCTTGCTAGGGGGTAGGAGGCGAGATGTTCGGCAGTAATAGGTTGGTTTGCTATAGGGTGGTCTCGTCTTAACAGTATTTTAGCAGTGAGCTTGGCTAACTCCTGCTCAACTAAGAACGGTAAGCGCTCTGTAATCGGTGCGTTTATGCCCAGTAAGATGTCACCCTTTTCTATCCCAGAAATCGTGTGGTCGTTCCATGAGGTGATGTGCACTTTTAAGTTTGGAGCATGCTTTTTAAAGTGACGATAGATTTCTGAAGAAACCGAAAAAACGAACTGAGACGACAACGCAATCGTAATTTCTTCGTCAAGCTCTGCCGGATCAAACGGACTGCTAGCGTTGACCACACTTTCAAGCTGATAAATCAGTGGTAATAGATTACGGGCAAGTTGCTCGGAAAACGTGGTTGGCTCAAGTCCGGTTTTCACTTTGACGAACAATAAGTCATCAAAATGATGTCGGAGCTTCTGCAAAGATTGGCTCACGGCGGGTTGCGATACAAACAACCGCTCAGCGGCTTTGCGCATGTTTTTCTCTTCAAGCAGAACTTTAAACACTCGAAGTAAATTGAGGTCGAGATTGTTGAATCGATTTTTAGCCAAGGTGCTCACTCATTTTTGTGACATTGTCGCGAACCATAGCAATAGTGCATTTAAGGAATGTCATAGAGCCAACAGATTGACGGTTGGCTTTGAAAGAAAATAGTAACCAACTATGAACGTGCTAGAAGCGGTAGCCTACGGTAAATGACACTGAATCGGTATCAACATTATCGTAACCGCTTATGTCATAACGAAAGTCTGCATATATACCCATTTGAGTTTGCGCTCTCACGCCCATGCCAATCATTAAGCTGGTATCGCCGGCAGACAAGCTATCGTGGCGATCGGAAATTTTCTCATTGGCAAAAGTTAGGCCGATTGCACCATAGGGCTTCAACCAAAGCTGTCCAAGGTCGAACGCATAGCCAATATCAGTATCGACTTTGAATGTATTAAAATCGTAGTCGAGATCAAGTACGTTTTTGCTGTTCATACTATAAGAAGCGTTAACACCGAAAATGTGGTTGATGTCGTAACCGTATTCGAACTTAAAGCCTGAATCGAGTTTTAAGTCGACCCCGCCTTCGCTTAGTGTCACGCCAGAAATACCTGCGCCTACTCGATGGCCTTGAAAATCCGTATTGGCGACAGCGCCAAATGAAAGCGCAGAAATAGCGGCGATGATGAGTGTCTTTTTCATGTTAATGTGCTCTTGTTGTGTATAAATCACGGCGTCCTAGCCGTATTAATCACTCCTTGTCGAATGAGCGGCATTGTAGAAACTTGCTTCTTTTCTGACTAATCACCTTGGTTTACTAGTCTCATTAGCTCTACTTATCACTAAGCTAGCCGTTATTATTCATGCTCAACTAGTGAGGGGTATCCTGAAAAATCCTCACTGTTATCTACGGAGTCTGGTTGGTAACTTGGAGAAACGGACACCAAAGGAGCGGGGATTAAAATGCTATTTACTAAAATATTGGAGCCATCATGACAAGTTTTCTGATGATAATTGTTTTGAGCGTATTCGCTTTGTGCCTGTTTAACTTTTGGGGGACTCGTCTTCGTGACTCTGGTATGAAACCAATAGATTCAAACTTATTGGAAGATAGTCAACAAAAGATAGCCATCACAAGAGATGGACGGAGCGTAGCTTATTGTGTTTACGGCAGTCTAGACCCTGCGGCACCTGTGGTAATTAATATGCATGGCTCTGGACTTGAAGCGGGTTTCGAGCGCAAAACCTATCAGAACATATGTTCGTCTTTGGGTTGTAGAGGTATCGCCATTAGCTTACCTGGCTGTGGGTTTTCTGATGAAAAGCCGGGTAGAAGAGTGGTGGACTGGCCAAAGGAAGATTTGGAGGCGGTGTTAAATGCTGAAGGAGTAAAGGTGTTCCACATTACTGGGCATTCTCAGGGTACTCCTCACGCTATGGCGGCTGCGCTCCATTTTGGAGATCGCTGTATTGGCTTAGGGCTAAATGCACCGCTGCTACCAACGGCTTTATGCGAGGAGCTCGGTACTGGCTCAACCATTGGTACCGGAGGGACACCAACCTCAAAACAGTTAAAGCAGTTTTACATGGGTTGGTATTTTGCCTTGTTTCGCTTGGTATTTGGTGTGTTACCACCGAGCTTGGCGAGTACTCCAATCAGAAAAGGTTTCCCAAAGGTCAAAGCAGACAAGGAATTAGTGTCGCGGTTTGAAAAGGCCATGCGGCGCTCTGTTGTACGTGGTACGTCTGGCGCAGCTTGGGAATCTGCACAAGATACGTGTTTTGATTGGGGCTTTGATGTAAAGCACTTAGCTAACTCCAATGCTCATGTTTGGCATTCTGATGATGATTCTGCCATACCTGCAGAGCAAGGGAAATGGTTAGCCGAGCACTTAAAAGCGAACTACAAGCATGAACCTGAAGGCTATGGGCACATGACTTATTGTGTAGGAAAGTACCAAGAGCCCAAGAATTCAATGATAGCGGCACTACTGAGTGGTGTTACTAAAGGGAGTCAATCGTAATCGATTCACCCGCTTTAATAAGACAACCCGGAGAATGAAAAATCACCGGGTTTTACCACCGCTTTTCTTACCCCAAACCTTACCCTTCAAAGAATAACGGTGGTTATTAAACTGGCTAAAATTGCGAACAAGGATAGATTGATTAAGGCTCTATCGGATGTTTTTTCTAGTACTTTAATGCCAATCTTCACGCCTACGAAAGAGCTTAATACAACGAGCAGCCCGATAGCAATGTTACTTTGGCTACTGCTGCTATAACGAATGGCCGTTACCCCAGAGAGTATGACGGCGATGACGATTGAGCTCCCCACAGCTTGCCTGACTGTAGAACCGAGAATGTTTTTTAGTGCTGGCAGCAGTATGACGCCCCCCCCAATTCCCGTCGTACCAAGTACTGATCCGCTTAACGCCCCGACGCTGAGAGCAGCGGACGTATTTGTTTGTTTACTCGAGGATGTCAGTTCTGTTTTGCGCCCTAAATAGAGAGAAACGAATGCGCCGGCCATAGTGATGACAACGCAGCCTTGCACAAAACGTTCAGTGAAGGGCTGAAGTGTTGGGTTAGCTGCTGATCTTACGATAATTTCTGTGGCGATGATTAGCGTAGGAATGGCGCTGATAAGAATGACCTTTACATGATGCCAGTTCACGTTTTTGCAACGAATATGATTCAATGCTGCGTTTATTTTAATTAAGGTCGCAATGATACTCGCAGTGCCAACAGCTGTGACTATTGGCATGGAAAAGCTGAGTTGTAGCGCGGGAATAATAACGACTCCACCACCAACACCCGTCATGGTCATAAGCGCACCCACAGTGATACCAATGAATATTGCGTACGTGATTTGATGGAGTGGGAGGGTGAGAATGTCAGCTAACATGATGAACTCCAGAGAGCGATTTTCTTTTTAGCTCCCTCTACTGGCAATGACCAATTAAGGGAGCTAAGGGGGGGAAGTTACTTAATCCAAATCGGACTTGTCCAACCGATATTGCGATCTTTTTGGAAAACACGAAGGTACACGTAGGTTGCTCCTTCCTCTAATGAGAACTCATCCAAAGTGATATCAAACTTGTGCCCACCGACTGACCATTTCTCGAAAACCTCACCGTTAACAACAAGCTCGACCTTGGTCATGGGATTAGGGGTAATGGCCTCGATGTGTAGTTGATAACTATCTGATTCGCTAGCATCGTTGCCGATTTTTACGCTGTCCAATTGAAGGTCTAGGAACATACGTGGATGGGTGGTGGCAATAGTACGACGTGCCTTCATGGCATCGAAGATATCTGCACGGGTTTGGGAGTCGGCTATAACTCCAGTAATACCGCCATAGCCTGGGTTTCCATCATGACCGTCACTATTAGAAACGAAGCCAAATTTTTTGCCACGATTTAGGAAGTCGACGACCGTATTGTCTTTGACGTTATTACGAGCTTTATGAACCATAGGGTTTTTGGCATATTCAAATCTTCCCCATTGAGCGGAATAGACTTCAATCATGGTTTCATCGTTACTACTAGGTTCCCAGTTGGCGAGATCAAACCCTTTCTCGAATTTAGCGTCTTGATTGTCGACATGCTTAGGGTTGCGGCCATTACAGAATCTATGAAGGTGAGGGATGGTAATGAACTCACGCCCTTTGTAGATGTCCCAAATATCATGGATGATGCTGACCTCACGATCTGGATACTTTTCTTCTAGTAGTGAATTTTTGAATAGCACCACCGTATCACCACGTCGGCCATGGAGTTCAAAGCCACAGAATGTGACGAATGCGCCTTCCTGATTGAATTTGTCGCACTGTTCGCCAATTTCCTGCCATGTGGCTTTGTCGATGTTGAGGCTTCGGTCTTCATTAAAAGTAAATGTTTGTTCCGATAGCGCTACAAAGTCGAGACGAGCAACATCTTTTGCGTAAGTGTATGCATTGCGAGGGTATGCACCACAGTCATTGTCACGTATGTTGGCGGTTAAATTTGAGTGCGTGTGTGTATCACCCCAATAGATCTTTTGCTCTACAGTTTCCTCAACCTTGATGGCGGCTGGGGCAATGTGTAGTTCGGTATTTTCTGCCGTTGCAAGATAACGACCAGTAGGGAGTCGTGCTTCGACATCTCCATATGGGACATTCTGAAATTGGAGTCGCTCACCGCTATCAAGATTAGTGAAGACAACCGTTAACGGGTCACATTGATAATCTTTGACAGGATTCTCAAACCTATCCATTGCAAGCATCGTGAGTTTGAATGGCTTATCTTGTTCAACCAATGTAGGGGCAACCAGTGAGAGTTCTGTTGCAGCTCCCGGCTTAAGCGTTATCTCTGGAAATACAGGTAAGCGTCGAGTGACATCATGGCCACCTAAGGTGATATCAAATGTTTTTTCAATGCGACAAACATCCTCGTTAAATGCACGAATACCCACTCGGGTTGGCGCCGCGTCACCTTTTAGAAATAGTCGGTCTACGCCGCCAAATTGAACATGAAACGATTGTCCGGTTTGAAACTCGTCAATTAGAGTAATGTGCGCTTGTCTAGAAGAGTCCTTCCAACGGTTGATATGACTAAAGTTTGTGTCGACTTTCTTGATGGCGACATCAATTTCTAGACTTTCTTCATCAGCTAATGCGTAAATGTAGCTTGGTTTCCAGTAGTCGTAGCATTGTAAATACTCTTCAGACAGTTGATGCTGATATGGTTGAACGGTAATGACAAACTTGGTGCCTGATGGCAATGTGCATTTTGGCTCAACTTCTAGCCGCCATTCGTACTCACCATTTACTTCTATTTCTGCTTGCTGTGTTACACGAAAAGCCGCAACGTCATCTAAATAAGTATATACATTCATAATCTCTAATTCTCTACGTCTGTTTCCGAATAAAACTTATTCTTCGTAATGTGTGTGGCTAGTTTAATATTGGCGCGTATGCTTCATTCTGTTTGGATTATTTAATGTTACATAATGCCTAGGTTGATTAATAAACTAGCGTATATCTAAATAAAATAGGTGCACATCAATGTGGGGGATATGAGCACCCTGGTAAGTCGTTGTTTTTAATATATAGGTGTATTGAGAAGATACAGTATGACTGTCGTCATACTGGTTTATGGATTTTTAGTGTTTGTTGGAAAAATAAGCCGTAGTTCACACATTGATAAAGTTGTCATCGTGCTATGATCATCATCATATCTGCGTAATACAAAACCTATTAACGTTTAATTACGAAAGGATGCATAGCTCAGGGCTATGAATTGGGTTGTTATTATAAATAGTATAATTTAAGCAGAATGCTTGGAGGCACGTGTGAAACAATTACTGTCATCAATATTAAATCAACTACAGAGGGTAGGCGGTGCTTTAATGCTACCTATCGCTGTATTACCTGTGGCGGCCTTGCTACTTCGTTTTGGGTCTGCAGACTTGCTTGATTTACCATTTGTGAAAGCATCTGGGGGAGCGATATTTGGCGGGCTACCTTTACTGTTTGCTGTCGGTATCGCCGTCGGATTGGCCAAAGACCACAATGGTACTGCTGGCGTTGCTGGCGTTATCGCACATCTGATCATTCTCGAAGGTGCAAAAACCATCACACCTGACCTTAAGATGGGTGTCTTATCTGGCATTATCGCCGGTATTATGGCGGGCTATCTCTACAACAACTTCAAAGACACTAAGTTGCCAGATTGGCTTGGGTTCTTTGGAGGGAAGCGTTTTGTTCCTGTCGTGACGGCACTGTGCTCCATCTTCATGGCCTTCATTGTTGGGCATGGATTCCCTGCTATTGGTGCTGCAATCAACGACATTGGTATGTGGATGATCCAAAGTGGCGAACCCGGTCTATTTGTTTATGGTGCAATGAACCGTCTTCTTATTCCATTTGGCTTACATCACATTCTGAACAGTATTGTCCGCTTCATGTTTGGTTCATACACAGATGAAAGTGGTGCAGAGATCATTGGCGACCAGCTACGTTTCTTTGCCGGTGACCCTGAAGCGGGTGCATTTATGACGGGTTGTTATGTCGTGATGATGTTTGGTCTACCAGCGGTCTGCTTAGCGTTCTATGTAACAGCTAAAAAAGAACGTCGTCCAGCTTTAGTGGGGATGTTGGTCTCTATAGCGCTTACAAGCTTCCTGACGGGGATCACAGAACCTGTTGAGTTCTTGTTCATGTTCACCGCGCCAATTCTGTTCGCTCTGCATGCAATCTTTATGGGGGCATCATACGTAATTAGCGATTGGTTAAATATTAAACATGGCTTTGGTTTCTCAGGAGGCTTCATTGATTACGTGTTGAACTGGGGACTTGCGACGAACCCGATTCGAATCATCCCACTAGGTCTTGCGTATTTTGCTATGTACTTTGTTACCTTCACTGCTGCAATTAAGTACTTCAACCTTAAGACTCCTGGGCGCGATGATGAGGAAGAAGAAGTCGTCTCAACGACAGATGCAAGTGAGTTAGCCGCTGCTTACTATGATGCTGTTGGAGGGTACGACAATATCACCAATATTAACTGTTGTATGACGCGTCTTCGCCTGACCGTTACTGATAGCTCAACGATTGAGGATTCGGTTTGTAAGAAGTTGGGAGCCGCAGGTGTAATTCGACCAACTCCGACAACGATTCAGATTATTGTTGGTACTTCTGCTGAAGCCATCGCCGGAGATATGAATGCTATCCACAAAGAGAAAGCGTTACAGGAACAAAAGCAGTTTGAAAGCGTTAAAGCTTAGCTGCGAAATGTGAGTCTTTTAGCCGAACTTAGTCGATGCTAAGTTCGGCTTTTTCTTGTTTTTTGCTACTAGAGAATGTGGTGTCGGTTCATATAATTGATATTATCCTTCGTAGTTAGATATCCAGCCTAGCAAGCCCAACCTTTATGCTGGTATCGTCGGTGGATATGAGGTTGCGAAGCATTCCGGAGGGAAAATGGAACACTACCGATTAGCGGCATGCGACATAAAAACGGTTGTTTTGCCAAAGGGAAAGTTTCTCTATGATCAACATGACGAACCAGACTGTTTCTATTTTATCGTCTCTGGTTTGGTATCGTTGCAACGCTTATTGCTGAATGGAAAAGAGGTGATGAGTCGCATTTACAAAACCAATCAATATTTTGGCTATCGAACGCTTCTTTCTGGACAGAATTATCACGTAGGAGCAAAAGCTTTAACTGATCTCACGCTTGAACGTGTCGTGGTGCGCGATTTAGATCAGTTCTTTCAAGAGAACCCAAAATTCGTTCGTTATCTATTCTCTGAAATGGCAACAGAGCTTCGCCACGCTGAGATCCGTTTGTCCAAAATGTCCACGCACAGCGTCGAGTTAAGGGTAATTGATAGCGTGATTGATTTAGTTACCGCTGATGCAGGTTATAAGTGGACATATCGGGAAATTGCAGCTTATTCGGGATGTTCAACAGAAACGGTGATTCGTGTTAGTAAAAAGCTCAAGAACAGTGCGTTAATGCATGGAGAAAATACCAACAAATCTTTTGAACTAGAGAAATTGCAGCAAGTGAGAACACAACTAGCGTTAGGAGAAAAGCTGTAAGAATGATCCAAATCTATTCGGAAGCTTATGTGCTGCGAATTCTAGACTTATCGAGCTTACCTACAAGGTAGTGTTGTCCGATCAGATGTGTCAGTGCAGGTTGATTGGGTAAGCCGAAACATTGACTGCCTTAGTGATATGGGACTCTAAACTGGGTTTCGTTAATGCTTGTAAGGGCGTTTTGAAAAAGCTCACGTACCTGTCGTGAGCTTTTGTCTTTAAGAGCGAGCTTGAAACTACGGACGTTCACCCGCTAAAACACGCTTCTCAATATCGACAACCACACTAGGAAGGTCGGCAATCGTATCAACTAGATAGTGAGGTGAAGCTTTACCAAGCTTGATGCGTGCACGTTCGCGAGCTTCTGATAGAGTTGCTTCATCAGCGGCTTGGTATTGCTCAAATGTAAGACCAGCCTCGTTGCCAGAAAGCAGTAGACCTACAGTCCACATGCCCGCATTGTGACCTTCTTCGATGCCTGGTGCTGCGTCATCTACTTTTACGCAAGCGCCGACGCTAGTCGCGCCCAGTTCGATCGCGTTTTTTAGTGCCATAAATGCAGCTGGACGGCCGCCTTGTGGTAGGTCATCCGTTGCGACGACATAGTCTGGCTTATAACCGTAATCTGCAGCCACTGGGATCAGTACATCCATCACTTGACGTGGGTAGCCAGAACAAGAGCCGATCTTGATACCTTTGTGTTTAAGGTCGTTCACAACTTCCACTGCGTTTAGGATTGGCTCAGCGTGATCCGCGACTTTCGCTTTTTGTAGAGGCATGAAGGCTGCGTAGATAGCATCAACATCGCTGTCTTGCATTTCTTGGCCAAATTGGGCCGTCCAACGTGCTTTTACGGTTGGAATTTGGCCTACGGCTTTGATGTGATCCCATTTACCAATGCCCATTGGTTCGCGAGCTTCGTCTAGAGAAATCTCGAAATCAAAGCCTTGTTTAAATGCTTCGACAAATATGCTGGTCGGGGCGAACGAACCAAAGTCAACAACTGTGCCAGCCCAGTCGAAGATAACGGCTTGAATCGGTGATGAGTGAGACATGATGTCATTCCTTTAAAGTTAGTTTTTTACGTTTGATACGTGAGCAATAGCTTGCTCAAAGATGTCGAGTGCTTTGGTTAGCTCGTCACGGGTAATAATCAGCGGAGGGCTAAGCTGAATGACGTTGCCTTGCGACACCTTAAAGCTCAGACCTTGGTTTAAACATTGATAGAGAACTTGCTCGGCTTCGTCGTAGGCTCTGTCTTTGGTGATGTGATTTTTCACAAGTTCCACTCCCCACAAAAGACCAATGCCACGCACATCGCCAATAATTGGGTATTGCTGCTTCATTTGAAGTAGGCGCGCTTTAACAAATTCACTGTCTCTGCGTGTTTTCTCTAGAAGCTGCTCTTGCTCAATCGCTTCCATGGTGGCAAGTGCCGCCGCGCATCCAAGGGCGCTTTTCTCATGCGTGTAGTGACCTAGAGAGATTTCTGCAGCCGTGTTGTATTTGTCTTTAGTCACCATCGCAGCGATAGGAACCAAACCGCCGCCAAAGCCTTTACCGATACAAAGAATGTCCGGTTCAATGTCGAACGCTTGGTAGGTAAACCATTCGCCGCTGCGTCCCATGCCATTTGGAATATCGTCAATAATGAGCAGCACATTGTGTTTGTCGCAAATTTCGCGGATACGTTTCCAATACGCCTTGCTTGGTACCTGAACATCGGTGTTACGAACGCCTTCTGCGATAAACGCGCCGATGCCGCCTTCTTTTTCAATCACGTATTCGAGATAGTCGGCGTAGTGAACATCGCTTCCGTCTTGTGAAGGGAAGGCGCCTCGATATGACACTGCTGGTGGAATGCGTTCGACACCGGCCATGAGTGGTCCCATGCCCTCACGAAAACATGCTTCACCACCGACTGAAATCGCATCAAGTGATGCACCATGAAACGAGTCCCACAAAGATACGACTTTGTAGTTGCCAGTAATATAGCGAGCCAGTTTGAGGGCCATTCCAACCACAGAGGTACCACCGGGTGCAAACAGCACTCGGTTGAGATCGCCGCCGCAGATGTCGGTAAGCTTTTCCGCACACTTGACCGCTGTTTCGTTGGTAAAACGGCGCGGTGAGAAGGGCAGCGAATGCATCTGCTCCGTAACACGTTTGATGACATGTGGGTGGGCATAACCAAGTTGGTGGACATTGTTGCCATGAAAGTCCATGTAGCGCTTTCCACGTGTATCTTGGATATAAAGCCCTTCCGCCGTTTCTAGTGAGTTTAGGCAGGGCGTTGACATGGATTGATGCAAGAAGACATCAGCATCGCGTTTCAGCAGTGCTTGTGTCGCTTCGTCTTGTATTTGTTGATTCCACTCTTCACGTGCCGGGGTATTGTTCACATCCCCCTCGCTGCGCAGGTGCGTCGCTTGATCTGCCATTACGCGAGCTCCCAGTACATTGCGTTTTTGACGGCGCCGATTAAGCGCTCAATATCAGCTGGACGCACGTCACCAATGTTGCCAATGCGGAAGCAATCAGCATTAGACACTTTGCCTGGGTAGATAACAAAACCTTGCTCTTTCAAGCGTTCATAAAACGCCTTGAACTGGTAGTCACTGTGCTCTGGTGAGAAAAACGAGGTGATGATCGGAGAATGAAGATCATCGTTTAGCAGCGTACGGAAGCCCAATGAACGCATACCTTCGACCAGTGTCTTTTGGTTGGTATGATAGCGATTGAAACGCGCTTCAATACCGCCCTCTTGCTCAAGTTCTAAAAGAGCTTGATAGAAAGCGCGCACAGTATGGGTAGGAGAGGTGAAGCGCCATTTGCCGTGATTCACTTCCATGCAGTGCCATTGGTCATAGAGATCAAGGCTGAGCGAGCGTGCTTGGCCTTGGCATTTTTCTAGTTCCGATTGCTTGGCAACCACAAACCCAAAGCCCGGAACACCCTGAATACATTTGTTGGCAGAGCTGATCATAAAGTCGATACCGAGCTCACCAATATCCATTGGGATTCCCCCAAAGCTCGACATCGCATCAAGGATCACTGTTTTGTCATGTTGCTTTGCTAGTTTGATGACCGCTTCAATAGGGTTAAGCATGCCGGTTGTGGTTTCGCAGTGAACAATCGCAACGTGCGTGATAGCACTATCTTGCTCAAGAGTGCTGGCAATCTCGTCTAGGTTCGGTCTGCTGACTTCGCCTGGTGCAATGACACGGGTTTCGATATTTAGGTAGTCAGCGATCTGCGCAATACGAGCGCCGTAGGCACCATTGTCGACAACAAGCAATTTGTCCTTTGCAGTGACAGTGCTACCAATTGTCGCCTCGACAGACGCTGTGCCGCTGCCTTGCATTAGTACACTGGTGTAGCCCGCTTGCTTCGTGGCAAGTTGAGTCAGTTTACCGCGAATGACCTCGACAATATCTTTGTTGTAGTCGTCATCCCATGTACACCAGTCTTTTAACATCGCTTCGCGCACGGTTTCAGTCGTCGATAGCGGCCCCGGAGTTAATAGCAAGTATTCGTTTTTCATCTTGATTCTCAATTTGGACTATACCAGTAGGTTGTATTTACTCTAGCAACCGAAAATACGCGTCGTAAAGCGTCAAAACCAATGTTCATAAAAGTTTCATACGCCGTCAAAGGCATCTCCTTCGATCGTCAAATCGAAGTGTATTTAGTAAAACTGCCACTTTTTGTTCATTTAATCGTCATAAACCGAAACTAAGGTGGCATACATCAACTGGTACAGACCAAATCTAACTGGAGACGACAATGAAAAACCGTTTGATGAAGGGAACACTGGCTACACTGGTTTCTCTATTAGCCACTAATGCATTAGCAGCAACAGAAGTCACTGTGTACACCGCTTTCGAAACGGACATTCTTGCGAAATATAAGAATGCATTCGAGAAAGAGAACCCAGACGTGAAAATCAAATGGGTTCGCGACTCAACGGGTATCATGACAGCGAAGCTTTTGGCGGAGAAAAACAACCCGCGTGCTGAAGTGGTTTGGGGTTTGGCTGGCTCTTCCATGGCATTGCTAAAAGAAGAGGGTGTGCTTAAGCCATACTCGCCGAAGGGACTAGAAGACCTGAAGCCGAACTTGAACGATCCTCAGTCAAATCAAGCATGGTTTGGTAATGATGCTTTCTTTAACGCTATCTGTTTTAACGAAGCCGTGGCGAAGCAGCTTAACCTTCCAAAGCCGCAATCGTGGGAAGATTTAACCAAGCCAGAGTATCAAGGCCACATTGCGATGCCAAACCCAGCGTCTTCAGGTACAGGTTACATGCAGGTCTCTGCTTGGCTCCAAAACATGGGTGAAGACCAAGCTTGGAACTACATGAAAAATTTAGATAGAAACATCGCACATTACACTCACTCAGGCTCTAAGCCATGTGTCCAAGCGGGAATGGGTGAAGTCGCTATTGGTATTTCTATGGCGGTTCGTGGTGCTAAGCTGATTAACCAAGGCGCGCCTCTTGCAGTGATCACGCCAAAAGGGATTGGCTGGGAGTCAGAAGCTGTTGGTTTGGTGAAAGAATCGGATGCTGCTAAGCGCGTCGTAGATTGGTCTGTGTCTAAGTCGGCTAATGAACTGTATGTTGAATCTTACCCAGTGGTAGCGCATAAAGCGATAACGGGTAACGTCCACAACTACCCAGAAGTTCAAGGTGCAATGGCCGAGATGGACTTTAGTAAGATGGGCGCGGAACGAGCAGAGGTTCTAAAAACTTGGTCTCAGAAATTTGATGCTAAGTCCGAACCGAAATCCTAATAGACTTGGGAGAATATTAATGGGGCGATCTTAGGATCGCCCCATTGTCGTTTTAACGACAGCTAGTAAACCAGTTCAAAAAATCCTGCACTGCAATCTACCTGCTACAAAACTGTCATGTCGATGAAACAAACCAGATTTAAATTTGGTATATACCATTGGAGAGACGACGATGACAGTATCCAACCCTTATCTAAATATCAAAAATGTGGTGAAACAGTTCGGTCAGTTCACGGCATTAAAGCAAATTTCACTCGCCATCAATAAAGGCGAGTTTGTCTGTTTCCTTGGCCCATCGGGTTGCGGAAAAACCACCTTGTTGCGTGCTATCGCCGGATTGGATCTTCCCACCTCTGGTGAAATCCACCAAGCGGATCAAGAGACCACTTTTCTGCCACCGGAAAAGCGTGACTTCGGTATTGTGTTTCAATCTTACGCGCTATTTCCAAATCTGACGGTGCAGGAAAACATCGCGGTTGGACTCAAAAATCAGGGCATGACCAACAAAGAAGCGCTAGAAAGAGTCGAACACTGGTTAGAGATGATTGGCTTGCCAACGTCTGGTAACAAGTACCCAAATCAACTCTCAGGCGGGCAGCAGCAGCGAGTTGCATTGGCACGCGCACTGGCGTTGTCTCCAGGTTTGTTATTGTTGGATGAACCTCTTTCTGCACTTGATGCGAAAGTGCGTACTCACCTTCGTGAAGAAATTTGTCAGATGCAGCGCAGGCTCGGCATTACCACAATCATGGTGACTCACGATCAAGAAGAAGCGTTATCAATGGCGGATCGCATTGTGGTAATGAACCACGGCGTTATTGAACAAGTAGGCACCCCGCAAGAGGTGTATGAAAAGCCCGCGACTCGCTTCGTGGCGGATTTTGTTGGCAGCATGAACTTCATTGAAGCGTCGGTTGCATCGACCACCAGTTTGCGTATCGCGGAAAGCATGTTGCCTCTGCCAACATTGGACAATATGACACTTAAGCAAGGCGATATTTTTGACCTCGCCGTACGACCAGAAGGGTTGCGCTTTGTTGAGCGAGCATCTAATGCCATTCCGGTAAAAGTGCTGGCGAAAGAGTTTCAAGGGGCATTTTATCGCGTCGAAGTTCAGATGCAGCATACTCCGACCTCAGCGCCTATCTATATTGACGTGCCTATTAAACGTGTGAACGAACTTGATTTACGCCGCAATGATATTCGTTATATCGAATTTGCAGAAGACGGCCTGCTTGGTTACGCCAGCAGCAAATCATCACTAGGCGCTGCAGCGTAGAGGCCGATGATGCAGATAACTTCAACATTAAATGCGAGTCAAACTATGAAACAGCGAGCGGCAACATTCACTGCACAGCATGTGACGGCGAAACTGAGCAAAGACAACATGGTGCTTTTCACTCTGTTAACTGTGCTGTTTGTTGGAATGGCGCTGTTCATTCTGATGCCACTGTGGGCGATGGTGAAAAAGAGCGTGCAAAACAGTGATGGAGAGTTCGTTGGACTCGCTAACTTTGCCAACTACTTTGCCACCGACAGCCTGTGGTTCTCGCTCAGCAACACTATGACCTTAGGTTTTATTGTGACGGTGGTAGTGGGCGTGCTGGCATTTGGCTATGCGTTTGCTTTGACTCGATCCTGTATGCCATTTAAAGGCTTATTTCATTTGATGGGCACCGCACCAATCCTTGCGCCTTCGTTGCTGCCTGCTATTAGCTTGATCTTTTTGTTTGGTAATCAGGGCATCGCGAAGGAGTTGCTTCAAGGACACTCTGTGTATGGATTGATTGGTGTTTCTCTTGGTTTGATCTTCTGGACGTTTCCCCATGCATTGATGATTTTAACCACCTCATTGCGTACCTCTGATGCCCGTTTGTATGAAGCGGCGAGGGCACTAAAAACCTCACCAATCAAAACCTTCTTTATGGTTACGTTACCTGCTGCGAAGTACGGTGTTATTAGCACGCTCATCGTGGTGTTTACTTTGGTGGTGTGTGACTTTGGTGTGCCGAAAGTGATAGGTGGCAGCTACAGTGTGTTGGCGACAGATATCTTTAAGCAGGTCGTCGGACAGCAAAATTTCTCCATGGGTGCGGTAACGAGTATTTTGCTGCTGTTGCCGGCGGTACTTGCATTTGCCGTAGACCGTTGGGTTCAGAAAAAGCAGAAGAGCATGCTCGATACGCGCTCGGTGCCTTATCAACCGTCGCCGAACAAGCTCCGTGATTCGCTATGCTTTGTTTACTGCTTGCTGGTGTCAATTGCGGTGTTGGCAGTATTGGGGATGGCTGTGTATGGCTCGTTAGTGACTTTCTGGCCGTGGAACAAAGCCCTAACACTAAACAACTATAACTTTGCTGAAATGAGCACCTATGGTTGGAGCCCTTACTTTAACTCGTTGAAACTGGCGATATGGACAGCGATTATCGGCTCAGTGGTGATTTTTGTCGGTGCTTACTGTATTGAAAAAGGCCGCGCGTTCGCGCCAATTCGCCAAGCGATGCAGATGATGAGTGTGATCCCTATGGCGGTACCGGGATTGGTATTGGGCTTGGGTTACATTTTTTACTTCAATGATGCCAACAACCCATTGGGTGTGCTTTATGGCACCATGGCATTTTTGGTGATTAATACCGTGGTGCATTATTACACTGTGGGACATATGACGGCGCTAACTGCACTTAAGCAGCTACCGTCTGAGATTGAGGCCACCGCCGCATCGGTCAAACTGCCCCAGTACAAGCTGTTTTTCAAAGTGTCACTGCCGTGCTGTTTACCAGCAGTATTGGACATTGCCATATATCTATTTATCAACGCTTTAACAACGACGTCGGCAGTAGTATTCTTGTATTCAACCAATACAATTCCAGCGTCAGTGGCAGTGCTGAACATGGACGATGCTGGCCAAACGGGAAGCGCAGCAGCGATGGCGGTGATGATCATGCTTTCTGCGGCTATTGCGAAACTGCTGCACATGCTTGTTGGAAAGTTGTTTGAAGCAAAGACTCAAGCTTGGCGTAAACGCTAATATTGAAATGTAGGATCGTGAGTAATGACGATTGATATAAGGATGCCAAGTGCAATACGTAAAAATTAAAGACGCTATCGTTGAGCAAGTTGAGTCAGGAATGCTGTCTCCAAGACAAAAATTACCCGCAGAGCGAAAGCTTGCGGAGTCATTTGACACCACCCGGGTCACCTTGCGAGAAGCTCTTTCATTGCTCGAAGCGGAAGGGCGTATTTATCGCGAAGATCGTCGAGGCTGGTTTATCTCGCCAGAGCCACTGCGCTACGACCCAACGCAAACACTCAACTTTACCAATATGGCAGTTGCTCAGAATAGGCAGCCGCGTACCGAGCTTTTGTCGGCAAAAGGGATCCTAACCACCAAACAAGCGGCGCAGCTGCTTGAACTGCCGCCATTCTCTGATATTTATCGAGTTGATAGAGTGCGTTATCTTGAGGAACGTCCAGTCGTTTTTGTCACCAATTTCATCAGGCCGGATAAGTTTCCAGATTTACTCAACCTTGATTTAGCTGGCGCGTCATTAACCGATATCTATCGTGAAAAATACGGCGTAGTTTATGCCAAGGTGAAGTATCGCGTGACGACGACTTCACTGCTAGGCGAAGTGGCTCAAGCATTGAGAGCAACATCGGGCACCCCAGCCATGATGGTGGAGCGAATCAATTACAATCAACACGGTGAGCTGATTGATTGTGATATCGAGTATTGGCGCCATGATGCCATCAGCATAGAGTCTATTGCTCAGCTCGAACGCTAGATCTTTTCTTTAGTCTCAGTTGGGACGGCATCTCTACACCAAGCAGCATTGAGTGAATGCTGCTTGGCTTTTCTATATGGATTTTGTTTTGACTCTTTACGCTGCACTTCTCGTCACTTTCTCCGCACTCCTTCACGCAGGCTGGAATATTCTTGGTAAATCAAACAGCGGCTCTGGCTACTCTTTTACTTTAGGCGCAGCGCTTTCTCAATGCTTACTGCTTGCCCCGTTTATGGTGTGGTGTTTTGTTCAAATAGGGCTCAGCAATATTTCTGCTCATTTTTGGGGACTGCTTGCTTTGAGTGCTATTGGGCAGGTGATTTATTTGGTGGGGCTACTTAAAGCTTATAAGCATGGTGACATTGGTGTTATTTATCCAATTGCGCGTGCGCTGCCTGTGTTGATGGTTGGCGTTGGTTCCTGGTTCATTGGTCAATCGCTTGGGGTTAGCGCTTGGATAGGATTTGTGATTCTCACTTTAGGTTGTCTAATGGTACCTATTAAGACCTTCAGGCAAATGACGGCGAGTGCTTATGCCAATCTTGGCGTGTTATGGGCGTTTGTGGCAGCCATTGGCACCACCATATACTCGATTGTCGATAAAGAGGGGATTAACTGGCTGATGGTCGAGACCTCTGAACTGACTCCACACCACATCGCTATCCTCTACCTAGGATTACAAACGGCCGGCATCTCTGTGTTACTCGTGCTGTGGCTTCTCGTCACCAGACAGTTCGAACAGCTATCGTTAACATGGAAATACAAGCGTCAGTCATCTATCGCTGGTGTCATGATGGGACTAACTTATGGCATTGTCTTGTTTGCAATGACGATGGTAGAGAACGTCAGCTATGTGGTCGCGCTTCGCCAAGTCAGTATCATCTTTGGTGTGTTTATGGGGATGTGGTTTCTCAAAGAGCCGTGGCTTAATACGCGTATTTTTGGGGTGGTTTTAGTGAGTGCCGGTCTTGTAGTTGCGCTTGCGTTCTAATAATGCAGCGAGAATGACATTGATCCAATCCATGTAACCGATGGTCAGTTGCCCTTTTTGGATGTTGTGTATCAATCGGCGCCTGACGCAGTATGTCAAAGGCTAGCGTCGGTGGGTTTTAAAGGGCGACCTCAAGTAACTAGTGGCATCTTGTTCAACGGATTTGTCATCTTTAACGCGGAAATGTTCGATAAAGATCGCGCGTTGCATTTGGCCGCTGAAGAAATCAAATAGACAATTCGACTTCGTAAAAAAGCCCTTGTATCTGCATACAAGGGCTTTTTATTTCAAACGCATCTTATTGAGGTTAGTACTTTTTCAGAATCTCAATAATCTCAGCTTCGCTTTGTGCAGCGATGATAGCGTCAACGTCATCTTCGTTTTGGAACAGCTCAGCCAGCGCCATAATGGTTTGGATGTGGCTATCTGAATCCATCGCCGCTAGTGTGATTGAGAAGTAAACGTCACCGTTATCTTCTGACTCTAAGTCCACACCGTTCTTGAACACAGTCACTTGAAGCGCCGCTTCGTTTACACCGTCTTCTGGGCGAGCGTGAGGCATTGCAATCTTTGGAGCCAGTACATAGTAAGCACCGATTTCTTTGTGCTTCTCTTTGATAGCTTCAAGGTAGCTCGCTTCAACCTTGCCTTGCTCTAGTAGCTTTGAACAAGTGATGTCCAGTGCTGCGTCAACCGATAGATTTTCTTCGTTGCAGATAACGATGCCGTTATCGCCAATTAGATTAAAGATACTCATTGAACCAACCAACCTAGAATTAGACCAACAACACCGAAGTCAAAGTCAGCAAACGTTGTTGCTTCTAGACCAAGACCACCTAGAACCGGTAGCAGTAGCATTGGTAGGAACGAGATACATAGACCTTGTGTGAATGCACCAAGAACCGCACCGCGTAGACCACCCATCGCGTTACCGTAAACACCAGCTGCACCGCCTACGAAGAAGTGAGGAACAACACCTGCTACGATAATCGTCCAGTCAAATGCACCTTGGATACCCATTGCGATTAGACCAGCAGAGAACGATGATAGGAAACCAATCAATACTGCATTAGGCGCAACTGGGAATACCATTGGACAGTCTAGTGCTGGTTTTGCACCTGGTACTAGCTTGTCAGAGATACCTTTAAATGCTGGAACGATTTCCGCAATCAACATTTTCACACCCTGAAGAACAATGTACACACCGCCGGCAAACGTTAGTGATTGCATAAAGGTGAACACAACCCAGTTTTGGCCGCCAGACACGCTTTCTACAAATTCGCCACCTGCAAAGATAGAAGCAAACATGAAGAAGATAGCCATAGTCGTTGCAACCGCAACAGGCGTATCACGCAAGAACATTAGGCTCTTTGGTACGTTGATATCTTCTGTTGATTTAGATACATCACCGAACTTGCTGCCAACGAAACCCGCAATAAGGTATGAGAACGTTGAGAAGTGACCCATAGCTAGCTGGTCAGTGCCCATGACTTTTACAGTATATTTCTGTGCTAGAGCAGGCATGATAACCATCAGCGAACCAACGATAATAGAGCCCATTGCCACTAGCATCGCACCTTGAATTTCCGCTGTAGACAGGATTACCGCAACCAGCATAGACATAAACATGGTGTGGTGACCTGTTAGGAAAATATACTTTAGCGGAGTGAAACGCGCTAAAAGAATATTCACAAGGAATGCGAAGAACATAATTAGTGCCATTTCATAACCGAACGCTTCCTGTGCTAGAGCAACAATTGCTTCGTTATTCGGAATAACACCACTTACGCCAAAGGCTTCTGTAAATACAGTAGAGAAATTATTTAGTGCGCCAACAAGTGCGCCAGCACCGAAACCTAAAATTAGGAAACCCATTACGGTTTTAATCGTGCCTTTAAGGATGGTTGAAACATCAGCTTTTTGTGCGACCAAACCCACAAAAGCAATTAAACCGACCATGATGGCGGGCTCTTTTAATAAGCCCAGCATAAACTCGAAGAAGTTTTGCATTACAACGATTCCTTACATGAACTTTTTCAATTGTTCTTCGATAGAAGCTTTATCAAAAATATTCGCAAGGCTTACAATGTTTTCTTTACCAGCGTCCGCTAGTTGGTTAGCAACGTCTGTTGCCGCTACCCAAATATCAGCAGTGCTTGACGCTGCAGATGATAGATCTTCATGATCAACTTCGGCATCCAGACCAATTTTACCTACTACTTCTTTAACTGCCATTTCCATCATCAGTGAAGTACCAAGACCATTTCCGCATACAACCATAATCTTTTTCATATCATCATTCTCTTTTGAGTTTATAGGAGAGGAAGGCTTTTCCTCGCTATTGGATGGTACAAATCATATCCAAATTGACCCAAACAACAATAGACCTGTGTCACAAAACCAAATTGACCTTGTGACCTAGATCGCATTAAATTGAGTTAAAGTCCAAAATAAGAAGTCTTTAACTCTTAAGTGTTATGGTTCATTGAGAAGTATAGGAAAGGGTGGTGTTGTTTGTAGTGTGAATGGGTGGCTTTTAAATTATATAATGCGTTATGAATGCAATGGAAGTGCAGAGAGTTATTATTTACCGTAGTCAGTAAGCATTTTCTTAAGCATTTTATTCACATCTTTAGTTTTCTTATTTCTTTTGGTGAGTGCACTCAAAGAAGTTGGAAGTTGCGGCTGTTCTTTTTTTAAATCAGCTTCATTGCTACTCTCGCGGAGTTTTTGTACCGCTGGACGAAGCATGCGAATTTCTTCGCCTTCTTCAGTCTCTAAAAGAATAACATTCTCAGACTCAACCTGGGTGATGGTGAGTAATCCATATTTTGGGGATAATACTGTTTCTCCAACCATCGAAGATTGAATTGGAGCTGCTCGGTCAGTAATTTGACCTGCACGAAGTTTGGAGGCAGTGATAGAGCGAATATTCCCTGTATTCTCAAATGCAACAATCACGGTATGTGTGTTGTAATATTCTACAACCGTAACATAACCATGAGATTTAGTTTCGAATCTAGCGCCTATTTGCATATCGTGTGGCGCATCCATTTTCTTTATTTGCATTTACAATCCAGAGTACAACTTCGCAAGTTCAACACTTTAAGTATACACACTCAAGAATTTTAAAGAAATATTCAAAAACCATATTATTACCAAACACTGTTACTTTTGGTAAGACAGCCCCTAGATCTGGCGAAGTGCGATGCGTGATGGTGCTAGCCCGGTAATGCGCTTGAAAGATCGCGAAAACTGGGTGATGCTCGCAAAGCCCATGTTGACGGCTACCCTTGAAACCGCTTCGCCTCTTTGCAATTGCTCCAATGATATGCACTTATAACTGATATACCCTAAGTAGATATCATGGTTCAATGTAAATTTAAGTGGTTGAAATCCTATCAGATAGCGAATCTACGACAAGTTGCTTAAACCAGCGATGAGCAGGGCTACTTTCTGTTTTTCGGTGTTCGATTAGATACAAGCTCACGTAATAATCGTTGCGGTTAAATGCCTTGATCATTTGCAGATCTTGGTGGTTTAACAAATCGTTGGCTAATGCATGACTTGAGATCATTAATCGATCTGTACCAGTAAGTGAGTCCAAAAGCGTGGAGAGCTGCCCGGATTTTAGGGCGATGGTTCTGCTCAAGCCTTGTTTTGCCAGCTCTATATCGATCGGGTTTAGGTAATTGTGATTGGATCGTACATCCAGAGAGAGGTCGACAAATTGGTAATTAAGGCAATCCTCAACGGTAATCTCTGTTTGCTGTGCGAGTGGATGGCTTCGAGAACCATAGATAACTGGGTAGGTACTCCCGATTTTTTGAAACTGGTACTCATCACTTTGTGGTGGTTCTTCAACGTGGATTGAGAAGTCAACTTGACCATCTTTTAGTAACTGAATAGGTTCACGAGATGAAGGATACTCTTCCAGTGTAACCTTAGGAGCAACACCTTGTAGAGCTTTCGCTAAAGGCGCAGTTAACAAACGGCTCATCAATGGTGGAACAGATATCCGAAATGCGCGTTCGCAATCAATCGGTGAAAAATTCAGTCCGTTCAACAAGGTGTCTATAGAGAGCAGAATATGATCCAATGATGCTTCGAGTTCTAACGTTTTGGTAGTAGGTTGCAAGCCATTGGACTCGCGGTAAAAAAGCGGATCATCGAAAAGATCCCTCAGTCTGGCGAGGGTTCGACTCATTGCTGGTTGAGATAAATAGAGTTTTTCCGCAGCACGCGATACGTTGCGCTCTTTAATTAACACACTTAGCGACACCAGCAGATTCAGGTCGATTCGAGACAGTTCTTGTTCGAGAGTCTTCATCCATTCATTCCGTTAAAAAACCTATTACCTCAAAGCATATCACCTTGTTGATAATGTGCATGGTATTAATAAACAAGCCAGTGTTTGCTTGGGGTGTGCATCACGGTGATCGAAAAACGACGGAATTGAGTAACTTAAATCAGTCAACGCACTTATTTAAGGTATCGACACCTATGCCAAGCCTCACACCAAACCAGAGATTTTTGGTTAGCTAGGATGTCATTGTTTATAGGCTCGCTCTCACAAACCGATTCTTCACAATGCAGTCTGCATACCTTTCAGCTGACTCGTGCTTAAACTTCAGCGGTTTATCTAACTCGCCAAACAGAGAAATCCCTCCGCCGAGTAGAACTGGAATCGTGCTAATGATCAGTTCATCGATTAGATCTTCGTTGAGGAAGCTCTGAATGGTTTTACCGCCATCAATATACAGGTCGTTGTAACCTTGAGACGCTAGGTCGGCAACGATGTTTTTAAGTTCGCCTTTGACTAAGAAGACTTTGCCTTCAAGACCTTCCGGAACTTCTGTCATCGTGTTGCTCAACACAAATACTGGCTTTGAGTATGGCCAGTCACAATCAAAACTCAACACGATCTCTAGCGTATTACGTCCCATCACAAGTGCATCAATTCTGTCCATAAACTCAGCGAAGCCGAAGTCGGAACCTTCTGGGTTTGGAATATCATGTAACCAATCCACGCCGTTATTTTTGTCGGCGATATAACCATCAAGGCTGGTGGCGATGTATACGATGTTGGCCATTTATGGCTCCTGAAATGTAGTTTGGATATTTGTATATTGAGATCAAAGTATATTACTGCCTCAAAACTATGGAAAGTTTAGTGGCGTTCGCTGTGGCTTCAATTCACTGTTAATGAGTTTCCAGTTTTGCTTATCTCTAGATTTAAATTGTGAAGCAGTGACGCCAGCACTTTCTCTGTAGGTACGTACGAGGTATGGTGAGAACAATCGAGTAGATCACAAGGAAAAGTGATGTCAAAAGTCTATGATTTTATAGTGATTGGTGGCGGTATTGTTGGGGTGTCAACGGCATGGCAGCTACAGCAAAAATACCCTCAAGCATCAATAGTGCTAGTCGAGAAAGAATCGAGCTTTGCCAAGCATCAAACTGGCCATAATAGCGGTGTGATTCACGCGGGTGTCTACTATCAACCGGGAAGTCTCAAAGCGGATTTTTGTAAGCGTGGCGCACAGGCTACGAAACGTTTTTGCGCACAGCACAACATTGCGGTAGAGAACTGCGGAAAGCTTTTAGTCGCGACAAACACAGTAGAAAAGCAGCGAATGGATGTTCTCTATGAACGCTGTATCGAAAACGGTATCGATGTTTCGCTGCTGAGCCAAACAGAACTGGAACAAATCGAGCCCAAAATTACTGGGTTGGGGGCGATAAAAGTAGAAGCAACCAGCATTGTTGATTATCAATTGGTCACACAAACCATGGCGGAGCAGTTTCAGTTGCTTGGAGGTGAAGTGCTGCTGTCGACGGCAGTCACTGCGCTAAATGAAAAACAAGATTGTGTCGAAATCAATGGCATAACCAATGGTGCTTCCACCTCTCTGCAAGCTCGTCAATTAGTCGTGTGCGGTGGCCTGATGGCGGATAGATTGGCGTCGATGATAGGCATCGATGTCGACTTTCAAATTATTCCCTACCGCGGCGAGTATTATCAGCTACCAGACAAGCATCGTGATATCATTAGTCATCTCATCTATCCCATCCCCGACCCAGAGCTGCCGTTTTTGGGTGTTCACTTAACCCGAATGATTGATGGCTCGGTGACTGTGGGGCCGAATGCGGTGCAAGGGTTTAAACGAGAAGGCTATGGACGCATCAACTTTAGCCTTGAAGACACCATTGATATGTTCAAATTCTCGGGCTTTTGGCGCGTGTCATGGACGCATTGGAAATCTGGTTTGAGAGAGTTTAGGAATTCTATTTGGCGCCCAGGTTATCTGCAGTTGGTTCAGAAATACTGCCCTTCCATCAAGGTGAGTGAACTCCAACCTTATCCAGCAGGTATTAGAGCTCAGGCAGTGATGTCTGATGGCAGTTTGGTCCATGACTTCTTATTTGCGGAAACCACTCGTAGCCTACATGTTTGCAATGCACCATCCCCAGCTGCTACCTCGGCTATTCCTATTGGTGGATACATTTGCAGTAAAGTTGAGGCCAAACTTAAAACTTTAGAAAATATCGACTGATTTCCCTTTATGAGTACAATTTCCAGCTACTATTGAAGTCGTGTCTCGGTACTGAGCACAATACTTTGAGCAAGCTAGGAAATGGAACACCCTCATGATCAGAGAATACAACGAAGCAGATATCGATAGCGTTTTGAAAGTTTGGTTGACCGCATCTGTCGAGTCTCACGACTTTGTTGAGCCAAGGTTTTGGCATGACAAACTCGATGATATGCGCAACGTCTACCTTCCAAACTCAGAGGTTTATGTTTACGAGCATTCAGGCCGGGTTGTTGGCTTTTACGCGTTAGCAGATGATCAGCTAGCGGCGCTGTTTGTTGAGCCGCAAGCGCAAGGTGGCGGTATTGGTATGCGTTTGATTATGGATGCCCGTAAGAAACGCGACTCACTTTCTTTCTCGGTTTATAAAGATAACTGTCGTGCGATTGGCTTTTATCGACGCTGTGGGTTTACGGTTGTTGATGAGTCAACAGACCCCCATACCGGACACTTACAATTAACTATGTCTAGCCACTAGCTCTATTGAAATCAACCGTTTAAACTGGCTCTATTGTTTCGAAAATGCGCTATTGCATTAGCGTGGTGAGATAGGGATAGAGCATGTTTGACTTTGATGAGATTGTAGAGCGTAGAGGAACTCATTCGGCAAAATGGGATGAGATGGAAGCGAGCTTCGGCGTTTCTACCGATGATGGCCTTCCGATGTGGGTCGCGGGTATGGACTTTAAAGCGCCGAAGGCCGTCAACCAAGCGCTTATTGAAGCCGCTGAAAATGGTGTCAATGGCTATTACGGTGATGACTCGCGCTATAAGCGTCAGTTGTGAACTGGATGGGTAAGAGGCATGACTGGCAAGTCTCCCCTGATTGGATTGTCACTTGTGCAGGTCTCGTTCAAGGGACAGCTCTTTGTGTCCAAGCTTACACTGAGCCCGGTGATGGCGTTATTCTGTTCACGCCCGTATACCACGCATTCTCAAAAGTCATTAAAGCAAATCAACGTGTTGTCGTAGAAAGCCCATTGGTTCAAAAACACGGTCGCTATGAAATGGATCTTGCCGCGCTTGAGGCAAGTCTCAATGGCACAGAGAAGCTCGTGATCATGTGTTCACCGCACAATCCGGGTGGACGTGTCTGGACAAAGCAAGAGATCCAAGACCTCGCTAACTTTTGTGCGCGTCATAATCTGGTACTTGTCGTCGATGAGATTCACCACGATCTGGTTTTCCCACCTAACAAACATACAATCGCGACACTCGCTGCGCCCGAGCATGAGCAAAACATGGTGATTTTGGCGGCGACAACGAAGACCTTCAACATTGCTTCTGCACTAACTGGTGCTGCTATCATCCCAAACCCTGAACTCAGAGATAAGTTTAAGTTTGTTCTCAACGCTGCGGGCATAGGGCCAAACCGAATGGGAATGTTAATGGCAACAGCGGCCTATGAACATGGTGAAGCGTGGTTAGAGGCTTTGGTGGAATATCTAGATGAGAACCGTCGCTTATTTGATGAAGGCATCAACTCAATCAAAGGACTGAGATCGATGCCACTGGAAGCGACCTACCTGTCTTGGGTTGACTTTTCAGAAACAGGTTTGTCACCCAAAGACGTAATAGAGAAGGTACAAAGTGAAGCCAAAATCGCAGCCAACCATGGTTCGACGTTTGGTTTGGGGGGCGAGCAGTTCCTTCGGTTTAATTTGGCGACACCACGTTCTAGGGTCATAGAAGCCATCGCTAGATTGCAGCGAGTGTTTGCTAGCTAGTCAATGAATAGAGGATCCGACATGCACTCATGGAACATTGAGGTCAAAGCAGCGTTAGCACTGCTCGCCAACGAAGGCAATGCTACCTTTATGAAAGCATATATGCGCGATCAATATGAGTTCTATGGGATTCAATCAGGGCCAAGACGTGACGCATTGAAGACGTTGTTCTCGAAACAACATCTGCCCAGCGTAGATGAACTGGCTGGTATTGTTGATGAACTCTGGGCTTTGCCTCAAAGAGAATATCAACTCGTTGCTGTCGATTTACTTATCAAGCAAAAGAAAGTGTTATCAGAATCTTTCCTTCAGCACGTTGAGCGTTGGATCACCACTAAGTCATGGTGGGACACGGTAGATATGTTAGCGACTCACATTGTGGCTAGCTTGTTTCAGCTATACCCAAAGGAAACAGCTAAGGTGATAAGCGAGTGGCGTGCGAGCGACAATATTTGGTTAAGACGTACTGCAATCCTCTATCAGTTGAAGTTCAAGCAAAATACCGATCAAGATATGCTGTTTATTATCATTGCTGAAAACCAAGAAGACAAAGAGTTCTTTATTCAAAAAGCAATTGGTTGGAGCTTGAGGGAGTACTCAAAGACTCACGCCGCAGCAGTGATTGGCTTTATCGAGACTCAACAAATTAAAGGGCTAGCCAAGCGAGAAGGACTGAAATGGCTTCAGTCACAAGGTATCGCGTAATCTAATAAATAATACCAATACTACCGATCTTTACTACACTTGCTCATACACTTCCCAATTTCGACTTTTTTGTCAATTAGTCGTGGAGAAGAGCATTGCATAATAAAGATAAACTGATATCCCCAGAGTCCATTGACAAGCAGGGTCGCCATAAATTGGTTTTTGGTCTTCGTTATATCAGTGTGTTTGTACTCTACATATCTTCGGCATTTCTTTTTTCTTCTTTGAGTCCTCAAAGTCAAGTTGTACCACTGTGGCCACCGGCAGGTATTGCTCTCGCTGGTTGTATTTTGTGGAAAGTTCATTTTGTACCAGCGGTTCTTATAGGTTCAATAATCTTCAATGTTGGGGTGCAAGCAATTAATGGTGTTGATATCGGGCTAGTGGCCATTTTGACGTCGTGCAGTATCGCGGCAGGCTCGGCTGTTCAAGCTTGGGTCAACTATCGCAGTTTAGCTTACTTTTCTGTCAATATTATCTCTTCAACAAGCGTACGAAAAGTCACTTTGTTTGTAGTACTCGCTCTTATTTGCTGTCTTATTGCGAGCGCCTGGGGTTCCTTCCTCATTGAATTGCCACAAACTGAGGACCCAAGTCGGCATTATTGGAGCAATATGCTCATTTGGTGGTTGGGTGACTTTCTAGGCGTTATTGTGATTACACCTCTTGCTTTAGTCTTCCTGAAACATACTGGTAAGCTGACAAAAAGGTTAACTCACTATCGAGCTCTGATTTCTTCACTGGTTTTAGTTTTAGTCGTCCTGGTTTGTAGTCAAAAATACAGTAACCAGTCTTTAGAGGTGAAGAGTCACAACGAATTCCAAATTCGTTCACAGTTGATTGAAAAAAACCTTAACCACCAGGTGGAGAAGTATCTTAACTCATTGTCACTATTAGCTTTGAAGCTCTCGGGGAACAGTGATGTTACACAGGATGAATTTAAACGACTAACGTTGCCACTCATAGAGCAAACTCCAGGTGTACGTGGTTTCTCATGGAACCCAGTTATAGAGCAACATGAATTAGAAGAGTTTGAAAAGAGCACGGATAAGCAGAGTGATTCAAGTTTTAAGGTAAGAGGTACACCGTTGAAGTTGGGTGATCCTTTGGTTGTCGTTAAATGGATAGAACCTTTTGCTCCAAACAAACGTGCATTTGGTTTTAACGTTTTCTCGAATGGCAAACGACGAGAAGCGATGATTAAAGCGCAGAATATTAGTCGTCCAGTCGCGACAGAGACCATTCAACTTATTCAACTAGAAGCGAAAGAGCCTGGGTTTCTCATTTTTTCCCCCATTAATCAAGGGCCATCGCTTGGTACATCTATTCTTACTCGATCTTTTAATTTAACAGGCTTTGTCGTCGGAGTTTTTGTTGTTGGAGATATTGTTACTGAGAGCCTTGAGAATAGTGATGCTTCTTACATGAGTGTGAAGATCCTCGATTCTAGTGCCAATGATGAAGTGATTTATCAATATGAACCCACAAGAGTCAGTTCACTTGGTGAGTCGGTAGAGTTCACCTTTGTTCAACAAGTTGCTGAGCGGGAGTGGACTGTTGTTGTATCCGTGTCTCAGGATGTTATCTCATTAATAAAAGCCGAAAGCTCAGTAAAGTTTCTAATTTACGAATCCGTTTTTGGGGCGCTAAGCGTTTTACTTATCATTACTCTTTTTAATTCTCATGCAAACTTATTAACTCAGGTGAGGAGGCGAACCCAAGAACTAGAAGCATCAAGAGATACACTCAAACATTTTGCTTTCAATGACGCTCTAACAGGTTTGCCTAATCGTAGGATGTTTATAAAGCAGACGAGTCATGCATTGAACTTAGCGACTCGAAACGGCTCGATGGTAGCCATCCTCTTTTTGGATCTCGATAGGTTCAAACATGTTAATGACAGTTTAGGGCATGATTTTGGAGACAAACTACTGATTGAAGTCGCGACTAGGTTGACCAACAGCTTGAGAAGTAGCGATGTTCTTGCTCGCTTTGGTGGTGATGAGTTTACGATCATGATCGAAAACCTTACTAATGTGGAACAAGCAGTAGTATTGTCAAGAAAGCTCATTGAGAGTTTACGCCAGCCAATATTGATTGATGATGAATCGATTGCAATTTCAACCAGCATTGGCGTTGCCACCTTTCCCAAAGATGGAAATCATGTGGATGATTTGATGCGAGCAGCCGACGCTGCGATGTATAAGGCGAAGGAATTATCATCCGGCTGTGTCTGCTATACCAATACTTTAAGAAAGCAGGCAAGAGAAAAATTGTTTATCGAATCAGAGCTGCCTCAAGCGTTAGCGAACAACCAGCTCGAACTCTATTTTCAGCCCATTATTGACTTGCGCTCTGGTGAACATGTTGGTTGCGAAGGGTTATTGCGCTGGAATCATCCTAAGTATGGCGTAATTCCACCGGATTCATTTATTCCAATCGCAGAGCTTTCAAAAGAGATCATCCCTATCGGGGCTTGGGTGCTCCGACAAGCTTGCAAACAGATCAAGTATTGGGAAAGCATGGGGATTGAGCATCAAAAAGTGTCGGTGAATGTTTCGGTTGTACAACTTATGTCAGGTTGCCTGTTAAGCGATGTGAAAGCAGCATTGGAACAGTATGAGGTGAATCCTAATATCCTCGAGCTAGAGATAACAGAAAGTGTACTTGTGCAGAATATGGCACAAGCAACGATATACCTAACGGATCTTAAAAAACTAGGCGTAAGAATAGCTATTGATGATTATGGTACAGGCTATTCTTCACTTGGCTATTTAAAACAGCTTCCCGTTGATAGTTTGAAAATCGATAAGATTTTCATTGCTCAACTTAGACAAAATGATAGAACCATCGTCAGTTCAACAATACAGATGGCGACCGAATTAGGCTTTGAAGTCATTGCGGAAGGAATTCAAACATCTGATCAAATGAATATCCTAGTAAAACACGGCTGTCGCTGGGGGCAGGGGTTCCTATTCAGTAAACCGCTGTCGATCGCTCGCTACACAGAGTTTTGCCGAAAACGATGATGAGTCTGGGTGACAAGGAATATTGCTTGGCCTATATCAGGATGCTCCTTTTCTATATACTCAACGTATGATTGAACAGATACTTAGCCTATCGAGAGAGTGTAATTAGACCAAATGGATTCCCTTACTCAGGCGGCCCTAGGGGCAACCGTTGCTGGTGCGATAGCGGGCAAACAATGTAATGCAAAGGTACTTTTTACAGGTGCTGCGCTCGGTACTTTACCAGATTTAGATGTAGTACTCGATTATGGTGATGCCGTGAGTAACACCATAAAGCATCGCGGGTTTACCCACTCGTTACTGCTTATTCCTGTGTTCTCTCTTATTGTCAGCTGGTTGTATTGCCGCCTTAAACCCGATGTGTTTTGGTCTTTCAATCGTGTCTTTTTCTTAGTCCTCAGCGTTCTCGTGACTCATGTTGCCATTGATGCGATGACGACCTATGGCACCCAGTTGTTGTGGCCAATTCCCGGATACTTTGAAGTAGGGAACATCTTTATCATCGATCCACTTTATACCCTGCCACTTCTGCTCGGTATTGGTGTTGCACTGCTTTCGCGCCAAAGAGGCGGATGGTGGTGTCAATCGGTTGTTGTTGTGTCGAGTTTATATCTAGTTTGGGGTTATGCTGCGCAGCAAATGATTGCCGATAGAGTAGAGAAGAATTTAGCGGCACAAAACATCAATAATAAACAGGTGTTGATTACCCCTTCTCCATTTAATACGTTGTTATGGAGAGTGGTGGTGGTTGAAGGTGACCAGTACTTTGAAGGGTTGGCATCGTTGCTTGACTCTGATAATCAGATTGACTTCATTCAACGCTCGCGTGGTGAGTGGCCGTTTGAGCAAAAGCCAAACACTCTTGAAGGTTTAGAAGCCTTCTCCCATGGATTCTTGGGGTATCGCCAAGACCAAGGTAGGCTCATTGTGTCTGACTTGAGACTTGGTATGGCAGACAGCTTAGCGTTTGAGTTCGTTTTTGCTAAAGAAACCCCTGATGCAGGTTGGGAGCTGTTAGAAGCGCCAACTCGATATCCCAGCGAGCGTAGCTTGGACCAAATCTCAGTACTCTGGGAGCGCATGTTGGGCAACCAAGAGATTGACGCCAATTTGCAGTATGTGGCATTAAACAAAGCCAGCGATAAGCAAGACTAATGCGTAGCGTTAGCCCTTGTGTAGCATGCGATAAAGACGAGCCATTTTAGGCTCGTTTTTTATCGTGACGATAAAAATCATTATTTGACGAAGCAGTTCATGTAAGTTCACTATTCCCGTCCTAAAATTGTCACTGGAGACAGTGACTTGCTCGTCAAAAACACTCATCTTTCCCTATTGAGGACTCGGATATGACACTTGCCGCTCTGGCGATTCTAGTTGGTTTTATCTTATTGGTTTGGAGTGCAGACCGATTTGTTGATGGTGCAGCGGCTACCGCGAGTCACGCAGGCATGCCGCCTTTGCTGATCGGTATGGTAATTGTTGGTTTCGGTACCTCAGCGCCGGAAATGGTGGTGTCTGCAATGGCCGCAGCAGAGGGTAACCCTGAGTTAGCTTTAGGGAATGCACTTGGTTCGAACATTGTTAACACCGGACTTATATTAGGTGTCACCGCAATCATTGCGCCAATCATGGTGCAATCTGTCATTGTGAAAAAAGAGTTGCCGCTACTGTTCGCTATTAGCTTATTGCTAGGGGCACTCCTTTGGAATGGTGTGTTAGGGCGCGGTGAAGCTGCGATACTACTGGTGGGTTTTTTCAGTCTTATTAGTTGGAGTATCTACTCGGGAATCAAGGGTAAAGGTGACCCGCTAGAGTCCGATACGCAGCAAGAACTTGAAGAGAAAACTATGTCATTAGGCAAAGCCATTTTCTGGCTTGTACTAGGCCTTGTTTTGCTGGTGGTGAGTTCACGTATTCTTGTTTGGGGCGCAGTAACTATCGCTCAATCTCTTGGTATTAGCGACTTGGTGATTGGTTTGACGATTGTTGCATTAGGTACGTCTTTGCCAGAACTGGCGGCTTCTATCGCAGCTGCGCGTAAAGGTGAGCATGATATCGCGATTGGTAACGTCGTCGGATCAAACATGTTTAATATTCTGGCTGTCGTGGGTATTGCGGGTATGATTTCGCCAATTGCGAATGTGCCAGAGGCAGTCCTGTCTCGAGACTGGCTAGTGATGATGGCGATGACGGTAGCTCTGTTCTTTATGGCTTACGGTTTTGGTCGTCAAGGGCGCATCAATCGATTTGAAGGGGCATTGCTGCTCACAGGCTACGCTGCTTACAACATCTGGCTTGTCGTCTCTGTTACGGCCTAACTGCGTAACTTTTTTTAAATGAGTTCGTGACTCAATCACTGTATTGAGTCACGGGCTTTTTAGCATCGAATGGCTTACAATTACAATTTGTCTTTTCGTTTGCTCTGCTGGCGGATGTAATCGCCAAACTCATACTTTCTTTCTTGATGTCCTACCTGATAAAGCTCGCTTTCCGTGCGCTGCTGCGAGTAATTAGACGCCTTCATAGAGCCTTTTCCGACTCTCAACATGTTATCGACAACGCGTTTAAAGAATGAATCGATACGTCGTCCGTACATTTGAAGAACGCCTAGCATGCTGCAAAAGCTCATCACTAAAGCGACAGTCCAGTGTATTTCAATCATGCTAATCCTCCACGAAGTGAAGAAAGTGTTGTTAAAGTGCGGGTGGGAAAGGGTTGGCGAGCAAGTAAAAGAGCAGGCTCTTTCATAGAGATTCGGGAAGACAGAGCAGCTTGAATAGGTGGCGCTGCAGGTTGTGGGCGCGTTGAGCTGCGCAGTTGGTTTGAATCGCTTGAAGATGCGAAACGGGCCAAAGTGGTCATTGAATTTTATACCTTTATTATTTGAGCTGACTTAGCAAAACTTGAGCATGTCTTTGCTAAACGTGAATATAAGGTATGCGGCTTTGTAACATCAATGTGGCTGAAATTAGTTGATACAATCCGTCACACTGCTAAATGCTAATTAACGAGCCGTCGATGTTTGACACGGCTGATTAATCTCTTTTGTGCCTGTATACAAATCTGCGAGTGACAGGATTGGGTCAAAGATATTTCTAAGCTTGGGGAACGTAGTTTATCGAGATAAAATCAATACCCTCAGTGGGTTGTGGATTGTTTACATACAATGCATGTTCGGATACGACCAATACTTGTCCATCGGTAAAGTAGTCATGCTGTCGGTTTTTGGTGGTAACACTCGCCAGTGGAATGTTTTCGGCGTTCCAGCGGTCATTGAGTCGAAACACATCGGTTTTTAGCTGATCACGCTCAATGTCCACATTCGGGGAGACAGAATGAAGGAGCGTTAGAATACCACCATACGGCGTCAATTTAAGGCCATCATCATAGCTTAGTGCACCGACCCAAACGGTTTGTTGGGTTTGTGAATCGATCCCTGCCTGCCACCAACGGAGGTGTGAACGATGAGTAAGGGTTCCGGGTAGTTGAAATGCCAAATGCTGTGGTTGACCATTCCAAAGTAAATCCGAAACGGGTGGTGTACTTTGCTGTAGCAACTGCACATAATCACGGAGCTCGATATCACTTCGCGAGAAGGTCTTGTTTTCAATCCAGCCTAACTCACCCATTAGATCTGCCGGGGTTTCACCCAAGTAAACCACATTGACGGCTTGCGCTGAGTAGACGGTGGATTGACCAGCGTACACGCGATAATCAAGATCTGATAAAGTGACTTCCGTTGGCACTGTGTGCGCCAAAGGGACTACCTCGTTGTCACTCCACCAAAAAAAGTGTGAGTAATTGAGAGCAAGCATGCCACCAAGAAACAAGCTAGACGCTTTCAGCCAAGAATAGCGCCACTGCTTTTTGATGCCGAAATAGAGAAGCGCCAGCGATACCAGTGACAGACCTAAAGAGTACTTGTGCTCAGAAACAAACGTTGCGGCTTCATTCAGCATGGGCACATTGTCTACGCCTGCAGCAAGCAAATACCCCCAAGTTACAAACTGGCCTACACCGAGTACCAATCCGACTAAAGCGTAGGCGGAGAACTTTTTCCAGCGAATGTGATTTACACCTGCCATAAAAGGCACAACCCAAGCGATGGGACCAAGTAGGCGAGCAAACGCGATAACCCAAAAGGCATGTCGGTTGATGAGAAGACGACAGCGTGCTAAAGGACGGCGAATCTTAGGCTGCCAACGGAGCAAGGATTTTTTAGCATTGATGCCGTAACGACGCCCAATAAGGAAGCTAAGCTGGTCGCCAATTAGGCCTCCAAATAATACCGCAGCGACAGCCATGTATGTGCCCGAATAGAGCTGATACCCAGCCGCAATCATAAATGGTTCACCTGGTACCACTAAGTTTGGCCCAATCAATGCGTCGAGGAGCGCACCGACAAACAGTCCCAATGTTTCAAACATACCCAATCCCTACCTACTTTATATCCAGCGACCTGTTGTGCTGTATTTACCTTATTCGCTGTTTTAGCTTTACTGTTTTTGGCTACTGATTCTGCCTTACTGTTTTTGACTACTGTTTCTGATAATGGCCAAACTGGTATTCCATTTCGTTGTTGCGCATTTCACCAAATAGGAAACGTCGAACATTGGCTTTTAGGTAGGTAAAGCCCATTTTGAAGAAACCATCTTGCTCGAGGCGGCGTGGATCGAATTGAAAGTTGATCGGCAGAAATCTGAAACGCCAGGTTCTAGACGCTTTTTTGACGTAGTGGCAGTCTTCACAAAGCACGATCTCTTCGTCGAACCCACCGATCTCTTGGTGAACACGCTTGGTTGAAAAAATGCATGCGCCAACGGCGGTTGGGAAGAAGAATTGCGTGGCGAACAATCCGGCATTGAACAGGCCATAGCCAGCTTTATAAGCCGGTGCTAAATTGCGGGAACCCATATAGACACCAGCGACTTCAAGCTTTTCTTGCTCAAGTTTGTCGATGGCCTTTTGGAGGAAATCTTTGTCGAGACGAACATCTGCGTCCAAAAACAGCAAGCGTTCATGTTTCGCTAGCTTAGCGCCGGTGTTGCGGCCAAGGCTCACACCGCGCTGAGACATTTGATGTACGGTAAGACTTGGTAGCGAAGTTTGATACTTACTGGCTACTTCACAAGTCAGGTCATCGCTATTTGAATCGACAACGATGACTTCGAAATCTTGATAAGTTTGGCAGCTAAGATCGCTCAGCAAGCGAGCGATACGTTTTTCTTCATTGAGGGTGATAACGACTACGCTAAGTGATTTCATCATTCTGTTCCTTTTGTTCAATGGTTCCATCGATAAAGGCCGCTTGGTTAGCTTGGTTAGATGGCGCGGCCAGTTGATGAAGCCAGTATCAAGGAGTGGCACTGAATGAAGAATGAGTGGAGAGTTCAGAATCAGTTCATGTAGATGAACAAGACGCTTTACCCGCGTTGAATATCGGTAAAGCGTCTTTTAATCAGGGAGTTGCCAGCTATACAGTGAGAGCGAACTTCGCGACCTCATCAAGGACGTGCGGGTTGGCGATCGCCCCTTTGTTCTTTATTTCTTGGCCGTGCAACACCTGTTTTACTGCTAGTTCTACCAGTTTTCCTGACTTGGTTTTTGGGATCTCACTGATGGCATAGATTTCTGAGGGGACATGGCGAGGTGAGCAATGCGTTTTCAGTTGCTGTTTGATAGCACGTTGCAAATTATCATCCAGCGCAGTAGATGGGGAAAGCTGCACGAATAGGACAATCTTTTCATCATTGAGATGCGTTCTGCCAACAGCAATGGAGTCGATAATACCATCAAGCTGATTAACCTGCTGATAGATCTCAGCGGTACCAATGCGTACACCGCCCGGATTGAGTATTGTGTCACTGCGCCCAAAAAAGTGCATACCACCGTGTGAAGTCATCAAGACATCATCGCCATGACTCCAGCAGCGCGCGAAGTCTGCCCAGTAAGCGTTGTGGTAACGTTCACCATCGTCATTCCAAAAGCCAATAGGCTGGTTTGGGAAACTGTTAAGGCAAACCAGCTCACCACGCTGCTCTATGACAGATTCGCCATTGGTATTAAAGACTTGCACATCCAAGCCTAAACCAGCGGCTTGGCATTCACCGCGATAAACAGGGGATATAGGATTGCCAAGCACAAAGCAGCCGCAAATATCGGTTCCACCTGAAATAGAGGCTAAATGAAGATCCGATTTGATGGCTTGATAAACATAATCAAATTGCTCTGGATACAAAACAGAGCCTGTAGAGCAAAGGGTTCTAAGGTGGGTAAGTGCAAACTTCTCACTAGGGATAAAGCCGTTTTTTTCTATCGCTTCCAGATACTTAGCGGCAGTACCAAACAAGGTTACTGACGTGCGATTGGCCAGTTCCCATAGTACGTTTTCCGTGGGGTAAACAGGATTGCCATCATAAATAACCAAGCTCGCTCCGCTTGCCAGTACCGATACGTGCCAGTTCCACATCATCCAACCACAAGTGGTGTAATAGAACACTCGATCGTCAGGTCGAACATCACAATGTAGCTGATGTTCTTTAAGATGATTTAAGGTGATGCCGCCAACAGAGTGAACAATGCACTTAGGCTTTCCCGTTGTTCCGGACGAATAGAGGATGAACAGAGGAGAGTTAAACGCAACGCGATGAAAGTGAACAGGTGCACTTTGAAAGTCACCAATGATGGACTCCCATTCGACGTTGATAGCGTTGCCGGAATTGATTTGAGAAGAAGTTGGCATTGATGGCTCGTTCTGACCGAGGTGCTGGTATCCCACAGTGCAAACGTGGCTAACAGGTTCAATTGCATTTGAGATGGCGCTGTTCTTATCTGTCATGGAGAACGATTTACCGCCAAATTGGTACCCATCCACGCAAAACAGCACCTTGGGTTTCACTTGTCCAAATCGCTCAATAACGCTTTCCGCGCCAAAATCCGGCGAGGTCGATGTCCAAATAGCACCTAGACTGGTCGCTGCGAGCATAGCAATCACGGCATAGGGAGAGTGGGGGAGATAGCCAGCCACGACATCGCCTTCTGCTACGTTGATGCTTTGAAGCCACTGCTGCATGATGGACACGTGCTCAAGGAGCAGCTTCCAAGTGTATTGCTCAACATGGCCTTGCTCGTTTTGAAATAAAATAGCGACCTTTTCAGGGTTTTTACTCCCATAATCGAGTAGGTTTTCTGCATAATTCAGCTTCGCCTCAGGAAACCAGACAGTGTCTCTCGCGGGTACGACATCACTCCATACCGCCTCCCCAAGCTGGGTCGTTTGACCTTGTTTCGAGCCCACAACGCCGCAAAAATCCCATACTCGTTGCCAAAAATGCTCTGGATTATCCAGTGTCCATTGATGTAACTGTTGATAGTCAGAAATGTTTAAGGCGGGTTTGTCTGCAACGAGTTGATTGATGAATCGCTGGATATGACTTTGAGCAGCGCGGGTCGCGTTAGGTGTCCATAGAGATTGAGAAGAAGTAGGCTTTGTTAACATTATTGATACACTCGTCCTTGATATTATTACGAGTTTAATTTTTGTTGCTTTTGGTGGGCTAGTCAAACTTGTCGGCCAAATTCAATTGATTGAATTTAAAGTTAAAAATACACGCATGTAAAATTTATGTTACGCTCGAGGTGCGAGCGTCATTTAGAAGAGTTATTGTCAGCTTAAAACCAAACACATAGGCTTAATGTAAAGAGTTTGTTAAAGGAAATGGCATGACTCAGTATGTATCTAACCCTGTGAATGAGCAGGGATTAATTGATTGGAGCGAAGAAGAAAACCGCATTTGGCATGATCTTGTTGAACGCCAACTGGATTTAGTTAAAGACAGAGCGTGCAAAGAGTATTTACGCGGCCTTGAATTGCTTGATTTGCCACTAGATAGAGCCCCACAGCTGACTGAAATTAACAGCGTGTTGCAGCGTGAGACTGGCTGGCAAGTTGAGCCTGTTCCAGCGCTGATCGATTTTGATCGCTTTTTCGAGCTGTTAGCATCACGCAAATTCCCTGTGGCGACGTTTTTACGTTCTCGAGAAGAGTTTGATTACCTTCAGGAGCCTGACTTCTTCCATGAGATCTTCGGGCACTGCGCCATGCTGACCGACCCAGATTTTGCCGAGTTTACCCAGCACTATGGAAAGCTTGGCTATCAAGCGAGCAGCAAGCAGAGGGTCTATCTGGCGAGATTGTATTGGTTTACCGTCGAGTTCGGTCTTGTTGAGCAGAATGGCGACTTAAAGATTTACGGAGGCGGTATTTTGTCATCTCCGGGTGAGACTCTGTACGCACTTGATGATGAAAGGCCGCTGCGTCAAGCGTTCAATGTCGACAACGTGTTAAGAACGCCTTACCGAATCGACATTATGCAGCCGACTTACTTTGTGCTGGACGACATTCGCCAGCTGTATGAACTAAAACAACAGGACTTGAGCCAAGATGTCGCACGAGCGATGGAATCGGGCTTACTCCCTCCACTTTTTGAACCAAAGGACATGACACATGCTTAATGAACTACGCTGCGAAGCCTGCAGCAGTGATGCAATTGCACTGGGTAAGGATGAACAACAACAGTTACTAACAGAGCTTAATGATTGGCAAATTATAGAGCGTGATGGTATCCCGCAACTTGAGAAGCATTATAAGTTTAAGAACTTTAAGCTCGCTTGGGCGTTTTCAAACCAAGTGGCGGAGCTGGCCGAAGAAGAGTTCCATCACCCAACAATCACGCTGGAGTGGGGCAAAGTGACCGTGACCTGGTGGAGTCACTCTATCAAAGGGTTACATCAAAATGATTTTATCTGCGCGGCCAAATGTGACGGTTTTATCGCTCAGTAAACTCCATACTTTCAATACAAGATCCTCGCTCAACGCGGGGATTTTCTGTTTTTTGGGGAATGGGGGCACTTTGTTTAGAGTCAGAAAGGAAATGTCACACTTTGCATGTCAATTATTGTATTGGTAAGAAGTCGATGTGAGTCAAAAAAGATGATGAAACCTTACAGTTTATATCAATTAATATGCGTACAATGGTTATAAACGCTCAAGCGTACAGTTATTGAGGTACGTTGACTAAAGAACACTAATAAGGGACATTATGTTCAAGCGCAGTATTAAATGGATACTCCCCTTCGCAATCTTAGGCGTGGCAGGTGGCGGTTACTTGTTAGTTCAAAAGACTGCACCAGAAGTCGAGGTAGAGAAAACACTCGACACCACACCTCGTGTCAAAACCCAAATTTTGCAAGCGCAGACTCATCAAGTGCAGATTTCGAGTTTTGGCGAAGTTGTACCTTTAGAGCGTACAGCGCTGTCTACTCAAGTTTCTGGCGAAGTGACGAGTTGGCACCCCAATTTTGTCTCTGGTGGGGTGGTTAAACGCGGTGAAGTTCTGTTCACTATCGAGAAAGATGACTATCAAGCCGCGGTACTGCAAGCTCAAGCAGAACTTGCACAAGCTCAAGCGACCCTTATCGAAGAGCGCGCAAAAGCGAAAGTTGCTGAGCGCCAAGCTAAGAAAATTAAAGATACCCAAGTATCGGATCTTTATCTTCGTATCCCACAAGTATTAAGTGCAGAAGCCCGTGTGAAATCAGCGCAAGCAGGGCTGCGCCGTGCCAATCGCGACCTTGAAAATACCGAAGTGGAAGCGCCATACGATGCGTTAGTGGTGTCTCGCAACATCGGTGTTGGTCAATACATTACCGCAGGCTCTCAAGTCGCGGAAATCAATAACATCGAACACGCAGAAGTTATGGTGCCGATCGCTGGATTCGACGCGCCTTTCTTACCGAAGGACATCACCGGTGTTAGCGCGGAAATCATTGCTAAAGGTCGCATTGAAGTCATTCGAGAAGGTGAAATCGTTCGTGACTTAGGCGTCGTAGACAGTGCAACGCGCATGGTGAACATGGTGATTCGTATTGACGATCCCTACGGCCTTAAATCTAATTTAACTCCTCTACCGTTTGGCTCTTATGTTGAAGTCCAATTCAATGGCCGAACCGTGGATAACTTATTTCAAGTGCCACAAGAGCTTGTTATTGATGAGCGAGTTTGGGTCGTGGATCCAGAAGACAAACTGATTCCAAAGCCGGTACATGTGCTTCGTGAGGAGCAGGCCAACTTCTTTATTGATTCAGGCATTGAGAATGGTGACGAGTTGGTACTGACGGTACCAGAATTTCCGCAGATTGGTATGACGGTAATTCGGGTCAACGACGAGTCTGATGTGTTGGCGCAGCAAGGAGAGGCCAGTGAGTAAGTCTACCCAGCGCGGCATTATTGCTCTGTTCGCCAACAATTCGGTGGCGGCCAACTTGCTGATGGCGTTTGTACTCATTATGGGTACGGTCAGTTATTTTCTGATCCAGCGTCAAATGTTTCCCAACTTTGAAATTAACTACATTCGTGTGACCGCGTCTTACCCGGGTGTGTCGGCGCAAGAGATCGAAGAAACCATCCTTATTAAAGTGGAAGAGTCACTCAAGGATGTCACCGAAATCAAAAAAGCAGTCACGGATGCGTATCGCGGTGGTGGACAAGTCACACTAGAAATCGATACTAAAGCCGATCTCCCGGAGGTACTCGACCGAGTCAAACAAAGGGTTGATGCTATTGCCAGTTTTCCAAGGGCAATGGAGCCAATTAAAGTCACGCAAATCGAGTTCAAGCAAGATGTCATTGGTATGGTGCTGTCGGGCAACACCTCGCTGACTGAGCTTAAAACCATCTCTAAACAGGTAGAGAAAGAGCTATTGCAACTGAGTGATGTGTCGCTGGTCGAAGTTAGCTCACCCCCGGATGAAATTGGCATTGAGATTCACCCCGACGAGCTGCGTACGTATGATCTTACGTTGGACGATGTGGTGTCGGCGATTCAAAGATACTCCGCCAATTTCTCAGCAGGGCAAGTGCGAACCAACACTGGCTTGGTTTCTATTCGTATTGAAAATCAGTATTACGATGGCTACGAATTTCGCCAAATCCCCGTCAAACTCGGTGCCAATGGCTCGAAAGTGTTGCTCGGTGATATTGCTACCATTAAAGATGAGTTTACCGAAGGACAGCACTACTTTAAATTTTCGAGTGAGAATGGCATTTATCTCACGGTAAAAGCCACTAAAACTCAGAACATGGTGCCAGTAGCCGAAACGGTGAAGCGCTACATAGAAGCCCGTAACCAAACCTTGCCGCATGGGGTGCAAATCCACACCTTGATGGACATGACCTATTACCTCAACGCGCGCCTTGACATGATGCTCAAGAATTTGATGCAAGGGGCAGTTTTGGTCGCGGTATTGCTCACTATATTCTTGCGTTTTCGCTTAGCAATGTGGGTGATGATCGGGTTGCCGGTTTGTTTCCTTGGGGCGGTGATGTTGATGCCACTGTTTGGCGTTAGTATCAATATTATTACTCTGTTCGCCTTTATCATGGTGCTCGGTATTGTGGTCGACGATGCCATCGTGATAGGGGAGAGTGTGTATACCGAGGTAGAGAAAAGTGGTGGTGGGGTCACTAACGTGGTACGCGGCGCTCAGCGAGTAGCGACACCTGCTACCTTTGGAGTGTTAACCACCATCGCGGTGTTCGTTCCATTTCTATTCTCAACTGGCCCCGAGAAAGCGTTTTTTTATGGCTTGTCGATAGTCGTTATCTTCTGTCTCATCTTTAGCTTGATTGAATCTAAGCTAATTCTGCCTGCCCACTTGGCACACACTAAATTCACACCGGTTAAAGAGAACAGTTACCGAGCTCGGTTTAACCGCGCATTCTTTAAGTTCGTTCACGGCCCTTACAAGCGTACAGTGAGTCAATGTGTGGAATGGCGCTGGTCTGTTATGGCCGGCTTCATTGCAATTTTGGTCGTGAGCGCAGCTATGGTGACGTCAGGGCATGTGAGAATGATCCCAAGCCCGAAAGTACCGTCTGATTTCCCTTTGATCAAAATTGAAATGAACAGTAACGCCTCTGATGAGCAAACCATTGATGCCTTGCTGACGTTGGAGAAGGTAGTTAAAGCGGTTGATAACGACATCCAAGATGAATTTGGTATGCCTGTTATTCGCGACATGATGACCATTAATACCAGCCGTACTGAAGGTATGCTCATTTTACCGCTAGTGGATGAGGACATGCGTCCAGTTGATGCGTTTGAGCTCTCTCGCCGTTGGCGTGAAAAGCTGCCGACCATCGTTGGTCTCAAGTCCATTGTGATCAATGATAATGTAGCTGGTGGTGATGACGGTGATGAGTTTGGTTATCTGCTTTATGGACCCGATATGGAGGTGCTCAATGAAGCCGGAAGAGAACTTATTTCCAAGTTGCAACTGCAAACTGGGCTGTTTGATATTAGCTCATCAATGGATACTGGAAGCCGAGAAGTACAGCTCTCTTTAAAACCGGTGGCCTACGATCTTGGGTTGGATTTAGCCAGTGTTGCGGCGCAAGTCGGGGGAAGCTTTTATGGTGGTGAGGCACAGCGTGTGTTGAGAAACACCGAAGAAGTTCGAGTCATGGTTCGTTATCCGAAGCTAACTCGTGAAGCCTTTTCGTCTCTGCGCTACGCGCTGATTAATACTCCGTCGGGTAAGAAAGTGATGCTCGGTGACGTGGTGGAAATTGAGAGCAAACCGGGCATCAACCAAATTCGACGCGAAAATGGCTTTAGAACGGTTTATATCTACGGATCTATTGATGAGACCATTATCGAGCCAGATAAAGCGGTGAAGAATATCGAGGACAATGTCCTGCCAGAGCTCAAGGCCATGTTCCCAGAAGTGACCACCGAGCTTGGCGGTACGATTGAAGAACAGCAAAAGCAATCGGCAGAACAAATCGTGTTCTTTGTTGCGGGTATGATTACTGTGTATATCCTTCTCGCGGTGCCGCTTAAAAGCTATGCTCAGCCGCTGATCATTATGTCGGTGATTCCATTTAGCCTGACTGGGGCGATTTGGGGGCACTATCTCTACGGATTGGATATGTCGATGATGTCGACGTTCGGCCTTATCGCGGCGGCGGGGGTGGTGATCAACGACTCGTTGGTGATGACCGATTACGTCAATCAAATCAAAGCTCGTTGCGACTGTGCTAAAACTGCAGTCGTCGAGGCTGGATGTGCGAGGTTTAGGGCGATCACCCTTACTTCAATTACGACTTTCTTTGGTGTTCTACCAATTATGTTTGAAACCAGTTTACAAGCTGCGTTCGTCAAACCTATGGCTGTCGCTCTGGGGTTTGCGGTTATGTATGCCACTGTTGTGACCTTGATTGCTGTGCCTTGCTTGTATGTGATTTTGGAAGATGTTAGTGGCCTCTTCCGTAAGCTGAAAAGGCTTTATTTTCCTCTAAAACAACCGGCCGCTGAGCGGAGCTAGTTGTTGTCTTGATAGGCTCGGCGAGTGCAGACTCCCGAGCTGATACATAATAATTTCCAGATACGACCTATCAAATTTCCTTGTCCATGTTGTGAATATACGACAGGTTGGCTACAAGCTAACTACTACTTCTAATGAGGTGAGTTCGTGGAAGACACACTACAAATCGCTTTAATGTGTGTCATGGATGATCGCAGTTTTATTATGGCTTTTTTGATCGGAGCGGCATCGATGGCGCTCTGGTTTGAATTTCGTCGACTTTGGTCAAAGGCAGCATAGCCAATCACAGTCTAAGGAAGTCGTTAGTAATAAGAACGGTTCACTAGAGAGCCGTTCTCTTTTCAGTAGATCAATTTAGCCGAGTCACCATCGTACGCTGAAATTGCTTAGGTGTCTGCCCAAACTCGTTTTTGAACAAACGAATAAAGTGCGAGATATTGTCGTAACCCGTTTCATAGGCAGCATCGGTGACAGACATCGATTTTAAGTGTCGTTTTGCTGCCGTCAGTCGCAGTTGCGTTAGATACACCTTCGGATTTTGATCCGTCATCAGCTTGAACTTCTGGGAGAAGCTCGATAACGAAAGTCCCACTTCCTCTGCAACCTGAGATAACGACAGTTGCATACCTTCTTGAGAGTTCATCAACCGAATAGCGCGCTTGATAGGGTGTGACTGATTTCCATTAATGATGTTATGGCAGGCGTTCTTTCTAAGAAGTTCAAACACGAGCTCTTGACCCGTCAATTCAATCAAAAAGTCCATTCCTGTGTCTTGCTCTTTGAGTATCTCTTGCATTCTCTCATGCAGCGAATTGACCCGCTTTTCAATGGGGTTAACCACAAAACCTTGTGCATCGAATGATTGCGAAGTGTCGAACTCCAAATAGTCCGAAACTCGCTGTGCGACCTTCTCGATTAGCGGCTCAGTGAACTCGTACACCAATGCCTTGGTGTATTCCGGCATCTTCATATGAATATTGGCATTCGGTGGCAACAACACGAATTCGTCGCTCTGATATTTAAATGCTTCTGATTGGTTCACTTTTACTGATTTTGTACCCTCAAGGATGGTGCAAAGGCGGGGGGCTTCGTATGAACGGTACTCGTCGTGAAAATCTTTTGGCAGATCGTAATAGAGTAAATTTATTTGGCCTGCGTTTAATGCATACTCTCGTTCTGCAATGCGACTAAAGTTGCTTATTGTGTGCATGAATGGCGTCATACTCCTATTACGGTGGTGAATCCCATAATAGACAGGAGAAAATCGCACAACATTGATCTGTGTTAGTTAATCCCGAGCCATTTATAAAACAAAACTGCAGGCAAACGTTTTACCTGCAGTTATGCGATATGGCTCTAAATTAGAGTTCTAGTTTGTCTTATAGAGCGGCGGCTAGAATGCCAACAATTTCATCATGGGTTGCTTGTTTCGGGTTAGTGAAACCACATGCATCCTTAAGTGCGTTTTCAGCAAGAACATCGAAGTCGTCGTGTTTAACACCAAGCTCTTCTAGACCAGCTGGAATGCTAACGTCTTTAGATAGTTGACGAATCGCGTCCAAGCCAGCGTTCGCTGCCTGTTCATCGCTCATACCCGTTGTATCAACGCCCATCGCGCGAGCCACGTCCGCTAGGCGTGCTGGTGCAACTTGTGCGTTGTACTGCTGAACATGTGGAAGCAGTACTGCATTACAAACACCGTGTGGTAGGTCGTAGAACCCACCCAATTGGTGTGCGATAGCGTGAACATAACCAAGTGAGGCATTGTTAAACGCCATGCCAGCCATAAACTGTGCGTACGCCATGTTGTCACGCGCTTCTAGGTTGTCGCCGTTTGCCACCGCTTCACGAAGGTTTGCTTGAATCATTTCAATCGCTTTGATCGCTGACGCATCAGTAACCGGTGTTGCTGCGATAGACACATACGCTTCGATCGCGTGTGTGAGTGCGTCCATGCCCGTTGCAGCTGTAAGTGAAGCTGGCTTCGCTAGCATTAGCTCAGGATCGTTCACAGAGATGATTGGCGTGACGTTTTTGTCCACGATAGCCATCTTAATGTGGCGAGCTTCATCAGTGATGATGCAAAAGCGAGTCATCTCTGATGCTGTGCCTGCCGTAGTATTAATAGCAATAAGAGGAAGTTGAGGCTTTTTAGAAACGTCCACGCCTTCGTAGTCTTTGATTTCGCCGCCGTTTGTCGCAAGTAGCGCAATGCCTTTCGCACAGTCGTGCGGTGAACCACCGCCAAATGAGATAACACAATCACAGCCGTGTTCTTTAAGAAGAGCTAGACCATCGTTCACGTTCTCGATGGTTGGGTTTGGTTTAGTTTCGTCATAAACCACAGCAGCAACCTGTGCTTCGTCAAGTAGCGTTGTCAGCTTGTTGACGGCACCAATTTTGTTTAGAACGTTGTCTGTCACGATTAGCGCTTTTTGAAAACCGTGACTTTCAATTGTTTTTACTGCATCAGCTAGGCAGCCAGCGCCCATTAGGTTCAAAGATGGAATATAGAATGCGTTAGACATGTTCTACCTCGTTTAACTTTCAAAAATTGTCAATTTCAAACCTTTGAGTAGGTTTTACTTTATCTTCTGAACTCAGGTTAGCAGTGGTAGCAATGTACAAACTAGCGCTGGTTTTATAGAAATAGTCGGTTTTTTACTAGTTAGTGATGATGTGAGGTTCGTCGATTTGAATGGCCTAGAACAAATAGAAAAAGACCTCTGTATGTGAGGTCTTTAAGCAATTCTAGGAAGAGAGTATGCCTTAAAAAGGATGATCAACCATGATCCAAAAGTTGGTACTTTCGGGGGATTTTGCCAAATCTGCACGAACGACTAGACCTGCCATCAAAGCTCGCACTGAGCCGCCTGCATCGTATTTTAAGTCAGTGAGTAGTTCGTTCGCAGTGTAGGCAGCGCCCACTCGGCCAACCTCGACAAAACCGACAAGTTGGATCCAGTCGACACGCAAGAAATCGAGCCATGAGATCTCTTTAAGAGGGTTGTATGCGAGAGTATAGCGATATTCCGCTGCACCATATATTACCGCTTTATCGTGGAATCGATTGTTGTCATAGCCCCGCAATCGGGTGAAGCCTCCCAATGTGGCACCCTCATTGTATGGTGGATTACCGTTAACAACTCGATTTCCTTGTTGATCGCTGTTGACTTCCCACGTCGGAGAAAGTCCGGTCCAGAAGTTAAGTGCAATGACACGCTGTGACGCCCAATCTGATTTACCCAGCGAAAAATACTTGCTCATATCGAGCTCGTGAAATGACCACTGCTGCTTAGACTCAAACCAGCCCCAGTCATGAGAGGTCGCTACGTACTGGCGGCTACCGTATGAGGGGTTTGGCGCAAAGTCCGTGTTGTCATAGAGGAGGCCAAACTCCATAGCGTGAATGGTGCCATCGAGCTTGCCTTGGTTAAATTCAAACGACTGGTAGCGATTGAACTGGCGAGCGACAAAGATGGTGGAACCACTTTCCATTGGATTCCACTCTTTGCCTCCAGAGGGCTCAGATATCAGCAAACCGTTACGTATTTTGTAGTCTACTCGGCCATCATTTCGAGTTGAGCCTATCGGTAGTACATACTCCATTTTGATATCAAACCAATTGGAAGCGCCGTCAGCTTGAAAAAATTGATCTTTTGACGAGCCGTTGCTTCCCGGAAGAGGTGAGCCTGGCGGGTAGGATTCGGTGCCCGTTGTATAAGCCCTCTGCTGAGGGTAATAGCCAAACATGCCATAGGCACTTAAAAATACTCGCTCCGTGCCGGGAATCATATAGTTCCAGACGCCGCCAGCGATGGCGTGGCTCGTATCACCACCAAACACGGTACCACCAATGGTCATTTGGTCTTGGTGAATACCTTTAATCATTCCGCCGACACCCACGTTCAAACCCATGGTTTCTGTACTAAAGAGATATGGTAAGACCATAGACTCACGAACTCCATCGGGAGTCTCTTGACGGTCAATACGCGATTTTACGCTCGTTGGCACGGCTGCTTGCGCTAGAGTGGCATTGAGAGAGCATGTCAGCGCCGTAACGAGTCCTAATAGGCGACGATAAGTCATAGATGAGCGACTTCCTTGCAATTATGATTGTTCTTTGTCGTTACATAGCCTAGCGTGATTTGTTACGCGAGAGAATAAATAACCGAGACTTTGATGATTTTTTGCAGCAGGTTTTACAAATGTGGCTTTTTGGATGCGCGCATTTAGAAAACCCAAGCATTAAGCTTGGGTTTTGAAGTGTTGTGTTACATCGATGTTTGTAGGAAATCGAGTGCCCCCACGACCGCAGCGACTTGAGCGTCATTACACTCTTGTTCAGTCACCTTAGGGCTATCTGGATACACTTCCGTAGTGGTTGAGTACTCACAATCTGTCATGCCAGTGCAAAGGCTCAGCTTTTTCAATGGGTAATTGATTACGCCATGCTGCACCACGTCAGAGCCAATAATTTTGCCGTTGTCATCCTGCGGCGCAATATGAGTTACTTTTTCAACAAAGCCAATCACATGCTTTTGAAACGCCTCAGCTGGCTTTTCGGTGTTACCTACAAGATAAAAGCCGTCTGGTACATTGTCTTCAATGTATTCAAGGCCATCACGTGCAGCAAGAGCAGGGCGGAATTCACTTTCATCCGTATCCGTGGTTTCATGTAGATCGATGTGAGCCCAAATATCTGTGCCTAGTGACGCCACAAACGCCATAAGATTGGCCGATTCTTCCGCTGGAGAATCTTGATAGAACGAACGGTTTGGATCTACTGCGTTAGGATTCCAGCGGTTGATAGTTTCATAACCCCAAGGGCTCACACAAGGTGCGATAACGATATTGAATGCATCTTGGTAGTCGTGAACTTCGTTCTTAGCAAACTGAAGCGCGCCGTGAACACCGGACGTCTCATAACCATGTACACCCCCCGTAACTAGGATTGTTGGCTTTGTAGCATCCCAAGCGCGTGTTTTTAATGCAAACAGCGGGAAGCGAGCTTCGTCGTAAGAAAGCGCTCCGTATTGCACCACATCTAAGCTCTCACGCAGTGCGTCGATTTTAGGAAGGACATCTTCGCAATAAAGACGTTTTACCGACGTGCTTTCACGCCACTGTTGAACTTCGCTATCTGTCCATTTTTTCCCGGGGGTACCGATAGGGTATTGAAAGCTATTTTGCATGGTTTCCATTCTCAACATCTAATGTGCGAGAAAGCATAGCGGTGAAGAAGCGCAGTGGCAATCGAAGAGAAGTGAAGATTGTGACAAAACTGACTTGCAGACCGAATGACCGCTTTTCAATCCAAACGAGTAATAAAGGTCTTTTCATCATCCACAAACGCCACAAAGCCGCCATGATAGATAAACACTCGGCCACGCCCTTCAACCAAACAGGCAAGCTGTGGGTTCAAATCTTCTTTATTGTTTGGTCTCTGCAAGGTGCCAGTATCCGTCACTATGCCGTCGAGTGAGGGCAGGTACCCATAAGTGCGCTTCGCTTGATCAATCAGGCTCAATTCGCTGGTCGTAGAGAAGCAAGAGGGGATAGCACCCGCATCTTCAATAAACATGGTTTTGAATTCTTCAAAAGCGGTGATTACCAGCCAGTCGATACCGTTAACATGATGGATAAACATAGAGAGTCTCTGTAATTCTGATGGGGGAATGTTATCACTATTTGAAGGCAACGTCGTTGGAGTTTGGGTGCTTGAAGAGGGAATTGTACGCACCTTTTGAACACTTTATAGACTAGCTTGAAAAAGGTTTTTGAGTAGAAGCTCTGTTGGTTGCTCAATCTAATTCGAAATAGTTCATAACTTTATTAAATCGGATAGCGACTTTGTAGCGGAGTTCAATTGAACTAAGCGACGATCATTTATAAATCATCGTTGTTTAAGTCTAAATTTAATGACAAAAACAACTAACAGAGCAACAAAGCCGCCTTCATGTTGTTTATTTAACTATTGAGTCTAGTAACAAAAAAGAAAAAGAAGGCTAAGTAACTTGCGAATATCATACAGGCAGGCAAATGTTTCATGTTCAATCCTCATATTAGAGATTTGATTGTAAGTAGTGTCGTGAAGATGAAATAGGAATTAGAGAAATTCATAATTGGGTAGGAGTTGCGAACAAATTTGAATTTCTCTAATTCCTCGTAAATCGTCATCGAAAAACATACAGTAGTGTTATTCTAGCGACATAAAGATTTGGATTTAATACTGTTTCATGGATGAATGAAATATTGATTAATATAGAGAGTCTCAATGAAAAAAGTAGTCACTATCGCAGCAATTTTAACCACTCTATCTTCTACTTCAGTTTTAGCGAATAAAAATATCGACTTCTCAAATCCTTATGCGTCGTATAATGGTCTTTCTGTCGGTTATGGTAGTAAGGATTTTGACGTCAACGCTCAATTTACCAGTCAAGTTAACAACAGCTGGAATCTATTAGGTACCTATCATAGTGATGATAATTTTGGAAATCACGATTTAAGACTTAATGTCATTCATCACACTGGGGTAGGCTATTTTTTAGGGTATAACTATGATTCAAACTTTGATAATAGAAACATCCGATCGAACACAGGCGAGCTTGGTGTGCACGTAAACGTGCCGCTTAATAAAGATATTCGTCTGGTTCCAGAGCTAGCTTTAGGTTCGTTTGAACATCAATCAATGTCGAACACCGCTTACTATACTCAGTTATCGCTAAATATGGTCTACAATACAAGTAATAATATTTGGTTGAGTGTTACACCTGAATACACATTTAGCTTCAATGATCTACAGGAAGAAAATGGTCGTCGATCAAGTTTTAGAAGTTGGGATTTGATTGCGGATGTAGGCTATACAATCAATAACAATCAGAGTTTGGTTTATACGTATCAATATGACAGAGGGGATCATCTTTCTACCATGTCATACCGAATTGGTTTCTAACATACTTTCAGCCCGCTTAATGCGGCCTCAGACTGCTGACAAAGGTCTAGCTTTCAAGCTAGACCTTTGATCTAATAGGAGT
>NZ_JBJHPB010000005.1:0-250015 GCF_059412285.1 Vibrio sp. CB1-5 | reverse complement strand
AGGTGGGTCAATTTTAAATCGGCGTTAGTGGGTCATTTTTACATCGGCGCTGACATGAACTAAATCAGCTTGTAAATGGTGAGTTTAAACGTAGATTTAACAAGCGTTATTACCGCTATAGAACAAGCCCAACAGAAGTACAATGGTTGGTTGAGCCATTTCATGGGAAGGTTAAAAACAAGCTCTTCCACCAGCATTTGTTGAATATTAGTGGAAGCAAAAGAGCTGCTGACAAAAACAAGCAAACCTCAATTTACATTAGCCCTCTTAGATTCAACAATGACGATATTAGGTCAGTAGAAGAGTTGGAATCTGAGTACAAGATACAATCCAAAAGCGACCATGACCTTACCAGTGCAGGTCTTACAGAAGAAGTTAAAAGCATTACCTACAAGCTCTTGCCACTGGAATATTAAAGGCAGCCACTAAGCTCTAGGACTATCAGGTTTTTTCTTTTTGTCAGATAGTTTAACTTCTACACACCATGCAAAGGTCTTCACATTTAGCCATTCAATCAGCATGGAAGCTCTAGGCATAGATAATTAGCACCAAAGTTCAGCTTTGTGCTCCGAGCCGGCTTAGCCTTTGCACTCACGGAATAACCCTCGACACTGATTCTGCGTCTGCTATCGTTGAATGAAAACTGCTGTCAGAAGGAATCTATATGGCAAGGATAAAAAAACGCATTGTAGATGAGTTTTATGGTGATGTACCTAAACGGTTGGCTTCCGAGTTCAGGACTCATAACAAAAGTTTGAGTGAAATGATTGAATCTAGCCACGGGAGGCAGGTGTACTTAAAGTCTACTTTGCTAGGTGTCGCTCATGATAACGCCTCTGTGAGCGCTGAAATGACGTTTCTTATGGGTAGGTATCTAGAAGATAGAAATAACATTTTCATATCTGCGGATGTACTCCAAATAATCAAAAAAGCAAAGCTGGATAATATGCCAGACGCAAGGATTCAACTCCCATTCAAAACCTTTAAACTTAGGTTTCCAGTAGGCTCAGTGGTTGATTCAGCAATAGTTACACTATCCCGCGGAAGCCTAGAGAAGTACCTTAATGAGGGCGGGGTTTTGGACAATCAAGAGCCTCGAGTTGTAGTGTGTGCGTCAAAATCATCTGAAGTAATCTGCGGCTCCACACTCATGAACAACATTATGAACTTAGCTCAGGAAAGTGAATTTCATAATATAATTATAAAGTTTTGCGTTCTATACAGCACAGGCCAAATCACCATGGATGAAGGGCATCCATTACCAACCAAATACAGCAAACCCAAACAAGGTGGCAAAAGCTGGTCATTTGGATTCAATAAACAAGAGTTTGATACCGAGATTTTTGTTAGACCTCACTTTAGAAATCTACGTGACGCAAGGTACTACAAAAATCCACCTTATGACTCTTGGGATATTGGCAGTAGGTGGACGTTTGTTACTGGCTCAACAAAGAATGCAGCGAGCTACCAATCGTAAAGACAAGTAATGCTCTAATGGGTGTATTAGCCCACTCAATCAGAGTAACCAACACCCCCAAAGTTACTACTATACTGATTCAGTATTTTTGTTTCGCATTTTGTAGGTTAGCCCTTCCATTAGGAGGGGCTTTTTACGTCCGTATGATTTCAAACAAGCCCACATAGTGTGCTTTTATTAAGCATACATCCCAGTAGGATTGAAGTTTAATCCAACAGCATGAAACTCTTTAAGTAATCTAGTTTGCCAATCAAGCTCTGCGCCAATATAAACAACACCTTGAATGTCATTTTGTATTTCAACACCCTGCTTAACAATAGCGGCTACATTATCTCGCCCAAGCCTAGCAATGAAATATCCATGCTCGAAGACAACATTTTGACGTGCTCTACCCTTTAACTCTGTAGCATCCTTATGCCTACCAACATCACATGGTGTATAGAGAACAATGGCAAAGTCAGCATTACCATATTTTTCAATCTTCTCAATGATAGTGCTACTGCCACTTGCTTGGTCCATCAGAATCACTGGCTCTAAGCCAATCTTTCTAATGAAGTTTTCCACTTCAAGTCTAAGCACGTCATCATGACCATGAACAATAAAGACTCTTTGTTTTGTATTCATATTCAATGGTGCCTTTGGGGCTGGAGCTGGTGTCCAAGCTTGTTTTGTTTGTTGTGTTTCAACTGGCTCAGTAGGTAGCGCAAAAATACTCTCTAGCTGAGCTTGGCTTGGTTTAGCTACTGGAACTGGCTTACGCACTGGCTGAGCAAGTCTGGCACCAAGCTTTGCATCTGCATTATAAGTGCCGTTTACAAGTTCATTGCCTATTCTCAGGCAGTTAGTTCTAAGTTCATCATTATGGTTTTTATCACCATGAAAATGGGAGGTTCTGTAGTCATCATGGTGCTCTATCAAACCAAGTATAACTCTACCTACTAACTGGTCATCTGATAGCTCCCAGAAGCCTCTGAGCCTGTTGGCTTTTGAGCTAGACGAATACCCTTCACTATACTGTTGCTCGTCTATATCTATATCGAAATCGACAAAGAACTCGTAGAACGTCTTGTTTGAAAAATCGAGGACGTAACCACCTAGCATTTGAAAATACTTCTCTAAAGCACCCTTGTCTTTTCTGGATATGTTTGCCATAAAATCTCCTTATAACAATATTTTACCATAAGGTTAATAAGGTACTGAAAAGAATATTTAATCTCGTCATCAGGTCTGTAACTGACGCATCTAATAGAGGGTAATGACAGACTCGACAAGCAGAAAGGCAGGATGGTTACGTTGATTAATTTAATCGAGATAGCAATGAGTCAGAATGAAATAACTCTTCAGAAAGAAATTTAGTTAGTGATTAAGACAGCGAAGCTGTCTGCAAGCTCTGCTTGCATATGTATTACTTATACTTCACTAATTGAGTAGATATCTACACTGAACCATTCTGCTAGTATGGCACTAATGAAGTAGATGACATTCTGACTTAATAACATTGGTTCAGTTAAAAGAATGTGCTTTGCACATTCCAACAGTCTTTGCTGCGCAAAGCCTGAGCATTCTGTATTTTATGTTACTTACTCGCACTCCTTTATAGGTTCCTTAATAGAGGTGTGAGTTAGTAACGCTTTTCCTGCTTATAGATGCGCCAGTTACGTTAAGCTTCTTTCAAAACATTAAACTCAAAATCCTTTGGTACACGTTTCATTGCATTGGCTTTGTATAATCTAAGCATGTGTATTGGCTCATTGATATCAGGGGTAAATCCATTTGCTTTAACAAACTTGTCCACCAGCCTCTTAGCTTTTGGCTTTGTCGCATATTTCTCGACCAGTGATTTAATTACTGGGCATCCTTTTCCCTTATTGCCCTTATTGCCTTTAGCATTTTTATTGCCAAATCGAGCACCACCACCTTTATCCTCTTTGAGCATAACTGCTTGTGAAGCATCAATTACCGCATTAGGTAACTTCTTCATAAGCCAATTAGCAGCTCTCATATCAGGAACAAAGAACTTACATGGTCTATTGTCGTCTGGCACTCGAATAGCAGTTCTAGTCACAGCTTGATAAACCACATCCAGAACATTTTGATTCACATAAGCATCGGTTAGATAATTCTTGTCATAGCCAAGAGCCTCTGAACACTTTTCCATGAATGGAATTTGGTAAGGGTTTGGATTAGCAGAGTAGATAACAGCAGCTTCAGTCTTATGCCTATAGGCATTCAACCCATGTGCTTTTGTTGGGATTAACTCAAGAGGCTCTTTCAATGCTTTTTCACGCTCCTTGTTTGTTATGGTAATAATATTCTGCTCTGTATTTCTCTGAACAATATCGACCATCTCATCAAAGTTAGCTTCCAAAACCTCTCGACTGATGAAGTCACGGTCTGAATCAGCAAACACTACTAATGGACAAATTGTGACGTGATTAGACATTTCATTGCCACGTACACTGAATTCACTATCACAACTGACACCTGCTTGATAATCACATAGTTTTGTAAAGTACATGAAAGGCATTGTGTCTTTGACTGTTGCAGCCATTAAATGAATTTGCTCAAAGTTTTCAAACTTCTTTGGGTCTGTATAGTAAGCATAGTGAAAACCATACTTGTCTTTACCTTGTTGCTCTTCAATTGCAAACTCTGAAGACAAAGCAGCCTCAAGCATTTCAGCTTTATCATCTGACAGTTCAGAGCTACCTTGCTTGTGTTCACGTAGTCGCTTTTTAACTTGCTCTTCACTGCTCATGATAAGCCTGAGCATTGCAGCATCCTCCATGCTAGTCCAAATGCTTTTGAACTGAAGAACCTCAAGTGGTAGTTCATCAATAATTAGAGTTCTTTCACCAAAGAAATCAGCATAGCGAAGCAATGTAGCGTGTGTAGTCAGAATCACTCTAGCATCTGCCACTTCCTGAGAGTTATTAGCTAGATATTCAGCAATTGTTTGTCCTCTTGGTGGGGTTTCACCAGTGATTACAAAGCAGTTGTCTAGCTTCTGCTCAATCTCATAGATTAACTTCAGTGTTGGCGCTGCAAATACAACTCTACATTCACTATCAACGATAGCTTTTACCATGGAGTGGGTTTTACCTGAACCAGGTGGGTACTCATGAATGAATAATTTGTTTGTTTTCATTATCTTTCCTTAGATGTGCGCAATCGAACCTACTGAAGTAGATTTATCTGGAAAGTATTCGTATTGGGGAATTACTTAATGCTTTGAGGTGCCGATTGCCGTCGGTTTATAAAAATAGAGATGCTCACTACTCGGCAAAGTGAGTGAGCTAAGCATTAAGCTGATGCTAGTAAGCATCTCTATTTTTACATCTGTATTTAGTGCGGAAGTGCTAGAAAGTAAACAAGTAAACTTTCTGTTGTATGCACTATTTTAACGTGGATTTTGAGCGCAATAAACAAACTGAAATTTTACACATACAACCTTTGGCTTCACGAAAACCCTTGTTTGTGTCAAAATGCACCACCTGTATAAAAGCCCAGTAAAAGTAATGACCAATACCGCAGAGCAGCTAATGCAAAGACCGTCTGAAGTTCTTCAAATTCAAGTGGACACCATCCGAGAGACTGCCAATAAGCTTCTAGATGAAAGCACTAGAGGTCAAAAGGGCCAGTTCATGACGCCTAACGCTGTTGCAAGACTGCTAGCTCAGCAATTCACTAACCTTGATGGCAACCTTTCAATTCTAGATGCAGGTGCAGGTGTAGGCTCACTAACTACTGCCTTGATTGCTCGTAGTATTGATGAATTCGCACCAACGGCTATTAGCTCTCACACTTGGGAGTTAGAGCCAGTTCTTGTAGAAAACTTAGAGCACTCTCTAAACTTAAACCAAGAATTCTGCGCCTCTAATGATATTAGGCTTGAGCACAACATTAATAGCGTTGATTTTATTGAGCACGCTGTTCAGCTGCTTAATGCACGTCAAAATGGAGAGCAAACTCCTACCTTCAATAAGGCAATCTTAAACCCTCCATATCTTAAAGTTGCTAAGACTAGCGCTGAACGTAGATTACTAAGAAGCGTTGGAGTAGAGACTGGCAATTTATATTCCTGTTTTGTTGCTCTTGCTTTGATGCTATTGGAAGATGGTGGGGAGCTGGTGGCTATTACACCTCGCAGTTTCTGTAACGGTCCTTACTTCAACGACTTTCGCAGAGTGCTGCTAGACAATAATTCTCTCTGTAAACTTCATATATTTGAAAGTAGAACTCGCGCATTTAGAGGCGATAAAGTTCTTCAAGAGAATGTGATTTTCCATATCACAAAAGGTCAAGCTCAAGGTCAAGTTGAAATAACGTCAAGCACTTGTGCCGATGACCCTGCACCACATCTTCGTACTTCGGAATTTAATGAAGTAGTCTGCCCGACAAACCCAGATAGATTCATTCATATCGTTACTAATGACCTTCAAGCTCAAATAGCACAGCGCATTGGTGGTATGCCTTGCTCTCTAGAGGACCTCGGCATTAATGCCAGTACTGGTAAAGTAGTAGACTTCAGAACCAGACCCAACCTTAGAGAGCAGCCTGAAGAAGGCGCAGTGCCTTTAATATTCCCTGTTCATTTCACTGATGGCAACATTGAATGGCCGCAAGACAATATTAAAAAACCAAACGCATTAGCTCAAAATGAAGAGACAGAAAGACAGTTAGTACCAAACGGTCATTATGTATTAACCAAAAGGTTATCGGCCAAGGAAGAGCCGAGAAGAATCTCAGCGGCACTATATACGCCAGAAATCACAGATAGCGATATGGTTGGCTTTGAGAATAAAACAAATTACTTTCATAGCAATGGACAACCATTAGAAGAAACTTTTGCTAAAGGGCTATGCGCTTATCTAAACAGCACAATAGTAGACCAGTATTTTAGGCAATTTAACGGCCACACTCAGGTGAATGCTACTGACTTGCGAGTTCTGCGCTACCCTGATGCTGAATCACTAGTAAGATTAGGAGAAGCTGTTGAGGGGTACAATCAAAACCACATAGATGAGATTGTACAAATAATCATTGAAGGTTAACCTTTTTAGCTATCTAAAGAAGCACTAAAAAAGGCAGGGTAATTACCCTGCCTTTTTTTAAAAATCGAAAATATAGATTTTAGACTTCCAAATAGTCACATCACAACCATGACTTTCTTTCTGCCTAGTAGGCTGAACACGCCCAGTCTTTTCAATATACCCTTTATTTTTTGCAGAGCTCATCACAGGACCTAGCCATCTAGCTTCCATCGGCTTTTCTAACCCTGCATCCCAAATATCATCAGGCGTAAACTCCTCGTTTAACTCAGCGACTTTTTTAACAGTCTCATGAGCTTTTCTAAGCCAAGTTACTTTATCCATTTGTCACTCCTATAGCCTACTGTTTTATATGTATATTCCGAGATGCATCTTCCTGAATCCACATGTAGGTATCATCAGCAAGATTTTTTAGTTGGGATTGACGCTCAGCAGTCTTCTTCCATGTTGGGTATGTAGTGGTAAACCCAACTCCTGACTTCCCGTTGCGTTTAGCAAACTCAGTTAAACTAGACTTCTTATGGTTATCAACTTCCCCATCACTAGTAACTGCCTCGATAACCCAAAGCATATCTGTTTCTGGATGCCAAAGAAGAACATCAGGCATTGCATCATCCAATCGAATTGATAAGCCCGCTTTAGCTAGTACGCTTCGTTGTTCATCAGTAATACGGTCTCCGTCACCATCATCTATATACACCAATTCATAACCTTTAAGGAATCGCTTGGCGTAAACAGTATGGGAAGCTGTTATTAGAATGCTATGGGCGCTTTCAACACTTTTTTTAGCTTCTTCAGCTTGGTCAGCTTGAAACTTCAGCCGTTCTCTCAGTACATCCTCTTGAATCCAAGCCTCTGCCATGTCCTGCCATTCCCTTTCAGGTGCCTCAAGAATGGCTATGAATTCATTAGATAAGCGGTATGCTGAGTTTGGTGATTTAGCTTTAGGGTGACCAGGCAGGAATGTAGAGTCCTTGGAATTGAAATAAGCTTTTTCTATTGCGCCAATTTCCCACAATGGCTTTAACCAATAATCTCGACCTTCTCTATCCAGCTTATCTCTATTGCCACGCTGAAGAATACCAACATGAGTGCCAATATGAGCAGTTGTTGCGCCATCTCTGAATTGATAACCTTTGCTAGCTGCTTTCTTAAACCAATTTGGCTCAGTACTCATCAATGCAAACACACCCTCAATCATGTTGTTGGTGCACCTATCAACCTTGGTAAGAACTCTTCTTATTTTTTCGACTGTAACGCCGTTATAGTCACTTGGAAGAACATTCACACCATCAGAAACACACTTATTTCTACGTGCAATCGCATCATCAACAATACCCATAACATCCTCACAACAACTGTATATACATACATGCTACGAAAGAAATGGAATCTAATCCAGTAAAAATTGTAGAAATTTTAATCCTTACTTAATTTATGGGTAATGCGCTGGATTTATACTTGTATCTTGATGACATGAAGCTAGAGCATTTTTTGAAATTCACGCTCGGTAAGTCTGATTTGATGGTAGCTGAGTTATAACCCAGCAACCTCTTTGTTTTATACAGACGAGTAGCTAGACCTCTGTATCTTGCCAATCTTCAAGCTCATCAATACCACTGGTGAGCTTATCTAACTCTTCTTTAAACTTCTTGGTATTAGTTTCTTGAACAATTTCCCAATTACCAAAGCCGTGATACTGATTAACTACAAAGCTTTGATGATGGTTATTGCGTTGATTTACTTTGATACGCCATCTACTACTAGTCTTCTTATCCACCAGCCCTAGATAATGCAGTTCAATGCTATCAACTACACGTTTCAACATGGCATTTTGCTCAGCAGTATCTTCAATATCGAATACATTCTTATAGTTAAAGTCGATTGGTTTTTGCTCTTGTGCTTCATCCTCGACCTTAGCTTGCTGTAGCTTTTGCTCTAACTGGTTCATAGTCGTATAGAGATTAGTAAGAGCATCAACTTGACCTAGTTCTAACAACCTATCTTGTGTTTCTTTCAGTGTTTCAATCTGCTTCTGAATCTCACTTACCTTACTCACATGATGATGCACTGAATCAATATACGTCATATCTTTTAATGCTGTAGTTAGGATTACATCAGGCTCTCGAATCAATCTATTCTGGTCACATCGACCTTCCAAGGAAGCAATGCACCTTCTATAAATCATCTTCTTTTCTTTATACATAGAAGTGCGCTGAACCATGCCACCACCACATTTTCCACATTTCAAAATCTGGCTAAATGGCGTTTTAGTACTTCTACGCCCTCTATGTTTCTGAGTAGTTTGAACAGCATCGAAATCAGCTTTGGTAACGATAGGTGGTAGCTTATCCTCAACCACCTTATCCAAAGTCATCTTTCTAGCATTATCAGTGATGAAGTAAGCTTTTGCACCATAGATAGCATGGTTGGAACAAACCATTCGGATAGCACTGGCATTCCATTCTCCACCAGTAGCAGATTTGATTTTTTGGGCGTTTAAAAATCTTGCTGTAGCTTGATTGCTCTTGCCACTCTTCTTTAGCTCTATGATAAGTCGAACAGTATCAGCTTTCTCAGAATCTAAGATGATTTGGTCATTTTTTCTAATCAGCCAAAAAGGCAGCTTTCCAGTAAGTGTTTCATTGTCTCTACGCGCTTGGCGAGCAGCTCGAATCAACTCAGATTTTCGCAAACTTTCTTTATACGCTCGGTCTGCGTTAACCATCATAACGATGTTTTGACCCAAATCTTCAATGTTCGATGAGTCATAAACTGTACCGGAGTCAACTACAACTAGCTTTACACCCAAATCTATAACCATTTCTCGAATTAGGGACATTGTATCAAACCAACGTAATCGGCTTAATCTATCCCCGCTCTCCACCAGCACATAACTATCTCTAGCAATTTTTCCAATTTTGATAGTTTCTATAAGGTCGGCTAATCCAGGACGTTTGCCACCTTCTTTAAAAGCAGAAACACCAAGGTCTTCAAATGTTAAATCACTGAGTTCAATATCATGTGTTTTACACCATACTTTAGCTGCGTCTTCCTGACGTCTTACTGAATCACCTTGCTCTTGCTGTTTGCTACTAAATCGAATGTACAGATATGCTTTCATACGTCACCAACTAATCAGATTAAACATAGTATATCAGCACTTTCCAAACCGTAGAGACGAAAAAAGCGAGCCAAAAGCTCGCTTTTCAAGATATCTCTTTGTTTATTATAAAGAATAAACTTATTAGATTCGCCAAAGCACTTTCACCACATGCCAGCCAAACTTAGTCTTCACCAAGTGTGGTACTAATGTTTCGCCCGTGAAGCAAACCTTATCAAATTGAGGTACCATTTGGCCTTTACGGAACTCGCCTAAGTCGCCACCTTTTTTGCCTGATGGGCAAGTGGAATACTTTTTCGCAAGTGTTTGGAACTTAGCACCTTTCTTCAGCTGTTTGATAATATCTTCAGCTTGCTCTTTGTGTTTAACCAAAATGTGAAGTGCTGCCGCAGTTCTCGCCATGGGTTGCCTCGATCTTTATTCGACTATGGGATGATAAGTGGCGCTGAGTGTAATTCAAAATGAGATTCAAATCACGTTTACTTTTCGCGCAACTAAAGTTTTTCGAGCAACTGCCGCATTAACATTTGCTAGGAAAGTTTATAAAATCAATCTATTGGCAAATAGAGAAAGCAATATAATGAAAGCAACCATCAGTAAGGCAAATCAATCACAGGGCATGTTATTGTTTACCCTCAACATGCAAAAGCAGCGTTTTGCCATCGGTACACTCAAGGTACGTGAGATCGTTCCTTTCATGCCGACGACACAGATCCCTTACTCACACCAACATGTGGTAGGTACAGTGAGTATTCGCGGCCTGACTGTGCCCGTTATTGATATGGCAGCCGCTATCGGTTTTCGCCCTATTGCGCCAGAAGAGTACAACAACACTTACCTTGTTGTGACCGACTGTCTACGCACCGTCGTCGCTTTCATGGTACGAGAGATAGACAAAATCATAGAGTGTGATTGGAAATCGATTGAACCCGCACCAGAAAGTAGCGGCAAAAATGTGTTTGTCACTGGCGTGACACGTTTTAATGATCAAATCGTCCAATTGCTGGATGTCGAACTATTGCTATCTAAGATTTACCCACAATACGCCGATACCAAAATTCCTATGCTCACCGATGTGCAGAGGGAGCGAATTAAAGCACTCAACATCTTGCTGGTTGATGACTCTTCTATTGCCCGGAAGCAGCTTGGCGATGCACTTAACCAAATTAATATTCCGTTCGATATTTGCAAAGACGGCAACAGCGCGCTCACCTTTATGCGCAATAAAGCTGAGCAAAACGATGCTATCGACATTCTTGTGAGCGATATTGAAATGCCAGGGTTAGATGGCTATGAGTTAGCATTTGAAGTACAAAATGACCCCAAATTGGGACATGCATATCGCATACTGCATACGTCGTTATCTAGTGAAATGTGTACCGAACGTGCTCATCAGGTGGGTGCTCATGAAGCATTAGTGAAATTTAACGCGGGCGAACTGATTGAAGCGATGTTGCGCGGTGCTGAGCAGCTTACTGCTCACTAATCCTTTTTTTTTTGATACCGACGCCGCTTTCCCATTGCACTTTGCCATTAGAGAAATGCGGCGCCGTTGATCAACGTTTAACTAGTTAGCGTCGTAATTGTTGTTTGGGGCAAACGAGAAGCCCTGACCGCCAATAGATGCTTCATACATTAGACCGCCCTTGGTCATAGTAAACACCGCCATCCCATTAATGTAAGTCGCCTGACTTTGCTTATCGCCCGCTTGTGCTCCAGCACCAGTAGAACCCGCTTGCGCACTCGCGCCTAATGTCAGAGCCACAGCGGAAGCTTGCGCGCCAAATTCAAAGCTGCCGCTGGTGAATGCGTAGTAATCCGCCTTGCTCTCAAAGAAAATAATTTCGCTGTAAGCCTGGGCTCCAAGTTGCAATCCAATACTTAGCTGCGCCAATGTTGAATCGCCCACATGCATACCTTGTTGGTACACTTGCCCTTCACCATAGGAACCGCCAATACCGAAGCCGCCCTTGCCGACAGTCGGGAATACCGCGTAGCCGTAAGCGTTTTCAAAAAATGGTAAGGTTGCTGGGGCTTGTTTGAACTTATTGAGTGTCGCCTCATATTTGCTACTTGATTCAGCACCCTTTGAATTGCTGTCATGACTTGTATCTTGTGCTTTTTCCTCTGAGGTCGTTTCTTCTGCTGCAAATGCGTTAGGGGAGAGTGCCAAACAGGCGGCAAGAAAATAGGGTGTGGCCTTTACTAACATATGATTTCCTTGTTTAAGGTCGGTATTACGTCAAAGCTAAACTGAGTTTTTAGACGACATGCCTTGCGGTTAGTTCAACTCGGCACCACAAATTGAAGCCGCTCTTTTGCACCCAACAAGAATCAGCTCTACACTAAGCAATAGCCTAGACAATTCATAACATAATGAAAACTATGATAAAGAAGCTATTAGTCAATATCACCTGCATTCTGCTTGGCGTACCGCTGCTATTGGTGATCTTCTTTAAGTTCATAAACCCACCTATTTGGGGATGGAAGATTGCCCGTACTGTGTCACCACCGGAGGGTTACCCCGCTCAAGTCCATCAAACATGGACGCCACTAGAAAACATCTCATCGAATATGCCTAAAGCGGTGATAGCATCCGAAGACCAACGATTTCCCGATCACAACGGTATCGATGTTGTTGCACTGTGGAATGTCATATCTAACAGCGGTGCGGCAGGTCCGAGTCGTGGGGCAAGTACCATTACCCAACAAACGGCCAAAAACGTATTCCTGTTTCCGAGTCAAACGTATATCCGAAAAGCCTATGAACTGTATATCGCGCTACTGTTAGAAGTGATTTGGGGCAAGCAGCGCATTATGGAGGTGTATCTTAATGTCATTGAATTCGGCCCTGGGATCTATGGCGTGGAGGCCGCTAGTCAGCAATTTTTCAAAGTACCGTCTTCTCAATTAACCGCGATTCAGGCAGCACAGCTTGCTGTTGTACTGCCAAACCCTTATCGAATTCGCCCTACCCCTATGTCTGATTACGTGAACAAACGAACGCACTGGGTAGTAACGCAAATGAACAATTTAGGCCCGCTTTCGCTTTAATGGTTCAATGACAGGTTTGAGCAAAGACCACAAATCTCTGCGACATCGAAGCTCTGTGACATAGAAGCTCTGTAACCTAGAGGCTCACTGGCAAAGCTAGTTGTCTAAGGGTGTAACGCTGCGTCCAAAACGTCGAACCTGGCTCATCAGCAATACTACCGCCATTAGTAACGCAGACATTAGATAGAAACGTCCCAATGCCACCTGATTGGTCACCCAATACTCCACTAAAAATCCACCAAGCACGCCTGCAACAACCATTTGTATCGATCCTGAAAGTGCCGAAACCGAACCCGCCTGAGTCTTATGTGGGCCTAGTAACAGAGCAATAGAGATTGGAAACGACAATCCTTGAGCAATTGTCAACACAGTGAATGATAGCAGTAGATTGAATACGGTCATCTCTACCATTAGCAGCCAAAGCCCAGCCATTGCGGACAAGGCAATCGCTAGAAATAAGATCCAGCTGTTTGAAAAGTAACGGTTCAGAATATTGAGCGAGACACTTCCCATCATTAAGCCTGCCGATGGGATAATCATGATCGACCCATATTCCGCTGCAGTCAGACCCAGTTCGTGCTGCATTAAAAACGGAAACAGGCTGAGTGATACCACGGCAGTAAGGTAGCTGATCCAGTTATAGCTCGCACTTCCAATGACTTGAGGGTTTACAATCAATTTAGCGTACGTCTGCATGACTTGTTTAGGTTTAAAGGCACGCGGTGCATAAGGTAAGGTTTCTGGCAGGATAAACCAGCCCAAACTAAAGATTGCCACCAAGTACACCAACACAAAGACAAACACCGCTTCCCAATCTAAATGAAATGCGATCCAACCGCCAAACATTGGGGCAATAATAGGCATCACCGACGCCGTTACTGAGATGTAAGACAAAGCTTTGGTGAGCTGCTTTCCGTCATAACTATCACGCAGCACACTCCGCCCTAGCACCGAGGCACTGCCTGCACCTAAGCCTTGCAACAGCCTACCAAACTCAAGCACAGCGAAGTGATCACTGAAGACGATACACAGCAAGGTACCCAGCAAATAAACACCTTGCCCCAGAATGAAGACTGGGCGTCGGCCGATAGCATCTGACAAAGGCCCATAGAAGAGTTGTGACAGACCAAACCCGACCAAAAACAAGGTCACCAGCATTTGAACGTCGGCATGACCCACCGCAAGTGACTCACTAATGAGAGGCAGTGAAGGCAGATAAATACTGACACCAACTTGCCCCGTTGCAATGATCATCATCGCAAGCAGCATTGGTGTTTTATTGAATGATTTTGGCTTTGTTTTATTCATACACACATTCTATATTGCGTATGAATCATTGATAATACACCATAAAGGAAACAGAATACGTCCTGTTAGGAAATAATAAGAGGCTGAATATGGATTGGATTTCGTGTATCAACACTTACATTCGAGTAGTCGAAGAAGGAAGCTTCAACGGCGCAGCTCGCCGTCTCAATACCACCAGCTCAGCCATCAGCAAGCGGGTCCACTGGCTTGAAGAACGCATTGGGGTACAGCTTCTCAAACGCACTACTCGCTCAGTGACCCAAACCGAAGCGGGTGCCCTTTTCTACCAGCGCGCCAAGGACTCGCTTGACCGATTTCAGTCCATTATCGATGAAACTCGATCCGTCAATGAGACGCCAGCAGGACTTCTAAAAATCGGCGCAACCATTGCCGTTGGATCTAAATTCCTAGTTCAATATCTCAACGATTTTCTTATCCAATATCCAGACATTCGGATCCAGCTCACCACTACGGTTCCTGGTGCGATGCCTGACAGCAACCTGGATGTATTCATCAGCCGAGAGCTCGACACCCTCAATACTCTCAGTATTAAACAAACCCCACTGTTTGAGCAAAGAATTGGCTTTTACGCCGCCCCTTCCTACATTGCTAAGTTTGGTGAGCCACAAACGGTGGAATCACTCAAGCAGCACAACATTTTGATTTGGGGAGAGCGCCCGCAACGAGAATACAAAATTTCCAAGAACCAGCGCATCATGCTTTCTGGAAACTTTGCGACCACCAATCCAGAAGCGCTGTTTTACGCGGCCAAAAGCGGCATGGGTGTGCTCATTAGCAATGACATCATGATCAAAGAAGATGTCAAATCTGGCGCCTTGATTCGCGTACTGCCAGAGATCCAAGCCATGGACTCGACAGTCTACGCCTACTACCCCAAACTCGACTACGACCACACGCGAACCAAACTGTTTCTCGATTACATTAAAATGCGTCTCGCGCAATCGAACGAGGAGTCGTAATCCATTCCATCAAAGCGCTTCTAACAGACGTACCACACAGCATCGTTGCCCTAAAATGGTCACACTGCACGGGTGAAGTGCATCTTCACCTTGGTAAGGAATGACTCAATGCTATAGATCGCGACAAACAAACATGAGAAAAACCAGAGTACGTGCATCATGATCACGAACCATGCGTTTTTCCATTCAGATGCCGTAATTACAATAGCTTGCATACCAAAAAAGTAGATCATCACTCCTAGAATTAAAGCTAGGCTCAAAGAAATCACGGTAATAAGTGGAAACCATTTCGTCATGGGAACCTCCAAAAAGTTGAATTAAGTTACAAATGCTATGTGTAACCGAGCACAAATAGTGCCACTTTTTGTATGGGCATAGATGTGTTCAAATTTTTCGAACTAGATGCTCAAACAAACCGCCTTATACAACATCACCCCTGTGTCTAAACTGACCCCATAGATTGAGAAGCAGATGTTGCTTCTGATAGAGAGGATAACCCCATGTCGAATACACTTGTTTTAAAATCCAGCATTCTTGGCGACTATTCACAGTCTAATCAAATCATTGCACAAGCAATCGAAGGTAAGCCAAACGTAACAACACGCGATCTTGCTGCTGAGCCAGTGCCGGTTTTGGACATGGCAGTAGCAACAGCCCTTCGCAGCGCCGGTGACGATCTATCAGACGAGCTAAAACAGATCGTTGAACTGTCTGATTCATTGATTACTGAGCTTAAGCAGGCAGATACCGTCGTGATTGCTGCGCCAATGTATAACTTCATGATCCCAACGCAGCTTAAGAATTACTTCGATCTTATTGCTCGTGCAGGCGTCACCTTTAAATACACAGAGACAGGCCCTGTTGGTCTTATCGACAACAAAAAAGTCGTTGTTTTGACTACTCGCGGTGGCATTCACAAAGATACGCAAAGAGATAGCATGCATGATTACTTAGCGACGATTCTTGGCTTCTTGGGTATGACAGACGTAGAGTTTGTCTATGCGGAAGCGCTGAACATGGGTGATGAACCAGCGGCTGAAAATAGAGCCTCTGCATTGGAAGCGCTTAGCCAGTTGGTGTAACTCGCCTTTCAGGTTGCATCAAGCGTAGTTCGGAGAAGTGGTGGGTTGGCCTAGCGTCACTCACCACTTTTTGTTGACGGTAACAAATATCAAAGGGTAGCGGCTTTCTGTAGCTGCATTTTCCGTTTGAGATCACGAGCAAACTCTCGAAGCTGCCGCGCGTTATCAGCATACTGCTCATCGCCGCAAACTCTACCGTTATTGGTTATATCAGGGCTCGAATAAATCGACAGCAGTTCTGATTCGTAACTCATAATAGTACCTGCACCGCCGCACCGATAACCTCTCGCATAAGGTTTGAGCCTATCTTTGTTCATTTCCGAAGTATGCTGCTCTAACGTTTCATCAAGAACTTTGAACCATGAGCGATCGTCATGCCAAGCCCAAGAAAGATGGCCTAATTCATGCTCTAACGTGTATTCATCGGCATACTCAGACAGCATAAAGAATTGACTATTTTCATCCGGGTTGGTGGTACCAATAGTGTCATATTCAAAATAGCCATCCTCATCGGCGAGGATCACGCCATAAAACTGATTAGGAAGCCGTTCAATGTTGCGTACCTTTTCTTCACCAACGCGCTTCGTCAGTTGGCGTCTTATTTGGTCGATATCAAACAACGACGCCGAGATAAAATCGACGGTTTCTACCGTCGCCAATGTTCGCTTCATGGGAATGCACGAGTTTTTCATTATCACATTGCTTTTACGAACTGACTTATCTAACTCAGCGTTGACCTCTTCAAGGCCATATTTATCCACGACCGTTTTGGAAACAAAGAAGAAAATGGGAGTTTCGATCACCTCTTCCATCGTGCAGTCTGGGATCTTCATTCCTGGCACATCGACTTTGTAGAATAACGGGATCAAAGTAAGCGATAAGCAGCCAGCAATAATGGCGCTTTGAATTGAAATCAGTTTTTTCATCATTATGCACATCCATTGATATCACTCTATCCTACCCGACTGAGTACGATATGGCGTTTAAGCTTCGTGAAAACCCAAACTAGCTCATGATTTTACATTGATTTACTGATGCTGACGTAAGGTTACATTGCAAGGAGTAGAGTTAAAGCTCAACAGGAGCGTTATGATGAAAAACTCTATTTAATGGTGCTCACCCTCGTACTGGCTGTCACCTTGATATGGCTTCAAGCCGAACCCTCATTGTTTACTTATGAGACCTTTATGCCATGGCGCAGCGCTCTACTGCAACTGACCGGCATTCTATCCGTATTGCTATTAACGATAACCATGCTTCTCGCGATGAGGTTACCACTGTTTGAGTGGCTCACCCGCGGCTTGGATAAGTCTTATCGTTTGCATAAATGGACGGCCATTTATGGTGTCGTCATTGGTGCCATTCATTGGTTACTTGCCATCATCCCTAAACAGCTGGTGAGTGCAGGCTTTATGGAACGCCCACAACGTGGAGCGGGCATGCCGATCGACCCAGATTCGCTTTACGCAATCATTCAGCCACTTAGAAGCGGCGCAGAAAGCCTAGGAGAGTGGACGCTGTATCTGTTTATCGCCCTGACAGTGTTAGCGCTCCTTGTTCCAGTGAAGTACAAGCTATTTAAGTGGACACACAAGCTGATGGCATTCGCTTTTGTTGCGATTGGCTACCACTCTTTGGTACTACTCAAACACGCATATTGGGACAACTTAATCACACCCGTCACGGTAATCCTTGTTGTCGCTGGTATTATCTCGGCCGTTTGGAGTCTGGTCGGCAAGATAGGTCATCGCCGCAAGCACACAGGCGTAGTGACTAGTGTTGAATACAACAAAGAAAACCAGACAACCAGACAACCAAAGTTGTGGCTGAGCTTCCAAATTGGCGCGGGCACAAAGCGGGGCAGTTTGCTTTTCTTAAACTTGGCGATGAAGAACCTCATCCGTTCACTATTGCCTCGTACGACGACCATAGTCACCAAGTTAGCTTTCTTATCAAAGCACTTGGGGATTTTACTGCCGATATCCAAAACCGCGTGGCAGTAGGTCAGGCCGTGGAAGTAGAAGGTCCATATGGTCAATTCGATTTCGAGGATAACAAGAAACAAGTGTGGATAGCCGGAGTTATTGGTTGTGCAGCGTTTAAGGCCAGACTGGAGCAGTTAGCAAAACAACCAAGAGATCAAAAAGTGGTGTTTTATTACTGTACTCAAGCGCCGCCGCCGTTACTCATACAGGAAATGAAGCTAGCCGCACTAAGCGCAAACATAGAGTTTCACCTTATCGATAATAGGATTAAACCGTTCTTATCGATTGATCAAATCTTGCAGCAACACCCAGATCTGTCAGAACACAGTATCTGGTTTTGTGGGCCTGTTGGATTCAAAAATGCTCTAAAACGTCAATTGAAAGCACTCAACATGAAAACAACGGCTTTCCATGCCGAGCTGTTTAACTTTCGATAATGGTTAGCGAATCTAAAGCGGATATAAGAATACAAAAGACGCACACCGCGCCTTTTTGGTATCTCGTCTTTTCATCACGCCTAAAGCGAGCGAGTATCGGATATCTTTCCCGCTTTTTAATTTTCAGTGTTGTGATGCAGTATCGATATTGCTAATGTTATGAGAAATAACAAAAACAATGGGTTCCACGTGAACGCAGTACAATTTAACGACGTCAATAAGTGGTTTGGAGACTTTCAAGCTCTGAACTCTATCCAGTTAGAAGTCAAACAAGGCGAAATCGTCGTGATTTGCGGTCCTTCTGGCTCAGGTAAATCTACGTTGATCCGTTGTATCAACGGTTTAGAAGCCTACAACTCCGGTGATATCCAAGTACTTGGTCATGATGTGAACTCAAAGAGTATTCAACCCGGTCAAGTCGGCATGGTATTTCAACACTTCAACCTTTTCCCACACCTTACTGTGCTTGAAAACCTGACACTTTCGCCAATACGCACGCTTAAACTTTCAAAACAGCAAGCGGAATCTCGCGCTATGGAGATGCTTGAACGAGTGAAAATTGCTGAGCAAGCCGGGAAGTATCCTTCTCAACTTTCTGGCGGCCAGCAACAGCGCGTTGCCATTGCGCGCTCTCTGTGCATGAAACCCGATATTCTACTTTTCGACGAACCAACGTCAGCGCTCGATCCTGAGATGATCAGCGAAGTGCTCAACGTTATGGTTGAGCTGGCTGAAGAAGGCATGACCATGCTATGCGTCACCCACGAAATGGGCTTTGCCAAGCGAGTGGCACACAATGTAATTTTCATGGATGAAGGGCAAATTTTAGAATCGGCACCGCCGAGCCAAATATTCGACGCCCCGCAACACCCACGTACTAAGGCATTTTTGGACAAGATCTTAAATCACTGATGATATTCAAGATTATTAAGCCCGTACTATCAGCAATCCTACAAATCGCGCTGGTTGCGATCGCATTAGCTTGGCTACTTAACAATGGTGCTGAGGCCATGGGCTATCGCTGGCAATGGGAGCGAGTGCCGGACTATCTAGCATTCTATGAAGATGGTGAGTGGTGGCCAGCAGAGCTTTTAGAAGGCCTGATTGTCACCATCAAACTGAGCGCGTTGGCGTTACTGTTTACCTTACTGTTCGGCCTCATTACCGCGCTGTTAAAAACCTCTAATTCGGTAGTAGGCCGCGCTATCGCCCATTGCTATGTGGAAGGCATACGAAATACGCCACTATTGGTACAAATCTATCTTCTGTATTTTGTCTTTGGCCCCATCATCGGTTTAGACCGATTCTCCACTGCTGTATTTGCCTTAGCACTATTCCAAGGCGCCTACACGGCGGAAATTCTCCGAGCAGGCCTGAACAGCGTTCCAAAGGGTCAATTCGAAGCCTGTCGCTCTGTAGGTCTATCTCGTTTTTCTACCTACTATGATGTGATATTGCCGCAAGTGGTGCGACGCACACTACCGCCGCTGACCAACGAAGTCGTCTCGTTAATTAAAAACTCATCCATCGTCAGTGTGATGGCAATTTTCGACCTCACTACCGAGGGGCGTAACATCGTGGCTGAAACCGCGATGCCATTTGAAATTTGGTTTACTGTTGCCGCGATTTACCTCGTGTTAACGCTCACCCTGTCTGGTTTCTCTGCCTGGCTTGAATATCGTTTAAGTCAAGAGAAGCGGTCATAATTCTCTATGCTAACCATGATTTACTAACAAGGAGTCACCCCATGAAAAGGACACTCAAACATCTAGTAAAAGCAGCCAGTACCGTCGCAATTGGCCTTGCGGTCTCTTTTGGCGCCGCGGCCAGCGAGACACCTAACCTCGATAAAATCAACGAACGCGGTACATTGCGTGTTGGCATGTCAACGTTCGTGCCTTGGGCTATGCGTGACCAGCAAGGCGAACTTATTGGCTTTGAAATCGATGTAGCGAAACGACTCGCAGAAGATTCAGGTTGGAAAGTTGAGTTTGTTCCTACTGCGTGGGATGGCATCATCCCTGCTCTGCTTTCTCAAAAATTCGACGTTATTATCGGCGGTATGTCTGTCACGCCAGAGCGCTCAAAGAGCGTGTTGTTTACCACACCTTACTCACACTCAGGTGTTCAAGTAGCGGCAAGCAAAGCATTGGCTGGCGATTTTTCTAAGATTGAAGACTTTGACTCACGCCGCGTAAAAATCGCAGCTCGCCGCGGCGCCTTCACCGTGCAAGTGGCTCGTGAAACCTTCCCTAAAGCGAAAGTTCTACAGTTTGACGACGACGCACAAGCGTTCCAAGAAGTCCTTAACGGTAACGCCCACGCAGTGATTGCCTCTAGTCCGAAACCCGAACATGAAGCGGTTAAACATGCAGATGCGTTATTTATTCCGTTTAGCGAGCGTCTCTCTAAAGGAAACGAAGCGTTCGCTGTGCGTCTAGGTGAAGAAGACAAAAAAGCCTTCTTCGATAAGTGGATCCAAGCAAGAACCGATGATGGTTGGCTAAAAGAGCGCTATGAATACTGGTTCTCTACCCTAGATTGGCAAGACCAAATCGCTGGCGGACAATAATTACAATGAGCAATACCAACTCAATCAAATTGAATTCCGATAAGAAACACCCATCACCAGCAAAGCGATGGCGTCCTACCCTGCTCGATGGCGTATTACTGCTCGCGGTGGTGGGGCTTGTTGCCTGGCTGGCGTACCGTTCATCCATTGGAATCAACTATCACTGGCGCTGGAGTCAGGCGTTTGAGTTGGTGTTTAACCCGACCGCAAACGGAGGGTTGCCCTATTTTGTCCAAGGCATTATTGCCACACTGAGACTCAGCGTGTGGGGCATGCTGCTAGCCGTAACGTTAGGCACCTTACTTGGCCTAGCGAAACACTCAGCGTTGGCCGTGTTTAGCATCCCCGCTAATCTATTTATCCAGTTGGTTCGAAATATTCCACCCCTAGTGTTTATCTTCATTTTTTACTTTTTCATTTCGAATCAGTTGATCCCATTACTAGGGCTCAGTGATGTGCTTCGTGGCTATAGCGGTGAGATCTCGGGTTGGCAGGCGTTTTTGTTTGGACCTAGCTCATTATGGGAAAACCTACTTTCAGGCGTTATCTGTATCGGACTTCTGTCGTCGGCTTATGTGGCGGAAATCATTCGCGCAGGCCTGGCTTCTATCCCAAAAGGACAATGGGAGGCGGGTCAGTCGTTGGGCTTGTCGACCTGGCACCAATATAGAGATGTCATAGCGCCACAAGTGCTTACAGCGGTCGCTCCCGCACTGGCAGGACAAGCGATTTCTCTCGTTAAAGATACCTCTATCGTCTCGCTAATCTCTATACAGGAAATGACGTTTGTCGGTACAGAAATTGCTAACTCTTCAGGGCTTATATTTGAAATCTGGCTCATTGTTGGCTTGTGCTACTTCTTACTTTGCCTAGCGCTATCCCTGCTGTTTCGACGCCTTGAAAGCCAGCAGAGATAGGCTTTGCTAATTAACGGTAGATCGTTAATGATTAGACTGGCATGTAATGGTCAACAAGCAGTAGAACAAACAGCACCATCAAATGAATGATAGAGAACTTAAAGGTCTCCATTGCAGTTTTCTCTGTTGCGGCGACTTTAAGCTTCCACGCATAGTAGATAAACCCAGCACTCAAAAAGGTTGAACCAGCCAAATAGACCAATCCCGTCATCCCAACCAGAGCGGGCATCAAGCACACTAACGCCAATAGAATTGTGTACAGCAAGATAGACGTTTTCGTGTACTCCACCCCATGTGTTACTGGCAGCATTGGAATGTCAGCCTTGGCATAGTCGTCTTTTCGATGTATCGCTAGTGCCCAAAAATGTGGCGGAGTCCAGATGAAGATGATCATAACCAAAAGCCACGCATTGGCATGTAGTTCTCCCGTCACTGCCGTCCAGCCCAATAGCGGCGGCATGGCACCAGCAATCCCGGCAATAACGATATTTTGCGGCGTTGCACGTTTCAAATACAAGGTATACACCACCGCATAGCCAAGCAAACTTGCAAATGTTAACCAAGCCGTTAGCCAGTTTACGCCAAGTGCTAACACGGCAAAGCCTGCTATACCTATGCCACTGGCAAACGCCATTACCTTGCCAGCACTTAGGTCACCAGACGGTAAAGGGCGTTTGTGGGTACGCGCCATAATGGCGTCGATACGGCGATCAATCAGGTGGTTAAATGCGGCTGCCGAGCCCGCCATCAGCGCAATACCGATTAAACCCAGGATACTGGCTTGCACAGGCAGTGCTCCCGGCACCGCAAGGCACATCCCTACTAGGGCGGTTAGAATCATTAACGCAACCACTTTAGGCTTGGTTAACGTGAGATAAACGCGCCAGTTGATTGCGGGTTTGGAGGCTGAGCTCACCTCGCGATTGCTAATAATCGTCGTTTTACTCATAGAGAACTCTCCTTGTCTCCAGACACTTTGAGGGCAGCAACTTGGCTGTTGGCTTCAACAATGGTCAATGTTGGTTTTTCGATTCGCACATAGCGCGCGCTATGCAATACGTAGTTAGTGTGAATAAGCGATAGCAGTAAAAAGGCCGCGCCAAGATTGTGCAGTACAGCTACAGGCAGCGGAAGGTGGAATACAACGTTGCTAAGCCCTAACAGCAGTTGGAGTGTCAAAAGCGCGGCTAAGGTAACCCCCACTTTACGTATCGCTGGATGTGGATAGCGCCATAACCTAAATGCCAACAGACCGACCACAAGCGCAACGACAATCGCGCCGATTCGATGAGTCACGTGAATAGTCATCCTTGCAGGATACTCAAGCACACCAAATTCGTAGTCATCAAATCCGAAGTGAACCGGAGTAAAGGCGGTTTTGAAATCCAAGAACTGCGTCCAATTCCCTTCACAGATAGGCAATGCGGTACACACCACCGCAGCATAATTCGACGATGTCCATCCACCCAACATGATCTGCAACACCGTTACAAACAGCGCGACCAACGCGAGTATTTTCAGACGTGAACTAACCAGCGTCGGCAATGTTTGTGTTGCGGGCTTATCGACGACTTTAGGCTCAAATGCCTTGTCAGCGTTGCAGGCTTCATCGGCACTGTTAGCACGGCGAACCTCAACCTTTGGCCTTAACTTTAAGTAGGTGAAAAGCAGCAAAGAGAACATGGTAAAGCCACCGAGCAGGTGACCCATCACTACGATCGGCATGAGTTTGAGCGTCACGGTCCACATACCCAGTGCCGCTTGAAACACTATCACTAATGACAGAGAGATTGGCAGCGCGATGCCTAGTTCCCTTCGCTTCTTAGATAAACCAATAGTGGTGATCGCAAACACCATTAGCCCTAGGCCGCCCGCTAAATATCGATGAATCATCTCTAGCCACGCTTTGTTGGGCTCAACAGCTCTCTCTGGATACAGCGTGTTCGCGACTTCCACGGCTACCTTGGAGCTGGGCACGGTCAATTGTCCATAGCAGCCAGGCCAGTCCGGACAACCTAATCCCGCATCGGCCAATCGTGTATAAGCGCCCATGGCAATCACGATGACCGTAAACACCAATGAAGCTCTGACTAAGTTGATCAATCCCATAGCGACTCCTTGCTGTGACTATCGACTTACTGCATATCGATTTACTACCTATCTATTTGCAAACATTGCGCACCTTTCATGCGTCTAACCGACTCGTGATAACTTCAATAGCTTTCTGAGATCCGAAAGCAGCCCCTTACTGTGCGCAACTTGCTTATCTTCTGTAGTTGGTGGAAAGAACATCACCAGTTGACCTAGGGTATCGGCAATCAAATATCCCTGCTCCGGCACTACGTCGGCAAAAGCCGCATTGACCGTCACTACGCTGAGAGATTCAGGTAACTCCGGCAGCACTTGGTCTGGCATTACGTAGACCACAGGGGCGACTCGTTCTTTGTATTTACCTAAGGCTAAATAGGTTTGCCCCATGATATAGAGGCGGTTGATACACGCATCATTGCAATCCGCGGGTAACATAAAGCCGAGTTGCCAGCTCTTCGCTTGCAGTGGATTCACCACATCGAGAAACTCAAACGTCACTCTTGGCTCAACGAGCATGCCATGGTTAGTCACACCGGATTCATACCAATGATTACTCAAGATGGCCTTTGCAATAATGAAAGGCAGTGCAAAAAACACGATGAGCGCCATTAATGTTAGGCGACCGCGTCTCACTGAAGACGCAGTCGGCGTAGCGTCTGATGATACTGTTCTTGTTGTCTCTAATTTACTGCTCATCATCTAACCTCGTTTATTCGTCAGACTTGGTATGTTTTTCACGCTTTGAAGCCAACTTTCTCTTCGGCTGCAAATTTTTCTTTGGTTGAAAACAGCTACGCCAGAATGCGATTAAGACAACGACTGCAAACACCGCTGCCATAGTGAACCATTGAAATGAATAGCCGAAATGTTTGGCTGAATTCATTGATACCGGTTTCCAAGGGTGAGGGTAGGCCGTCAACGTATCCGTTGGTTGAACCACCCAAGCCGACAGCTCAGCACCCACAAGCTCACTAATCTGCGCTGTATTCAGGTGTTGGATTCGATATTGCTGTGTTGACGCTGAGTCAAAACGCTCGGTGTAAAGCTCTGATCCCAAGGGACTGTCCATTTTCTTGTATAAGCGCCCACTAAACGTCATCGGCTCCAATAAAGCAGAAAGGCTTGGCAGAGTTTGACGATCTAAACCGCCAGCCACAAAACCGAGTTCGACTAGATAGCTCTGCTGCGTTTTCTCAATGTCGCGCATCAGTTGCAGCACTAAGTAACCGACTTTGCCATCAAAGGTTTGGTTATCAAGAAAGAACAAAATCGGCTCAGGTGTTAAGTGAGCGCTCACTGGTACCGCAATCCAACGTTGATAGTTATGGTCACCGTGGTGAGCCAGCGGCAAGTCTAGAGAGGATAAAGCGACCGGAGGCTGCTCAGTTCGTAAGGCAAGCGACTGTTCTAAAGTCACTTTTTCATTGCCACGCTGCTTTTGCCACAGTCCTAATTTGACCAATGATGAAAACACAACCACAGTTAATACCAACCCCACCCAAAACTTAGTGGTTTGGTAAAAACGAACATGAGGAGTATCCATGTCACCCACACTGTTGTTTAAGATTGCTTTAGTACTGCTGTTACTCTTCATTATCTTTAACTTAGCGCTTGCCCTAATTCGAATGGTGCGCGACGACCCTTCTTCTGAAAAACCAATGAGTTATTATCTTGGCCGCCGTGTTCTGTTCTCCGCGATCGTCATTATTCTTCTCATCATCGCGCTTCAAAGTGGTTTTTTAACGCCTAACCCCCGACCTTATTAGTGAGTAATTACTACCCCAGCGCTTTTGGCAGCTGGGGCTCATGCCTTTACAATACGTAGACAAATACAAACAAACACAGCCATACCACATCCACGAAGTGCCAATACCAACTCCCCGCTTGGAAACCAAAATGATCTTTCGGTGTGAAATGGTCTTTTGCTATTCGGAACAGCAATACAATCAAGAACACGGTTCCGATAAACACGTGTAGTCCGTGAAAGCCGGTGAGCATGAAGAAGGTGTTGCCGTAGATACCGGACTGAAGTGTTAGCCCCATGTCTTGATAGGCATGAGCATACTCAACGGCTTGGAAATACAAGAAAAACACAGCAAGCACTATGGTTAGCTCAAGCCAAACGATGAGCGCTGTACGGTGGTTTTTCTCTAGGCTGACATGAGCCATATGAAGCGTGATAGAAGACAACAACAAAATCACGGTGTTTTGCAGTGGCAGACCTTGCCAAGGCATTGCTTGAGTTGTTGTCCCATCTGGCGTTAGTGTTAAAGGCCAAATCGCTTCAAAAGCTGGCCATAACACCTCATGAGTCATCACATTATTATCGGCACCAGCAAGCCACGGAACTGAAATCATTCGCGCGTAAAACAGAGCTCCAAAAAACGCGCCAAAGAACATCACCTCAGAGAAGATAAACCAGCTCATCCCTTGCTTGAATGAGCGTGAGAGTTGGTCTGAATAGAGTCCAGACATAGACTCAGAGATCACATTGCTCATCCATCCATAAAACATATAAATCAGCACCGCAACACCAAGCGCTAGCACAACGCCACCAATGACACTGCCTGCCCCACCGCTATCAAGATTTTGGACGGTTAGTCCCGCGCCGACGGCGACAAGAAACAGCGCCACAGCCCCAACAATGGGCCAACTACTCTGCGCCGGAACATAATAAGTTTGAGCTTTACTCATAGCTTATCTCCGATGTTGGAAATTCGAGTGCGCGACGACTGCTACTACCGACCTGTGCACGAGAGATCTCTAGAACGGCACCGTCGGTAGCGGCGCTGCTCGTGATGTTATACAAAGTGTAAGAAAGGGTCAGGGTGTGGATTGAATCTGGAATGTCAGGCTCAATGTAGAAGATCAGCGGCATTTCCGCCTTACCCTTACCTTCTAATGGTTGATGGTTAAAACAGAAACATTCAATTTTATTAAAATAGGTTGCCCCAGTGCCCGGAGACACTGACGGTACCGCCTGACCAATAAGTGATTGGTTAGATTGATTGTGCGCAAAGTAGGCTGTCTGAATCACTTCGCCCGGGTGAACATCTAACGACATTTTCTCTGGTTTAAAAGCCCAAGGCATGTCCGGATTAACGTGCGCCATAAACTCAACCCTTATAGTGCGAGTTATGTCCGCCCGCATACCTATGGGTTGTACCGCTGACTCGGTATTGGTTTTGCCATTAATGCCTAACGCTTCACACATAATGTCGTAAAGAGGCACCAAAGCGAAACCAAAACCAAACATCGCCACAACGGCCACGCCTAGCCACCCCACGAGTTTTCGGTTTGATTTTCTGGTTTCGCTATCCATAGCAACCTTCCTTTAGTCGATCTTAGGTGGTGTGGTGAAGGTATGGTGTGGAGCTGGGCTTGGTACTGTCCACTCTAAGCCTTCTGCGCGCTCCCAAGGTTTAGCCTCGGCTTTGTCGCCTCCTTTGATGCATTTAATCACCAACCAAAGGAAAATGAGCTGGGATAATCCAAACGCAAAGCCACCGATAGAGACAATTTGGTTCACGTCGGCAAACTGAATCGCGTAGTCCGGAATACGGCGCGGCATCCCCGCGAGACCCAAGAAGTGCATTGGGAAGAACAGCACATTAACCGAAATGACCGAACACCAGAAATGCCACAGACTTAGCTTGTGGTCATACATATTGCCGGTCCATTTCGGTAACCAGTAATAGGCCGCCGCCATAATCGAGAACACGGCGCCCGACACCAGTACATAGTGGAAGTGCGCGACCACGAAGTAGGTATCGTGGTACTGGAAGTCCGCTGGCACAATCGCCAACATAAGCCCTGAGAATCCGCCTATCGTGAACAGCACAATGAAGGCGATGGCAAACAACATGGGCGTTTCAAACGTGAGCGCACCGCGCCACATGGTCGCCACCCAGTTAAACACTTTCACCCCTGTCGGCACCGCTATCAGCATGGTGCAGTACATAAAGAACAGTTCCGCAAACACCGGCATGCCTGTGGTAAACATATGGTGTGCCCACACAAGGAACGACAGCAATGCGATACTACAGGTCGCGTAAACCATGGAATGGTAGCCAAATAGCTTTTTGCCGCTAAACGCCGGGACAATGGCAGAGATAATACCGAAGGATGGCAAAATCATGATGTACACTTCTGGGTGCCCAAAGAACCAGAAAATATGCTGGAACATCACAGGATCACCACCACCCGCCGCATCAAAGAAGCTGGTTCCAAAGTACTTATCCGTCAATACCATGGTCACCGCCCCCGCCAACACCGGCATGACGGCAATAAGTAGGAACGCAGTAATGAGCCAAGTCCAAACAAACAAAGGCATTTTCATCAGCGTCATGCCTGGCGCGCGCATGTTGAAAATAGTTACGATGACATTGATTGCCCCCATAATCGAGCTGATACCCATGATGTGTACCGAGAATACGAAAAGCGCGGTGCTGTCTGGGGCATAGGTTGTGGACAACGGTGCGTAGAAAGTCCAACCGAAGTTCGGACCACCACCGGGCATGAATAGTGACGCAATTAAGATCAGAAACGCGAACGGTAAGATCCAGAAACTTAAGTTATTCATTCGTGGCAAAGCCATATCTGGCGCGCCAATCATCAAAGGTACCATCCAGTTTGCCAATCCGGTAAATGCCGGCATAACCGCACCGAACACCATGATCAAACCATGAACTGTAGTCATTTGGTTGAAAAAATTTGGTTCAACCAATTGGAGACCTGGCTGGAACAGCTCAGCACGGATGACCATGGCCATCGCCCCGCCTGTCAGGAACATGATAAAGCTAAACCACAAATATAGGGTGCCGATGTCTTTGTGACTGGTGGAGTATACCCAGCGCTGCCAACCTGATGGCGCGTGATCATGATGATGATCGTCTTCGATGACTGCCGTGCTGTTTGCTCGGCTCATGTCCGCATCAGTCACCGCCGATGCTTTCACTTTTTCCATTGGATCCGTTTTCATCATAACTCCTTGGAGCTTGGCTCCGCTTCCTGAGTTTTGTAGCTGTTGATATCCGATGCCTGAACCACATCGCCGGTATTGTTACCCCAAGCATTGCGTTGGTAAGTAATCACTGCGGCGATTTCTTTATCGGTTAACTGATTGGCGAACGACTGCATGGCTGTCCCTGCCACACCATCAACGATTTTGCTAATGTGAGTATCAATAGGTCCCGACGTCGCCACTTCCGCCCCTGCAATCGCTGGGAAAGCGCCAGGCAATCCTTGACCGTTGGCCTGATGACACACTGCGCATCGGGAGGCATAGACGCGCTCGCCCGTGGTCAATAGCTCTTCAATCGATAACGTTGCATCCAATGCTTTGGCCGCTTCTGCTTTAGCGAGCGCCATCTCTTCTTTCTTACCTGTCAGCCAAACGTCGTAGTCATCTTGAGCCATGGCTTGAACCACTATCGGCATGAAGCCATGTGCTTTGCCGCAAAGCTCCGCACATTGACCACGATAGACACCGGGCTCATCGATTTTTGTCCACGCTTCGTTGATAAAGCCCGGAATAGTATCTTTTTTTACCGCAAAAGCCGGTACCCACCATGAGTGAATCACGTCATCGGAGGTCATTAAGAAACGGATCTTTTTACCGATTGGCACAACAAGCGGGTTATCGACTTCTAGAAGATAATGGGCACCTTTTTCTTCAACACCATCAATCTGCTGTTGCGACGTGGACATTAGTGAGAAGAATTCAACATCTTCGCCAAAGTAGGCGTAGTGCCATTTCCACTGTGAGCCAGTAATTTTGATGGTAATTTCTGATTGGGACGTATCTTCCATCGCAACCAAAGTCTTGGTTGCGGGAATCGCCATCAATATGAGGATAATGACGGGGATAACAGTCCAAACCACTTCCACCTTGGTGCTTTCGTGGAAGTTAGCGGCTACCGCGCCTTTGGACTTACGATGCTTGAAAATAGAGTAAAACATCACCCCAAATACAACTGCTGCGATGGCACAACAGATGTAGAAAATGAGCATATGTAGGTCATACACTTGGTTACTGATATCAGTAACCCCGCGAGTCAAATTATACTTGCTCGACTCCGCGAAGAGAGGTTGGCTGACGAGCGTAGTCGCCAAACCAGTTCCAGTGTGAACGGTCAGCAATCTCTTCAAAAGATTTCTCCTTTGCCTAGCCACGTCTATCCTGACGTGGTTCCCCTATGACTTGTACCAAGCACGTCTGAAAAGTGATCAAACTCTCCAGGATGGTACAAGTCCGTAATCAAAACCCAACAAGCTGTGATTCGACGACGATAAGCGAAGACCAACTAGGTTTTTCGACTCTTTCATGAGTCCAAAAAGTAAAGCCAAACTACACAAGTAAACGGTCAAAACTGCTCACTGACCACTTACTTATTGAGTCCGGTATCAGTTAAATACAACTAGAAACAATTTGTTATATTTTTGTTAACTAAATGCTAGTAACGGATTTCCAGATCCGCAAGAAGAAAAATAATCAGCGAATTTTTGTGAGGGAAGCGGAGACGACGAGGATGAAAATTTTGACAAATTGCGGTTTTGGATTCTACGTAATCCATAGATAAACTAGAGATAGAAAGCGATCTATCTCCAGTGGCGTTATTTTCCAACATGTGAAGCTCGTTGACGGTTAAGCAGCCACCCACTCAACTTCAATGATCGCTTTCCCTTGGTGCTTGATACGGCCAAGGAATCGGTCGCCAGCGACAATTTCGCCCACGCCTTGTGGTGTACCTGTCATGACGATGTCGCCGTCTTCAAGGTGGGTATAGGTGTTGAGCTCACTCAGAATAACGTCAGGTTTATAAAGCATCTGTGTTGTTGAGCCAAGCTGCATTCGCATGCTGTTGATAAACAGCTCAACTTCAAGATCATCGATATTCATATCGTCTAGCGGCACAAATCGGCTGAACTTTGCAGAATGATTAAACGCTTTGGCGCGTTCCCAAGGTAAGCCTTTTGATTTTAACGTCGACTGCAAACCACGCTTGGTTAGATCAAGTCCAAAGCCAACGGCATAGAGCTGTTTGTCGCGGACTAGAAAACAGATTTCTGCTTCATAATGCAGTGGTTCGTCAAGGAAAGAATGCAGATCGGTCGCTATGCTCGAGTTAGGTTTGTTGAACACCACCATATTTTCGGGAACTTCATTGCCTAGTTCACGGATATGCTCAACGTAGTTTCGGCCAACGCATAGAATTTTCGAGGGATAAAACGTTTCATCACCAACTACAACCGATTTCATTACTCTTCCTTGCCCCATTCCTTTGTAAACGAACTGGCCATTTTACCCGAAGTTAAGTGACGGACTGATGATTTAACAGAGAAAATATCAAACTTGAGGTCAAGATCTGCTTTTGCTCTAAGTGGAACCAAACAGGCTCAAACCCGCAAAAACAGTGATAAATGATGTGATGCCTTGCATTTTCATGCAAATTCAATGACCATTTGTATATTCAAATAAATGGATTTAGACATTGATGTCCCAAGAGCCGCTATATATTCAGATCAAACAGTATATTGAAGACCGAATAGACCAAGGCGTATGGTCGGTTGGTGAGCGAATTTCGACCGAAATGGAGCTTACAAAACAGTTTGCTGTGAGCCGCATGACCGTCAATAAGGCGATTCGCGATCTCGTCGGTGAAGGGAAACTCGAGCGTCGCCCTCGACTAGGTACTTTTGTAACAAGCCCAGCAGAAAAAGCCCAGTCGCCTCTTCTCGATACTCGCAACATCGCCAAAGAAGTGGCCGCTCGCGGTAAACAGTATTCCAGTGAGGTGGTTCGACATGAAGCAACCAAAGCGGATCAGCTGATTGCGACTAAGCTCGGTGTGATGCTTGGCAGTGCCGTCTACTACAGCGAAATTCTCCATAAAGAAAACGACAAGCCAATCCAACTAGAATGTCGCTGGGTTAACGCCAAATACGCACCTAAATACCACCGGCAGGATTTTACTCAAACCACACCCAACGAGTATTTAACCGCAAACTGCCCAATGACGGCCGTTGAGCATACCGTTGAGGCCATTACGTGTGGTGAACACATCGCCCGCTTACTTGAGATGGCCTCCACTGAGCCATGCCTGCTGTTGCACCGTCGAACCTGGAGTGAAGACAAGCTCATCAGTACCGCACTGTTGTATCATCCGGGTAGTCGATATCAGCTCAGTTCAAAAGTAGAATTATAACCTCTCTACTTTCATCTTTTAAAACGACCGTACTAATTGACGAGCCGTCTTGGATCGTCATTCTTGTACCAGCTAATCACGCTTTCCTATTTAAGTAACACGCACCTCCTCAGGTCTATCCTGATCACATTTCAACCACTCGCACTTGATCAATTGTATATATTCAACTATTTATTTGTATATACAATAAAACAGAGCGAAGTTATGAATCTGATCCTTACTAACGCCCGCCTCGTGACTATGGAGCCGGGCGCACTTGGTTATCTGCCCTCTAAGCCTTGCACTGTAGTCATTCGAGGTGGCTACGTTAAGGCGATCCTTAGCGACATCCACTCATTAGATACCCTACACCATGACATCACCGACGATGTGCCGACCTTGGATTGCAAAGGTAAAGTCGTCACTCCGGGATTAATTGACCCTCACACTCATTTGATCTTCGCAGGAAGTCGAGCTGAAGAATTTGAAAATCGTCTAAATGGCATGTCGTATGAAGCGATAGCTCAGAGTGGTGGCGGTATCAACAGTACGGTTAGAGCAACACGGGAAGCGACGATTGAAGAACTTGTTGAACTGGCTCTTCCAAGGCTTGATAGTCTTATTCGCAGTGGCTGCACGACTATCGAAGTTAAGTCAGGGTACGGGTTGACTCTCGATGATGAAGTGAAGATGCTGCTTGCAGCAAAAGCGCTGGAGAATCATCGCCGAGTCAATATCACCACAACCCTTCTTGCCGCACACACAGTACCGCCGGAGTATCGCGACCGCGCCGATGATTATATTGATTACGTCACAGAGACCATCATCCCTCATGTCGCAAAGCATCAACTCGCTGACGCTGTTGATGTTTTTTGTGAATCCGTCGGTTTCAATCTCCAGCAGACGAAACGTGTTTTTCTGGCTGCAAAACAAAACGGTCTCGCGATTAAAGGGCATACCGAACAGCTAAGTAACCTAGGTGGCAGTGCACTAGCGGCTGAGTTTAATGCGCTATCCGTTGATCATATCGAATACTTGGATGACGCCGGCGTCGATGCGTTATCCAACAGTGGAACAATCGCCACCTTATTGCCGGGCGCGTTCTATTTCTTGCGAGAAACAAAACAGCCGCCAATCGACAGTCTACGAGCGGCAAAGGTGCCCATGGCCATAGGTAGCGACCTTAATCCCGGAACCTCACCCTTTGCCAACCTGCAACTGACGATGAATATGGCTTGCACTTTATTCCGCCTAACACCAGAAGAAAGCCTGCGAGGCGTTACGTGCCATGCAGCACAGGCCATTGGTCAAGGCCGCAACATCGGTCAAATCAAACCCGGTTTTCGCGCCGATCTTGCTATTTGGGACATCGAGCACCCGAGCGAGCTTAGCTACCAATTCGGCATGAGTGGGCTGAGCAAGCGAATCATTGCGGGGAGCGTCGAAGATGTCCGCTAACAACCAACATCCTTTCAATTGGACTGGTCGTGACGACAGAGAAGACGGTGATAAACGCCATCGCGTGCATCATAAAGTGGTTCAACGTTCTCAAAGCCGCAGCCCACAGCTTCAACTCATGGGTTTTTGCACCGATGAAGGAGTAAAGCGAAACAAGGGACGAGTTGGTGCCAAGCAAGGGCCAGATGCCATTCGCACAGCACTTGCAAACCTCGCTTGGCACCAAGATAACGTCATCCTTGATGTAGGTGATGTTGTAGCCGAGTCCTATGACCTAGAACTTCATCAGAAACAGGCCGCAGAAACAATCACTAAACATCTGTCCAATGGACCAATGGTGGTGTTAGGTGGCGGTCATGAGATTGCTTGGTCTTCTTTTAAGGGACTATCCGACTTCGTCTCTCAATCCAGTGATAAACCAAATATCGGCATCATCAACTTCGATGCTCACTTCGATCTTCGAGAATATCAATCCAATGACAATGCACCAACGGACATCGACCTCAAACCCAGCTCAGGAACGCCATTTGCTCAAATCGCCGATCATTGCCATGCCACTGGGCAGCACTTCCATTATTTCTGCTTGGGTGTGAGCGAGACAAGCAACACTCAGGCTCTGTTTGATAAAGCCGATAGCTTGCGGGTTCAATACATCACAGATACCGAGCTGTTCGATAGTCCCATGCACGCGCATATTGCTCAGTTACAAAGCTTCGTCAATAAAGTCGACATCTTGTATTTCACTATCGACCTTGATGTTTTCAACGCCAGCTTAGCGCCCGGTGTGAGCGCACCTGCCTCATTTGGCATGAACCTAGAACAGTTCATTCCCATGCTCAACACCATCGTTGCCAGTGACAAGTTAATGCTTGCTGACATCGCAGAATATAACCCGAATTACGACATAGACAACCGCACCGCTAAACTCGCCGCAAGAGTGTGTTGGCAGATTTTGGTTGCCATGTCCAAACAGCTACCAAAAACCGATAACGAATAACATAAACACCCTCTGCCAGAAACCATGACCATTAACCATGACAAGGGCGCTATAAAAGAATAAAAGCTCCGAGCAAGGCAGAGTTCAAAAGGAAATGACAATGACTGATAAACAACCCTTACATTCAAATAACTCAAGACTCGACACCACTCGCTCCATCAAAGCGCCACGTGGTACCGAGCTCAACGCGAAATCTTGGCTCACTGAAGCACCGCTTCGCATGCTTATGAATAACTTGGATGATGAAGTGGCTGAACATCCGCAATCACTGGTGGTCTATGGTGGTATCGGGCGCGCAGCTCGTGACTGGGCTTGCTACGACAAAATTGTCGAAGTGCTAAAACGTCTTGAAGACGATCAAACCTTATTGGTTCAGTCTGGAAAACCCGTCGGTGTCTTCCCTACTCACAAAGATGCACCACGCGTGTTGATCGCCAACTCCAACCTTGTCCCTCATTGGGCAAACTGGGAGCACTTTAATGAGCTCGATAAACAAGGCCTGATGATGTACGGTCAAATGACCGCTGGCTCATGGATCTATATTGGTTCTCAGGGCATAGTGCAAGGCACTTACGAGACCTTTGTCGCCATCGCTAAACAACACTTTAAGGGCGACCCAGCGAATAAATGGATCCTAACAGGTGGCCTAGGCGGTATGGGCGGTGCGCAACCTCTTGCTGCGACCATGGCCGGTTTTTCTATGTTAGCGGTAGAATGTGATGAATCGCGTATCGACTACCGACTTAATACTCGCTATGTCGACACTAAAGCACACTCTCTGGATGAGGCGCTGTCCATCATCAAAAGTAGCGATAAACCGATCTCTGTCGGCCTGCTAGGTAATGCCGCTAATGTTTATGCTGAGCTTGTCGAAAGAGGCATCACGCCTGACGTCGTCACTGATCAAACTTCCGCTCACGATCCACTTAATGGATACCTGCCTCAAGGCTGGACGATGGATTTTGCCAAGCAGCAGCGCGAAAGTGATCCTGAAGCGGTCGTCAAAGCAGCAAAAGCGTCTATGGCAGTACAAGTTCAAGCCATCTTAGATATGCAGGAAAAAGGCGCGGTCGCCACTGACTATGGCAATAACATTCGCCAAATGGCACTAGAAGAAGGTGTTGAAAACGCGTTTGATTTCCCGGGTTTTGTTCCAGCTTATATTCGACCTTTATTCTGCGAAGGCGTGGGACCGTTCCGCTGGGCAGCGCTATCAGGCGATCCTGAGGATATCTACAAAACCGACCAAAAAGTGAAAGAGCTAATACCGGACAACCCTCATCTGCACAACTGGCTTGATATGGCACGCGAGCGCATTCAGTTCCAAGGACTGCCAGCACGAATTTGCTGGGTTGGCCTGAAAGATCGTGAACGTCTAGGCCAAGCCTTCAATGAAATGGTCAAAAATGGCGAGCTCAAAGCTCCTATTGTGATTGGACGTGACCACCTAGATTCAGGCTCTGTCGCGAGCCCGAACCGCGAAACTGAAGGCATGATGGATGGTTCTGATGCGGTATCCGACTGGCCATTGCTCAATGCACTACTGAACACCTCTGGCGGTGCGACTTGGGTCTCGCTACACCATGGTGGCGGTGTAGGTATGGGATTCTCCCAGCATAGCGGTATGGTGATTTGTTGTGATGGTACTGATGATGCCGCGCGCCGCATAGGCCGCGTTCTTCACAACGATCCTGCGACAGGTGTTATGCGTCATGCCGATGCCGGCTATGACATTGCCAAGCAATGCGCTCGCGAACAAGGCCTTGACCTGCCGATGATGGAAAGTAATGAATCTAACCATCAAGACAGCAGCCATGGATAAGGAGCAGAATATGTTGAAGTTAGAACTACTCCCAGGGCAGCTTACATTAGCTCAGTTACGTCAAATTAGTCGCTCGCCTCTGCATCTGTCATTGAGTCCTCTAGCACTGGATGACATTGAAGCCAGCACACAGATTGTTGAGCAAGTTATCGCCGAAGATCGCACCGTCTATGGCATCAATACGGGCTTTGGTTTGCTGGCCAACACTCGAATTGAGCCTGACGACCTTGAAGTGCTGCAAAAGAGTATCGTGCTGTCGCACGCCGCGGGTATTGGCAAGCTGATGAGTGATGAAACCGTCAGACTGATGATGGTGCTGAAGATCAACAGCCTAGCTCGTGGTTTCTCCGGTATTCGCCTTAAAGTCATTAATGCATTGATTGAATTGGTTAACTCACAGGTGTATCCGTGTGTCCCACAAAAAGGCTCCGTCGGTGCATCTGGGGATCTCGCCCCACTTGCCCACATGAGTACGATATTACTCGGTGAAGGTGAAGCGCGTCACAATGGCAAAATCATTAGCGGGCTCGAAGCACTGCAAATTGCCGGACTTGAGCCAATTACCCTCGCCCCTAAAGAAGGACTGGCGCTACTCAACGGCACCCAAGCTTCTACCGCCTTTGCTTTAGAAGGACTGTTCTTGGCTGAAGATTTGTTTGCGTCAGCCACATTGTGCGGCGCAATGTCAGTAGAGGCCGCGCTGGGTAGTCGTCGACCATTCGATCCGCGCATTCATCGCGTACGCGGTCATCGCTCACAAATGGACGCTGCCCACGCTTATCGTCACCTTCTTGGCAATAGCAGTGACATTGGCAACTCCCACCAAGGCTGCGAAAAGGTTCAAGATCCCTACTCGCTTCGCTGCCAACCACAAGTCATGGGAGCATGTTTACAGCAAATCCGCAATGCCGCTGATAGCCTGCAAGTGGAAGCTAACTCGGTATCAGACAACCCGTTAGTCTTTGCTGACGATGGCGATATCATCTCTGGTGGTAATTTCCATGCTGAGCCAGTCGCGATGGCGGCCGATGGTTTAGCACTGGCTATCGCAGAGATTGGTAGCTTGTCCGAGCGACGAATGGCGCTACTTATCGACAGTGCGCTAAGCAAACTACCGCCATTTTTGGTCGACAACGGCGGAGTAAACTCAGGCTTTATGATTGCTCAAGTTACCTCTGCCGCACTGGCGAGTGAGAACAAAACCTTGGCACACCCTGCTTCTGTAGATAGCTTGCCTACCTCGGCTAACCAAGAAGATCATGTGTCGATGGCGACGTTTGCTGCGAGAAGACTGAAAGACATGGCGGAGAATACCCGAGGGATCCTTGCTGTTGAGTATCTCGCAGCCGCGCAAGGGCTCGACTTTAGGGCACCACTGACCTCGGCTCCCCTTGTTGAGCAGGGTAAACAAATCCTACGAGAAGTGGTGCCATTTTATGATAAAGACCGCTACTTTGCTCCAGACATTGCTAAAGCTGACGAGATCATAAAGTTGTCGCTCCACAATGCGCTGATGCCAGCTAACTTACTGCCAAGTATCTAACAGTATCACACCACTAAATTCACTTGCCTAAATAACGTACTTAATTTGGGTAAGTGAATTTCTCACCCAATGATAAAATCAACATTAAATGCGACATTAGCTCAACATGTCAGAACATTCGTCCAAAAAATGTTATTTTGATGCAAATTACACTAATTTGTAGAAGTGCCTTCCAGAAACCACCAAAGCTAACGACTCACCAGTGTAATGTCCCTGAACGTGAAGGCTACCAAGTGATCTTAGCTTATTGGGATGTGGGTGATACTGCAGCGGCGTTTTACAACGTGATTGATGTGCAGTTTGAAGGCACCACGCCAGGCATTCCAGGCTGGACGCAAGCAGGTACAATCAACCCAACAATGGATCTGAAAGTGGGTGATTCGGTTTATACCCGTGTGTTTGATGCTAACGGTGAACTGCCAAACCTATCCACCAGCATTACCATTAGTTCAAACGAACAAGGTGCTGCTACCCAATGGTCGCATGCATTAGCAAGCGCCATTAACTCAAGCACGACGGATATCAAAGCCGGTCAAGCAGACAGCAGCGGCAACATCGCTCCAGTATTTGGTGCTAACACTATCTACGTGGCTGATAATAGCGGATTGGATCGCGTTGAAATTGGCTATGACATCGTAACGCCGCCTCCTGCATCAGGTGCTGACGTAACAGGACTTGAAACGCAATACGTTATTGGCACCACACCAACGGAACTTGCTCTAACTATTACGGCAGTCGGCCGAGTAGATGTTTCAATGAGTGTCTACAACCACGGCCAAGAAACACTTGCTGGCAGTGAGCTTGCGTTAAACGATGGTGATAGCAAAAATGTTGTCTTAGCTCTTTCTAAATCTGAGCCAGGTCATCACATGCTGGTTACCCGTGTTCGTGACGAAAAAGGCAACCTGCTTGATCAAACCACGCAAGATTTCATGCTCGTCGACCAAACTGCACCAACTGACTACGACTTTGTGTTCCCAACAGGTGTGGAAAGCTACACAGAAGGCACCAAAGTACTGGCAAGTGACGGCGCTATTTACCAATGTAAGCCGTTCCCACACTCTGGTTACTGCAAGCAGTGGTCTCCGGTAGCCACTCAATTTGAACCAGGTACTGGCAGTCACTGGGATTCAGCTTGGAATAAACTTAACTAACCATTTCTAGCGCTAAGGCTCCAACTTGTTTGGAGCCTTTTTATTTATGCGTTTACGATTACGCAGCCCTTCCCATTACAACCAAGATACAACCTAAACATTTCCATAACCTTCTGATATATTGAACTTGTTCGATTCATAAAAATGATGTCAGTTAATCAATAGTAAGGTGATAGAAATGGATCTTCGTCATCTGGTCGCGCTAGGCGGCCTTGCATGTGCGGTAACCTCCCCAACTCTAGCTGGTCAATTTCATATGGCCGGTGGCGCGTTTTTTTCCCAAGCAGATACCTCTATCGGTGTTACCAATCCGCAAACAGACACTCGTTTTGATTTAGATTTTGAGTCTGATTTGAGCCTAAAAGAGCGTTCGACCCTACCTTATCTTTTGGTCGGCTACGACTTTAATGAACGTCATGGTATTTTTTTGGATTGGCGCAGCCTACACCGTAAAGCGAGTAATGTCGCAGTTACCAAACCTTTCCAGATACCTGAGTCGGACAAAGAAGTGCAAGCAGGAGCGCGAATAGATTCAACCCTCAATATCGATATACTTCGCTTTGGCTACAACTATAAATTTTATGATGGTGAAGATTGGGATTGGAAAGCCTCTATTGGTCTTCACATCATGAATTTCAATGTCGGCTTTGGAGGCGAACTTGGTTACCGTATTGACCAAGATGACCCAACCCTCATCCCTGTCAAAGACGAAGAGTTCACCGATCTCACTGCACCGCTGCCCAATATTGGTTTAATCACTGACTATCGGATTACTGACAGTTGGCACTTATTAGGACACGCGCAAGTTTTTGCCCTTAGCATCGAGGATATCTCAGGTCTGCTTCTCGACTTAGGTGCTGGCATCGAATACAAGTTCACCGAAGATTTTGGTCTAGCCGCTACTTACAGCTATTACGAAATTAATGTTGACTACGGCCGTGAATTTGCCGATCTCGATGCCAAGTTTAAGTTCTATGGTCCAATGGCAACGCTGACCTACGCTTTTTAACTAAAAAACTTCTAGTTCAAGATCATAAAGATACAAAAAAGCCCATCATAATCCGATGGACTTTTTACCGTCTAAAGAGACTTACGCTTCAGCTGGTTGCTCGACAAGATCTTCAACCATCGCAATGGCAAGCGCCTCTGCAACTTTGATACCGTCAATACCAGCAGAAAGAATACCGCCTGCATAACCCGCACCTTCACCCGCTGGGTAGAAGCCTTTTAAGTTAACGCTTTGATAATCTTTACCACGCTTGATGCATATTGGTGAAGAAGTACGAGTTTCAACACCGGTCAATAGGCCATCTGCACCAGAGAAACCTTTGATCTTCTTATCGAATGCAGGGATTGCTTCACGAATGGCTTCAACAGCGAAATCCGGTAGCGCTTTCGACAAGTCAGTCAGCTTGATACCTGGAGTGAATGACGGCTCGACATCACCTAATGCACTTGGGTCGTTACCTTTTAGGAAGTCACCAATTTTCTGTGCTGGCGCATCGTAGTTTTCACCGCCAAGGATGTAAGCGTTGCTTTCTAGTTCACGTTGGAAGCGAATACCAGCTAGTGGGTCACCTGGGTAGTCTTGCTCTGGAGAGATGCCCACTACAATCGCACTGTTGGCATTGCGCTCGGCACGAGAATACTGGCTCATACCATTGGTCACCACGCGACCTTCTTCCGACGTCGCGGCAACAACAGTGCCACCTGGGCACATACAGAAGCTGTATACCGTGCGACCATTCTTACAGTGATGAACCAATTTGTAGTCAGCCGCTCCCAAGATTGGGTTACCTGCATTTGGACCAAAGCGCGCTTCATCAATCACTGACTGTTTGTGCTCAACACGGAAGCCAACAGAGAAAGGTTTCGCTTCCATGTACACGCCGCGGTCATGCAGCATTTCAAACGTATCACGAGCACTGTGGCCGACGGCTAGCACTACATAGCGAGTATTGATCTCTTCACCATTCGATAAAGTAAGACCCGTAATTTGGTCGTTTTCCATGTGAATGTCATCAACACGCGTACTAAAGCGGATCTCACCGCCAAGCTCTAGAATGGTTGCGCGCATCTTTTCAATCATGGTCACCAATTTAAAGGTACCAATATGAGGCTTACTCACATAAAGGATCTCTTCAGGTGCACCCGCAGCCACGAATTCTTCAATAACTTTACGGCCATAGTGTTTTGGATCTTTCACTTGGCTGTAGAGCTTACCGTCAGAGAACGTACCTGCGCCGCCTTCACCAAACTGCACGTTAGATTCCGGATTAAGTGTACGCTTACGCCAGAAACCAAAGGTATCTTTAGTACGCTCGCGAACCTCTTTGCCACGTTCAACAATAATTGGTTTAAAGCCCATTTGTGCCAAAATCAGTCCTGCAAACAAGCCACATGGACCAAAACCGATGACGACTGGTCGCTCAGTTTGGTTGACAGGTGCTTTTGCTACAAACTTGTACTCCATATCTGGAGTCACTTTGACGTGTGGGTCATCAGCAAACTTCTCTAGCAGAGCCGCTTCATTCTTCACTTCAACATCTAGGGTGTAGATGAGCAAGATGCGGGTTTTCTTTCGCGCGTCATAGCCACGCTTAAACACATTGAATGAGGTAACTTGGTCTGAAGAAATACCGAGTTTAATTAGGATGGCTTGAGAAATTTCGCCTTCCTCGTGATCAAGAGGAAGTTTGATTTCAGTTAAACGTATCATGGAGGGTCTCACGTCGTTGGTGTCTTAGCTTACAAACCCGTTCTTTAAACGAATAGCTTAAACGGATGGTTTAAACTTAAGGCTTGCTCGCTCACAATGGCGCGCATTTTACGTTAACTTGATTTGTCTGTCATACTTAATTGCGACTTAGACGGGTAACAAAGAGATCAAGTAGCGCCAAGATATTGAATTTTGCGCTCGGATCAGTATTATCGCCCCTCCACAAATTTGGCTAATAAGAGTTCACCATCATGGCATTTGTCGTTACCGATAACTGTATTCAATGTAAATATACCGACTGTGTCGCGGTATGCCCTGCTGACGCCTTTCACGAAGGCCCAAATTTCATGGTGATCAACCCAATCGAATGCATTGACTGTGGCCTATGCGTACCAGAATGTGACGCTCAAGCCATTTTCCAAGAAGATGAGCTCACCGATGACCAACATGTGTTTATCGAACTCAACGCAGAACTTTCTGAAGTGTGGCCAGTTCAAACTGAGGTCAAACCAGCAATGGATGAAGCAGAAAAGTGGAACGGCGTACCTAACAAGCTGGGTATGTTGGAGAAGTAATCGCTACTGCTGACTCCAAATACCGACTATAAAAAAGGCATCGCTCATCAATGAGTGACGCCTTTTTTTGAATCTATATTAGCTTCGTATACCAATCAACCGTGTTCGATCAACTGTGCTGACGACGATAGTTATCCATGATGATACCAGTCGCCATAGCAACATTTAACGATTCTGCGCCGCCGAACGCCGGAATAGTGATTTTATCCGAAACATATTGCTCAGCTTCGGCGCGCACACCGTGCGACTCACTGCCCATCAATAAGATGCCTTGCTGAGAAAAGTTTGTCGTATGAACGCTCTCCCCTTCTAAGAACGCTCCATATACCGGTATTTTTGCTTCGTTAAGATAACGAGGTAAGTCGAGTAACGTTACCTGTACACGACCAAAGCTGCCCATCGTCGCACGAATGGTTTTAGGGTTGTAAGGGTCCGCACAATCGGTACTGGCGACAATGTGTTTAATGCCGTACCAATCAGCAATACGAATAATCGTGCCCAAGTTGCCAGGATCTGAAACACCATCTAGAGCGATCATCATCCCTTTTGCTTCTGGTGCATCTGTCTGAGGGATCTCAACCACTGCAACCGCTGCATTGTTACTAACAAGCGAGCTCGCTTTTGTCAGTTCATCTAAGGTAGCTTCAATGCATTCATAAGCACGAAGCTCACTCGCATGCTTAGCTAAAAACTCTGCCGTGGCAAAGACTTGCTTTACGTTCAATGAAGTCGCGACAAGCTCAAGCACATTCTTTTCGCCTTCAACCAAAAATAGGCCGTGTGCTTTACGCTGTTTTTTCTGCCCAAGGGCTCTCAGCAGTTTTAGTTGGTTTTTTGAAATCATTGTCTTACCTCAGATAAAAGCGGGCGCATTATATACTTAATTGGCAAAACTATGCGAGCGGGAATACGAGTGCGGATGCGCGCAACGATACCAGAGACTATAGTCGTCATCTAAACCTATGCTTTTAACGTCATATTGCTGTTTTTCAATCAAACCAAGAAAAATCACACATCAATATCTGAACGCAAACGTTTATCTGGTTTGATAGAAAATAAATCAGCAATATATTTATTAGATTGGCTTTCATTAACCTTATGATTCATAGGCACTAATAAAAGCACACCTAAAAAACACCGCAACTTTTGAAGAATTCAGCGCTTGACTCTGTGATTTACATCACCATAATACGCGCCGTTTGCCTGAAATACAGGTAAACGTACGAAAAAACAGATTTAATGAATTGTGAGGTATCAGATGTCTGCGGATAACAACTACAGTTTAGGGCCAGTTCCGGCAACGGCCAGGAAGGGAGTCGCTTCATTAACCATGGTAATGCTTGGTTTGACTTTCTTCTCCGCAAGTATGTGGACCGGAGGCTCCCTCGGTACTGGACTTGCTTTCAATGATTTCTTCCTCGCTGTTCTCATCGGTAACCTCATCCTCGGTATTTACACTTCTTTCCTCGGTTACATCGGCGCTTCTACTGGTCTCTCCACTCACCTTCTTGCTCGTTTCTCTTTCGGTTCTAAAGGCTCTTGGCTTCCTTCTGTACTCCTTGGTGGCACTCAAGTCGGTTGGTTTGGTGTTGGCGTAGCTATGTTCGCGATCCCGGTACAAAAAGCGACGGGGATTGATACCAACATTCTAATTTTGGTAAGTGGCCTTCTAATGACGGCTACAGTTTACTTTGGCATCTCTGCTTTGATGGTGCTGTCGGCAGTCGCGGTTCCTGCAATTGCACTATTGGGTGGTTACTCAGTACTAACGGCGGTAGATAGTGCAGGTGGTGTTGCCGAACTACAAAAAATCCAACCCGCTGAACCGTTGGATTTCTCTGTTGCTCTTGCAATGGTAGTGGGCTCGTTTGTCAGTGCGGGTACGCTTACCGCTGACTTCGTGCGCTTCGGTAAAAAACCAATGGGCGCGGTATTCATTACCATGGTAGCGTTCTTTATTGGTAACTCGTTGATGTTCATCTTTGGCGCTGCTGGTGCATCGGTAACAGGTCAATCAGACATTTCTGAAGTGATGATCGCTCAAGGCCTGTTACTTCCGGCTATCATCGTACTGGGTCTGAACATCTGGACCACCAACGACAACGCGCTTTACGCTTCTGGCCTTGGTTTCTCAAACGTCACCGGTTTACCAAGTAAATACTTGTCGATGGCGAACGGTGTTGTAGGTACTTTGTGTGCACTTTGGCTATACAACAACTTTGTTGGTTGGCTTACGTTCCTATCTTTGGCTATTCCACCGATTGGCGGCGTGATCATCGCAGACTTCTTGATCAACCGTAAGCGTTACGCAAATTTTGAAACAGCAAAATTCCAAACGGTAAACTGGGCAGGTATCATTGCCGTCGCACTAGGCGTCGCTGCTGGTAACTTCTTACCAGGCGTTGTGCCACTGAATGCCGTACTGGGTGGCGCTCTAAGCTATCTTGTACTAAACCGTCTTCTTAATGCAAAAACCGCTCAGCTAGAAAACGCTGACGCTTAATTACTAGGAATTTGATGCCATGTCATCTTTGCTTATTCAGAACGCAACCATCAATGGTCAACAAGGCCAGTTCGACATTCTTATCGAAGAAGGTGTGTTCAAAGCGATTGAAACAGCAGGAACCACATCGTTCGCTGCTGAACGTGTGATTGACGCAACGGGCCAAATGGCAACTGCGCCATTTTGTGAGCCGCACATCCACCTCGACACCACGCAAACTGCGGGCGAACCGAGCTGGAACATTTCTGGTACGCTGTTTGAAGGTATCGAGCGCTGGGCTGAGCGCAAGGCTATGCTTTCTATTGAAGATGTAAAAACCCGTGCTAAACAAACATTGAAATGGCAAATTGCTCACGGCGTTCAACACGTGCGTACCCACGTCGATGTATCTGACCCAACGCTTACTGCGCTCAAAGCTATGGTTGAAGTGCGCGAAGAGATGAAGCAATGGGTAGACATCCAAATCGTGGCATTCCCGCAAGAGGGCATTTTGTCTTACCCAAATGGCAAAGAGCTACTTGAAGAAGCCGTAAAACTGGGTGCGGACGTCATTGGCGCTATCCCACACTTCGAGTTCACTCGTGAGTACGGTGTGGAATCTCTACACTACGTGTTTGAATTGGCGCGTAAGTACGACTGCTTGATTGATGTTCACTGTGACGAGATCGATGACGAGCAATCGCGCTTTGTAGAAACACTTGCAGCCTTGGCACACAAGTTCGACATGGGCGATCGCGTAACGGCGAGCCACACAACGGCAATGGGCTCGTACAATGGCGCCTACGCGTCACGACTGTTTAGATTGCTGAAAATGTCGGGCATTAGCTTTGTAGCGAACCCATTAGTGAACATTCACCTGCAAGGCCGCTTCGACGACTATCCAAAGCGTCGCGGCGTAACGCGCGTCAAAGAAATGCTAGCAGCTAACATCAATGTCTGTTTCGGCCACGACGATGTGTTTGACCCTTGGTACCCGCTAGGCACAGCGAATATGCTGCAAGTTCTGCATATGGGACTGCATGTTTGCCAAGTGATGGGATACGACCAAATCAACCAATCATTGGATATGATCAGCCACAACTCGGCTAAGGCACTAAACATTCATCACAACTATGGAATTGAAACTGGTAAGCCTGGCAGCCTGCTGTTGCTACCTGCAGCAAATGGCTTCGATGCCGTTCGCCGTCAAGTTCCAGTTGGCTACTCTATCCGCAAAGGTGAAGTCATTGCCCACACTAAACCGGCAGAAACCTCAATTCACCTAGACACTGAAGAAAGCGTCACATTCCAACGTTAACAGTCTTCAACTGCGAGGTTAGCCTCAAAACACAAGTGCAAGCAACAAAATCGTTTGCACTTTTTTTACGATTTAACAAGAAATTCATTTAAACCCTCGATAGGTGGTGGTACACTGCTCCTGCTCTGGTGTTCAGAGAGTTATTTAAAGTAAGAGTAAAAAGAGTACGATAAGTTTTGTCAGATGTTTCCCCCTTTGGGTATTTGTCATTCGTTTTATCCATTTACAGCTTGATTAAATAAACAGAACCACAAAGCGAGACCGCCGAAAGGCAAAAATTTTAATCTGAAAAGTAAGGGACATAATATGTCTAGCACAAATACTGGCACTGTAAAATGGTTTAACGAAGAGAAAGGCTACGGCTTCATCGCACAAGAGAACGGTCCAGACGTATTCGTTCACTTCCGCGCTATCTCTGGTGACGGTTTCAAAACTCTAAAAGAAGGCCAAGCGGTTTCTTTTGGTGTTGAGCAAGGCCAAAAAGGCCCACAAGCTGTTAACGTTATCCCAGCTTAATAACGCAGCTTCGTAAGAATGCTAAAAGGCCTCGAGAAATCGAGGCCTTTTTCTTTTCCGAACCAACACTTACTGTTAGACGAAGAATTGCTAGGCAACCGCTTTTAGAAAAAACCTAACGGACTCGTTGAGTAACTAACCAACAAGTTTTTGGTGTTTTGGTAATGACCCAGAGCCAACTTATGCGTTTCACGACCGATGCCTGATTTCTTATAGCCACCAAACGCAGCATGTGCTGGATAGGCGTGATAGCAGTTCACCCACACTCGGCCTGCCTGAATTTCTCTACCCATACGATACGCCAAGTTGCCATTTCGCGTCCAAACTCCAGCGCCCAAGCCGTAGTCTGTATCATTGGCAATCGCCAACGCTTCCGCCTCATCTTTGAATGTTGTAATCGCAATGACTGGCCCAAAAATCTCTTCTTGGAACACACGCATTTTGTTGTTACCGGCAAGCATGGTTGGCTGAATGTAATAACCTTGCTCTAAATCGCCCTCTTGCTTACTCATGTCTCCACCAATGATCACTTTCGCGCCCTCTTGGCGACCAATCTCAAGGTAGCTCATAATCTTATCAAACTGTTCTTGTGAAGCTTGAGCACCAACTTGCGTGGTGACATCGAGTGGGTTGCCTTGTTTGATGCCGCGAGAACGTTCTTCAAGCTTAGCAATGAACTTATCGTAAATAGACTCTTGCACTAACACGCGCGATGGACAGGTACACACCTCACCTTGGTTAAAGAACGCAAGCAAGGTGCCTTCAATACACTTATCCAAGTAATCGTCGTCATGATCGAAAATGTCTTCAAAATACACATTTGGAGATTTACCACCCAACTCGACTGTCGATGGAATCAAACTCTCTGCCGCACATTTCAAGATATGGTGACCAATTTCAGTAGAACCAGTGAAGGCTAATTTGTTGATACGATCACTCGTCGCCAAGGCCTGACCTGCTTCTGCGCCGTAACCGTTAACAATGTTCACCACACCTGGTGGTAGCAAGTGACCAATTTTCTCCATCAGCATCAAAATAGACGCTGGCGTTTGCTCTGCTGGTTTAAGAACCACACAGCAACCCGCTGCAAGTGCTGGTGCTAATTTCCATGCGGCCATGAGCATAGGGAAGTTCCAAGGGATGATTTGCCCAACAACACCAACAGGTTCAGGGAAGTGATAGCTCGCCGTTGTCGCATCAATATCGGCCGCTGTGCCCTCTTGTGCTCGGATACAACCCGCAAAATAGCGGAAGTGATCCACAGCTAAAGGAAGATCCGCAGCTAACGTTTCACGAACGGGTTTGCCATTCTCCCATGTCTCCGCAACAGCGAGCTCTTCAAGATTTTGCTCAATCGCATCGGCGATCTTAAGCAAAATATTAGCGCGCTGTTCAACACTGGTTTTCCCCCAAGCCTCTCTAGCAGCGTGTGCCGCATCCAACGCTAGATTAATGTCAGCTTCATTTGAACGAGGAACCTCACAAAACGGTTTGCCATTCACTGGTGACACGTTATCAAAATACTGACCATTTACCGGCGCTACCCACTCACCTCCGATGTAGTTTTCGTAACGGCTTTTGTAACTGACGACGGCGTTTTCTGTTCCTGGTTGAGCGTAAATCATGTTTATTCCTTTTTTCTATTTTTCAGACTGTTGGCAGCACTTTCGCAACAAGAAAAACGAGCTGTTGCAAAAACGTACAGTGATAAAGGCAACATTTACGCCAAGCCAAACACCTTAAATGTTATAATTATGTAAATTTATGATTAATATATTTTTATTGTACTGTCTTTGGGTGACACTGATTTAGACCGTCAAACCCACAGTGTCACAAGATGTCACAGTGTGTGACACCGCCTTGTTACAAGTTGGCACAGTAGTTTCTGGTCACTGCACAGTAGAAAGGACAGTCGGTCTTATCGGCAAGGAAACGGGAACACTCACATTCGGGAACGTTATGTTAGTTACACAGAGACAAAACAACAAAACCTGGTTAAAAGACTCTTGGCGACGCAGCGTGCAAGCAGGTTTAAGCAGTCGAAAACAACCTGATGACCGACGTATCGATGGCAAAGAGATCAAGTCACGTACAGAGCAACACGAGTCACTTCTCCAAGTGGTTGAGCAGCATGCCTACCCCTTGTTTTGTCAAATATTCTCCCGCACCGACAGCCGTCTGATCCTCGCCGATACTCAAGGCGCCATTATCAAAACATGGGGACAAAAACGCTTTCGCGAAAAACTCACCGAAATTGCACTCGACCAAGGGGTGGTTTGGGATGAAAAGCTCAAAGGTACCAATGCCATTGGTACTGCATTAATCGAAAAACGCCCTATTTCAGTCATCGGCGGCGAACATTTCATTCGTTACCACCAATTTATCAGTTGTACCGCCAGCCCCATTTTTGCTCCCGATGGCAGTTTGCTTGCCGTGCTTGATGTCACTAGCGAGTATCAAACTCATAACGATGCGACTCAAGTACTCATTCAATCTATGGTGCAGAAAGTCGAGAGTGAGCTACTCAATCACATTCCTGACGCCGCTCTGCGTATTCGTATCGGTCATGACCGATCTGTACTAGACAGCGGCTGGCAAGGTATTGTCGTCACTGATAAAAATGGCCAAGTACTGGCGCAAAACGCCATCGCATCAAGTGTTCTTGCCAATCAAATCCAACCGGGAGATGCCATCGATAGTGTCATCGGATCGCTGACCATGAACCAAATTAGCAAAACTGCTCAGTTTTACTATCAGGTTGAAGCGGTGCGCGGCAAAGCACAGATCCCATTAAACAGCACCGTAAGCTCTCTGAATAAACCGCGTCCGTGTCCACTTCACTTCGGAGACAGCAATATTGAGCAGTTATGGACACAAGCGACGAAAGTCATGGACAAGCGAATTAGCTTAATCATTGGCGGTGAGACTGGCTGCGGAAAAAATGAACTCGTTAAAGCACTGCATCGGCGAAGTGACTTGGCAGACAAGCCCCTTGTCTCTATCAACTGCGGTGCCCTACCCAAGGACTTAATTGAATCCGAACTGTTTGGTTACGCGCCCGGTGCCTTTACCGGGGCCAATAATAAAGGCTTTGACGGCAAGTTCCGCCAAGCCAATGGCGGCATACTGTTCCTAGATGAAATTGGCGATCTGCCATTGTCTGCGCAATCTCGTCTGTTACATGTTCTGCAAGATAAAGTGGTCTCTCCCGTTGGATCTCCGAAAACCTACCCTGTTGATGTTTACGTGATTGCCGCTACGCATGCTAACTTACAGCAACAAGTCGCCAGCGGCGAGTTTCGTGAAGATCTCTGGTATCGACTTGAAGGCTTAACCATTACCTTGCCACCAGCAAGAGAACGTGACGATCTAGAAGCACTTATCTGCCAACTATTTCACCGTGAAGCGCCAAAACAAACTCTCTCTCCTTCCCTTCTGGATGCCATGACCCACTATCAATGGCCTGGGAACATTCGAGAAATCGTCTCCGCGTGTCGTCTGCTTGCAGCACTCTGTGATGAAGAGATAATCACACCCACTTCTATCCCCACTAGCCTGCATCAAAAATGGTTTGCGTTACAAACAACGGATGACACCAACAAACAAAACTTGCGCTCGACACTGGATCAAACACTGATCGCGACCTTTAATAAAACCAAAGGTAACGTCAGCCAAACGTCACGAATACTCGGTATCAGTCGCAACACCATCTATCGAAAGCTGAAAAAACTCGGCTACAACCAACCGCAATCGTAATGACAAATATCTTTTGTTAGACATAAAGCGTGATTTATCCGTTAATGCGCACGAATCTTGAGTACGCGCTCCACAACAAAGAGTGCTCAAGATCCTGTTCGTGAGCATCATGGAAGATCATCACGGGGTTTGATTTTTCAGGTAAATGCTTCTTCTCAATCATCAAATCGAGCAACAATTCGAACCATATACCCTAATCAAGTATAGAGATGAGCGACAGCCTGAACACATGATAAGTGAGACATGCTGTGACAACGACTTCAAAACTTGACCGCGTGCGCGCGGACTACAACGTCCAATACTGGAGCCAGAATTTCTTCGGAATCAATGACGAAGGGGATGTCATTGTTTCTCCTCATAAAAATGGCCAGCACCAAGTACCACTCACCAAAATTGCTAAAGCTCTGGAAGATAAAGGGCTGACGCTACCGGCATTGGTACGCTTTCCACAAATCATTCATCAACGCGTTCATGGTATCTGTGATGCTTTCAACCAAGCTATTCAAGATTACGGCTACCAGAACCAATACTTGTTGGTCTACCCAATTAAAGTAAACCAACAAAAAGATGTGGTTGAGCAAATCCTGGAGAGCCAAGCGGAAGCGGAAACCAAACAGCTTGGTCTAGAAGCGGGTAGTAAACCAGAGTTGATGGCCGTCCTTGCAATGGCACAACGCGCCAGCTCTGTGATTGTTTGCAACGGCTACAAAGACCGTGAATATGTTCGTCTTGCGCTGATTGGCGAAAAGTTGGGTCATAAGGTTTTCATCGTACTCGAGAAGCTCTCTGAACTTGATATCGTACTAAAAGAAGCAGCTGCGCTTAACGTAAAACCGCGCGTGGGTCTACGCATTCGTCTCGCCTCTCAAGGTGCGGGCAAATGGCAATCAAGTGGTGGTGACAAATCTAAATTCGGTTTGTCTGCCTCTCAAGTACTGCAAGTTGTTGACCGCCTTAAAGCGCAAAATCAATTGGACATGCTACAACTTGTGCATTTCCATTTGGGCTCGCAAATGGCCAACATTCGCGATGTGCGAAATGGGGTAAACGAGGCAGCACGCTTCTACTGTGAACTTCGCAAGATGTCTGTGCCTATCTCCTATTTCGATGTAGGCGGTGGTCTAGCGGTCGATTATGACGGTACACGCAGTCAGTCGAGCAGTTCTATGAACTATGGACTTGCGGAGTATGCACGTAACATCGTGAGTACAGTTGGCGACGTCTGTGCACTCTATGAAGAAACCGCACCCGTTATTATTTCTGAGTCTGGTCGCTCGCTAACGGCGCACCACGCGGTACTGATCACCAATGTGATTGGCACAGAAAGCTATAATGTTCAGTCTGTTGACGCTCCAGCAGAAGAGGCTCACCCTCTGCTTCAGAATATGTGGCAAAACTGGCAGAGCCTAAAAGGTGGTACCGATGCTCGCGCTGTCATCGAGATTTACAACGATACACAGAGCGATCTAGCAGAAGCGCATACCTTGTTTGCATCTGGTGTGGTTGATTTGCATCAGCGTGCTTGGGTGGAACAGCTCAGCCTAAGTATTTATGGTGAATTGCATCGTCAAATGGACAACAAGAATCGCTTCCACAGACCGATTCTTGATGAGCTTAACGAGCGATTAGCGGACAAGTTCTTTGTGAACTTCTCTCTATTCCAGTCGATGCCAGACGCTTGGGGTATTGAACAGGTATTCCCAGTATTGCCACTATCGGGTCTCGGTGGTGAAGAGCAAACGCGCGCGATCATGCTGGATATTACCTGCGACTCTGATGGTACCGTTAAGCAATATGTTGATGGTCAAGGCATTGAATCTACCTTGCCAGTACCCGCATGGAACAAAGATGAACCCTACCTAATGGGCTTTTTCCTTGTTGGCGCGTATCAAGAGATCCTTGGTGACATGCACAACCTGTTCGGCGACACACACAGTGCCGTGGTTAACGTTACTGATGAAGGCGAGTTTGAGTTTACCGCCATCGACGTGGGTGACACTGTCGAAGATATGATGCGCTACGTTCATATTGACGTAGACGCGATTAAACAAAACTACAAAGAGCTTGTAGAGCGTCACATCGACATTGACGAACAAGCGCTTATTTTAGAAGAACTAGAGTACGGCTTAACTGGCTACACCTATTTAGAGGATTTTTAAATGAATGATTTGTTTACTAAAACTGATTATTCACTGTATTCGAACGCAATGACCTTTTTGCGTCGACCTTACGTGAAAAACCCAGTATCTGCGGATGCAGACGTGGTGGTTTTTGGTGTACCTCTAGACATAGCGACTTCCGGTCGCCCTGGCGCTCGCATGGGGCCAGACGCGATTCGCCGCGCTTCGGTTAACCTAGCTTGGGAAGGTAAGAAATTCCCATGGGATTTCAACGTATTCGACAAAACCAAAGTAATCGACTCTGGTGACCTAGTGTTTGATGCCGGTGATGCTGAAGACTTCACGTACCGTTTGGAAGCAGCGACTAGCGAGATTCTAAAAAACGGTAAAACCATGCTCGCGCTCGGTGGTGATCACTTCATCACTCTGCCTATTTTGCGCGCTTACGCTAAACATCATGGTGAGATGGCATTGATTCACTTCGATGCTCACACAGACACGTACGCAAACGGCAGTAACTACGACCACGGTACTATGTTTTACCATGCACCAAAAGAAGGTCTTATTTCTGCTAAGCACTCCGTGCAAATTGGCATTCGTACTGAATACAACTACGACGACCACGGCTTTAACGTAATCAACGCCATGCAAGCGAACGATCAAAGCGCAGAAGAAATTGTGGCTCAGATCCGCAGCATCATTGGTGATAAGCCCGTGTATATCACCTTTGATATTGACTGTTTAGATCCCGCGTTTGCTCCAGGCACGGGGACTCCGGTTTGTGGCGGCTTGAACTCGGACAAAGTTCTGAAAATTATCCGCGGCCTAGCAGGTATCAACGTCGTGGGTATGGATGTGGTAGAAGTGTCACCTCCTTACGACCAAAGCGATCTTACTGCACTAGCAGGAGCAACCATCGCACTTGAACTACTTTATGTATGGGCAAGTAAGGAAAACAAGGAATAGAAACTAACACAGTGGGGCATTCAGCCTCACTGCTTTTTAACACTGCGCCCTTGTTGATTCACCTTAAGCAAATTGATGTCAGCCTACAGTCGTCTTGCTCGTAAACTAGTGGTAAGCTCCACGGTTCTGTGGCTCGTGTGCCTTCTCTGTTATTGCATCAGGACTCCTACTGTATGTCTAAATCTGACCCTGCTAATGAAATCATCGATAACTTTGTGGCACCAAAATGTCAGACTAATGTAGAAATCCTCTATCAAGATGATGATGTTTTACTCATCAATAAACCGAGCGGGTTGTTAAGTTTATCCGGTAAAAATCCACTTAATTGGGATTCGGTGCACTATCGACTAGTAAATGGTCAAAGCGCAACCCAAACTCAAAATGAAACCCCTGCTTTTACAGAGGCAAAGTTACCACATCGGCTCGATTTTGGAACTTCAGGTGTCATGGTGGTCGGGCTCAATAGCGCAGCATCTAAATCTCTCAACCAACAGTTTCAAGCTCAAACTGTACAAAAGCGCTACCTCGCGATGCTAGCGGGATGGGTTGAAGCAGACAGCGGCCAAATATCCGCTCCGATAGCTAAAGATAAAGCTCTATTTCCTCGCGTCAAAATTTGCCACCATACAGGAAAACAAGCCCTCAGTGACTACCAGATCATTCGCCGCCTAGACAACCCACTCAGAACGTTAGTGCAATACTCTCCCATCACCGGTCGCACACATCAATTGCGGATCCATAGCCTTGAGTTCGGCCACCCTATTCTAGGATGCGATCTTTATAACAACCAGCAGCTAAATAACGGCTCACAGCGCTTAATGCTACATGCCAGCGACATTTACTTTAACCACCCATCCACTGGCGAGCGCATCCACGGTCATAGTCCTAATCCTTTTTAGATAAAGGTTCTTGCACCTAAAGCTTATCCTTCGCCTAAATATTGTCTCGATAGTCCTCAGTCAACAACGCATCAATATCTTGTGTTGATGTGCTGAAGTCATTGGCCAATTGACGAGTATAGGCATCATTTGCCGTCTCAGGCCAAGAATCAGGCCTCCACAATCCGCTACGAATAAACGCCTTACCACAGTGGAAGAAACACTCCTCTACCGACACTATGGTACATAACTGAGGCGGTTTACCTGTTCCTTCAAATTGCGCCAATAGTTGTGGGTCACAGCTTATTTCAGCCCTACCATTGATACGCAAGCATTCATTGGTATTAGGTATCACGATAGTTAACCCGATGGTGCCTGTCTGACAAATATTACCAAAGCCATAAGCCAGTTTATTACCAACGCTATCTGGAATTATCAAGGTACGTTCGTTCATCACTTTCACAAAACCTGGCTCCCCTCCTTTTGGCGAGCCATCACAATGATGATTGGCGTCCGTGGTACTTACCCAAACTAACGGAGACTGCTCAACAAACTCTTTGCTGAATGAGTCCAAATAATCTAACTTATGATCAAGCATGAAATCGATCGGTTGACCGATGATCTCTCGGACTTGTTCCAGACTAGTCACACGGTATTCGGGACGAACGGTAAAACCATCGAACAATGTTGGATTTTCAACCGCAGCCCCCGTGTATACCGCACCTAACTCATTACCTGAGCTGTCTAGGTAACGAGCTACAACATTCATGCCCTCAGCTTGAACCTGCCAAGTAGCTTCTGAACTTGAGAGTGCTGGAATAATTTTGACTGGACACAATGAGGTTTTGACTTTGATAGGCCAAGGCTGCAGTTCAAAAGATTGCGGCTCACACCCTGCAAGGTTATTAGCTAGTACCTGACTAGCTTTTACTAATGGCGCGAGATAGTTAAAGACCCTACCGCTAAATTGTGCACAATCGCCCAAGGCATACACATGTTCTGAAGAGGTCCTTAGATTGCTGTCTACCACAATGCCTTTGTCTACAGTTAAGCCGCAGTGCTTGGCGAGCTGTACATTGGGAGTCACACCAATGGCACATACCACCACATCCACCACCACCGTGGAGTTATCACTGAGAGTCACTTTTACACCATTGGTGTGGTGCTCAACTCGTTGAGCTACGCAGCCAAACTTAGGTTGAATGCCCGCTTGCTCGAACGCTTGCTGCAGAGCCAGTGATGCTTCCTTTGGCAGTAGAGAAGCCATTAGACGTGATTGCGGTTCAACCATTGTTACTTGTGCGCCAGAAAGGCTGAGTGTATTTGCCAACTCACAGCCGATTAAACCCCCACCCATAATCAGTACTCGCTGCCCTCTATTTAGCGATACGCGAAGCTTGGCATAATCTGTAAGATTATTGATGTTTACCACTCGATTAACAGCGTCTCCGGTGAGCGATGCTGATATGCTTTCACTACCCGTCGCCAATACCAATGATTGATAACTAAGCAGCTTGCCATCTGCCGTCACGGTTTGGGCAACCGGATCAATGTCTGTTACTGGACAGAAAATCTGCACATCGATACTGAGTTCATGAGCCATGCTCTCTGCACTTGCTGTCACTAACTGGTCGGCACTAAGGTTTTGAGCTATGCCGACAGAGAGTTTTGGTTTCTGATAGTAACGACCATCATCACCCGTCAGAAGTATTAAAGGAGTCGTCACGTCTTTTGTACGAAAGTCTCGAGCAAACTGATAACCCGCGTGACCAGAGCCAATAACAATCACAGGCGTTAAAGTGTGGTCCACGCTAGGCAATGGTTGTGCATTTGGAGCTTGCTTCTCCTTCATGGTAAACGCCGCTTTCCCTAATCCACAATCAGGGCAGAGCCAATCATCGGAAATCTCCTCCCAAGCTGTGCCAGCGGGAATACCATCGCTGGGTAGCCCCTTGCTTTCATCATAGATAAAACCACACGTTATGCATTCCCACACTCTACTGTTCATTGTTTCCTCAGAATCTAAAGACGATTAATAGTGAAATGATAGCAAAGGCTTCACAAATTAATGCATTCATTTAGAGTCATCATTTCTTGTAATACTAAGCAAACATTTACTTAATAATGCCGATTGTATAAACTATGCACAAAGTAATTAGCATTCATTTCCAATCAAATGGTACTTCATTGATATCTTCCTTCAGTAACCAACGAATGCATCCAAGCTCTAACCTAGTACGAAGTACTTTAGTTAAACACCTGATCGAGGTGTTAGAGCAAAATGAGATTGATGTAGCTTCTATCCTGACTCACCATCAACTAAGCGAAGTTCAGTTAAAGAAAGGTGGCTTTATGCTGCCTTTTTCAAAGTTCTGTCAGATTATCGAGGATGGAGTATCTCAATCTAGGTTAGAACATCTAGGCCTCATCTGTGGCTCCCAATACACCATGTTTGATTCTAGTGCCCTGACCTACCTGATGCTGTTTGCCCAAGACTTAAAACAGGCGTTTTACTCTTTGGTTCAGTACTGGCCTTTAGACGGCCCTTATCAAGGCAAGCTCCATTTAGGGGACATGAGTTATTTCGAATTTTTCAACGATGCTCGTTATAGTGACATCGCTAACCGCTACCACGCGGAAGAAATTTTTATCTGTATGTATCAAATCGGACAAGGAGGTTATCGGACGAATAACCTGTGTCGTCAGGTGTGCTTCACTTTTCCAGAACCAGAAAACATCGCACTGTATCAAGATATGTTTAACTGTGACGTATTGTTCAACCAACCGTACAACAGACTTTACTTTTCTGAGAACGCCATTGACTGGACGCTCGCAACTAGTAATCCAGAGCTATTCGCTGTGGCCAAAAAACAGTGTGACGAACAGCTATCCGCCATCCAAAACCAGCACAAAACAACGGGTGATATTTATCGCATTCTTTCTACTTCGGGAATGAATCAACCCAGTATTGAGCAAGTCGCCAAGCAATTTTTTGTGAGTACCGCGACCCTAAGAAGACGCCTCTCAGCCGAACACACTACCTACAAAGAGATAGTGAAAACGTTTCGAATTAACCAAGCCTGTCGCTACCTAAAGTCAACGGAGTTAAGCATTGAACAGATCGCACTTAACACCGGATATAGTAGTACTGCTAATTTTTGTAGAGCATTCAAGACAGAGCTGAAAGTTACACCTATGGCATACAGAGATACAAGCCTAGAGAAGCGCTAATGTTTGTTTGAATCGTAAACAAGCTAAACACTTACGCAAACTTCCCCTTATATTAACGGCTATCACGTCGATAAATGGAACCCAAAAGCGCAACCAGACAAACTAGTACTAACGGTAGATTGATAAGCCCTCCGGGTGCATCACCAAGTGTGACAACGGGTTTCCAGCTACCAACCACAAACCTTCCAGCATACTCTGCGATGGCGATAATAAACATCATTGGAACAAGGCTTTTATATCGAACAGCCACCAACAGATATATAAAGGCAAGTAACAGCTGTGAAAGCCCCCACAAAGCAAATATACCAACGATGGTTGACGCGGCACCCGAACTAAATGAGTCTAATGGAATGGTTGCAATACTTTGTGCGCCGCCATCAGCGGCCAATAAATGGTGCTGGCTACGCCATAACGTCATAGCAGTAAGGCAATAGAAGAAATATTGGCTCAGCTTTGCCCCTTGATAGTTGTTATCTATCACCTTAGGGAGTATAGATTTAAAGTCAAAATACATGATAAGTGATCCTTATTTGGTGTTTTCGGGTATCTGGTTCAACGTTTGTTCCAGTTTATTTACCCATCCTCTAAGTATGCTTTTAATTTCCTCTTCTGGCTCCAAGATATTATCTAGGCTTTTTTCACCCGCAGTGATGTCAATCGCAGAGAAGAGTGGCTCTTTAGTTTGACTATCAGAGATTAAGACTTCGATCCTCGCCGTCGTCACATTAGTGTGCTCCCCTGTCGTCAGCAAAGACGCATAAGAGATAGCGAGCCCTACTGGAAGCACTGAACTCGTAGTTGCAAGTATCGAATTCGGCGTAGCAACGTTGCTGAGCGCGAACTGGACGGTCAGGCCATTTTCTTTAGGAGAAGACGCCGGCGTTTTATAGTTGGCCAGCGTCGTTTGAGCTTCAAACTCAAGGTAGTTGGCAAAATCTCTCAACTCCTGTTCGGAAAACTCAGAGTCTTGAACCTCCAATCGTGTTGGCTCGATATAAAAATTGGAATACGTGGAGAACTTCTCTTTGAGTAATGTTTGATCAGAATACTCTGCCGGCAACCACACATATCGCCAAGAGTCTGTGTTTGTATTAACTTGATAAGTGAAATCATTGTGCTTAGAGCGTTCAGAAACAGCGCTGCACGCCGTGAGTGTCGCAATCAAGCCCATAATAATGAGTGTACGCATCCTACTTCCAATGTTTGATATTCAAAGAGCTTGCTACTCTAACGCAGTCAAACTATTGAGTGAGTTTGTAGAGAATGAATGGGTACTAAACCGGTATGAACTGTCCGCATTAGAACAAGTCATTGAGGGTTACCCCAATGCCAAGACGTGTCTGACTATGGTTATAATCGATTAAACTATCCCCATAACCATGAAATACTTTGATATAGCCACGCAACTTGCCATAAAGCGGGGTAGTCACATTGAGCGTCATCGCACCTTTGCCTGTCTTGACATTTCCTCGCCCGAAAATCGACACTTTGTACTTGTCGAGATCGTAACCCAATCCAATTTCACCATGACCAAAGTAATCTTCAATATCTGGGTTATCATCACCGCGAGCATCATTGATATCCGCTTTCGGATCTTCCGGTAGTCGATACCATGGGCGAATATAGGCCACGACTCGGTCACGTTCATAAGCGAGATTCAGATAGATACGATTCCACGAACGCGACTGAACGCCGGCACGACCATTGGATTGATGCTCAATACCTACCATCATTCCGGTATTGCCGCCTAAGGGATGCCAGTCAAGTGGCATCGCGTAGAACACCTCTGGCCGATAGTTAGTTTCTCGAAAAGGACTGGAAATATCTTTAGCATACACCTGCCACCAAGCCTCAAGCGTAAATGCTCCATAAATTTTATCCCCTGGTACGAAGAGTGAGTCAAACGTTAGAGGAAATTTCAAGCTTATTTGAAATTGCGTTTCGACGGTTTTGAGACCCTGATAAACTTCGCTCGAACTTTGGTTTTCAAGCGGGGTCAAACTCGACGTTGTATAAACTGGCAATATGTAGTTCATTCTATGAGGCGTAAGAACAAAGGCTCCACTTTCGGCCTCTCTTTCCTGATTCAAACGCTGACTGATCGCCCCTGATTGGGATTTATTTGGCGCTGCTATGGATGGCGTCGAGCCGGTTTCATTGCAATAGCGCCTAACCTCACCTAATGTTGTGTCATCGTCTAACAAATGGAATCGTTCAAGTTGGCAGTCTGCGGTCTTTCCGCCATGAGCGTTATTCGCAAGACTCAGGGCAAAAAGCGTAATCAAAGTCCGTTTCATGAGGAGCGTATCCTATTGATATTATTTTAATATCAAACTACCGCTCTCTTTACTTTAACGCGACAAACTAGGGCACCAACGGGCACAAAATGGGGGTCAATGGGTCATTTTCCCCCATTCCCCTCTAAATCAAGCACGTATCAGTACAACCCAGTTACTCGATGCGCGTCCAAATCATGGTTTTTTTGAAAAAACCTGCCTTAACTTCAACCTCTAAAGTATCTTCCATGACCTTAATATCAGCATCGTAATACTTAGCTTTTTTAAGTGCGTACAGCTTACCTTTATAGCCGTCAGGCTGTTTTACGATTGAAGATAGAATCTGCTGCCCTTTCATTTCTGGCTTCATAGGAGAGTGAGTCACAACGCCCAGCCACACTCCCGGCTCTACTTGGTTAAGCATAATTTCTGTGGATTTGTTTTCCGCCAACCACTTACCTTCAATCATTCCGGTGTTAGCGAAAGTCATCACCGACCAAGAAATAGAGATAAATAGCATTAAAAATTTCATTTATATCACCTTTAAACTCATCAAAAAGCATAGTTCATACCAACAGATACGATATATGACGACTTATCATAAAACGTGATGTTGGAATTACTTTGGCTATAACCGGCAAGAGAGATAAACGACCAGTCCTTCAGATTCAAAAATTGCTGGTACTTATATGCAAGGAATACGTTCATTGTATTGTCGGAACGATTCACCCCATCAAATAGCTGACTGCTGGTTTTATGGGTTCGATTTTCATACCCAAGCGTCAAAGCGAGAGAGTGCTTATTAAACTTCTGAAAGTAAGTCAATTCTGTACCCCACTGGTCGTAAGAGGCCGCTTCTCCATTAGCATCATTCTTAATATAAGTCACCGATGGCACTATGAAAGCCGTTCTGCTTAAAAACATTCGATAGCTTGGTTTTAGATATATCACGTTTGAATCGCGTTGCAGTTCACTGTCTGTCGTATCATTATCCAGAGTTTTAATGGCATAGGCACTATCTATCGAAAACTGAGAACCGGCTATATTCCTGAGCTGAAAACGATACGCGTAACCTGTTTCATCGGTTGTGGTTCTATCGCTACCAAGCTGATAGGGATTTGACCATTTTTCCTCTGGTATTAAGGTAGGAAGGAACGAAGCCTGAACAACCGTGCCTGATTGCAGCTCTTGCTTGTAAGCAAGTTCAATGACTACTTGCCCCACGGCAACATCCTCACGTGCGGTACCGAAATACACCTGCTTATCAAGATTCTGACCAAAGGTATAAGCTACATTACCTAACGGGAAAACAGTCGTCTTATTGCTACTGCTCGCCGCTTGATCAGTGCTTACTAATGACGGGTCATTGTCAGTATTCAGGTTCGACGTTTCTCCACTTACGCCTACATTGAATCCAATCTCGCCACTAAAACCTGATTGACTAGAGAGCTGAGCAAAAGCAGGGGCTGCGGTAAGGGCGACAACGGCGATGACGTAGTTGTTTTTCATTGGTAATGGTGTCCTTTTTAATCCATCAATTTAGGAAACCAATAATTTGGCTTCCTACTTTGGGCTACTCTAGCCTAACCTTATTTTTGGGTAAGCGTTCAGAGAATGAATGGGTATAAATCAGGTATGAAATGTCCATTCAAAGCATTCCATTAAGTGTCACCGCACCTTGTCAGTTTTGACATTTCCACTTCCCCTTAGTCCTTTCTCCAACTAAAAGTAGGATTAAACCTCTACTCGATATAAGACGCTATACAGTACAGGTACAAATATCAGCGTCAGCACAGTAGAGAAAATCAGACCCGCGACAATGGCAATCGCCATCGTCTGCCACATCGCTCCACCTGTAATCAGTAGCGGTATCATGCCCAGTACGGTCGTCAAAGTGGTGAGAAGAATAGGTTTCATTCGCCTCTTACCCGCTGCGATCAGTGCATCAATAGCACGCTTGCCAGAGGCAATCTCAATGTCCACTTGTTCTAGTAAAACGATGGCGTTGTTAATCACGATACCCGCCAGCGATATCACGCCTAAGAACGTCATGAAACCAAAGAAGCTATTACCAATAAGTAGACCTGCAACTACCCCAACAAACGCGATCGGAATCGTTGATAGGATGATGATGGGCTTTCTAAATGAGTTAAACTGCGCCACCAGCAAACCAATAATCACAAACAGCGCCAACGGTAAGTTCTCACTGATACTACCCGTCGACTTTTCCGACTTCTCAAATTCACCACCAAGCTCAAAAAACACGCCGCTTGGCCAATTTCTAGACTCTGCCTCTAGCCAAGGTAAAATCGCATTCAACCCTTCGCTTGCGGTATAGCCTGGCTCTAGCTGGGCGCCAATGGTGACGGATTTATAACTATTACGACGATAAATTTTGGCGTTTTGCCATACGATATCAACGTCAGCAATGTGCGCGAGAGTCACATCTCCCGCAGGAGTATAGATAGGCAGCGCCAAAATTTGCTCGACATTGAGTTCCTCTCGCTCTTCATTGGAGAGCACGATAGGAATACTCAAGATACCGTCACGAAACTCACTCAAGGTCTTACCCACCAAAGAGGTCTGCAAACTCAGCGCGATATCTCTGTTACTCACACCTGCGAGCGCCGCTTTTTGTTGATCAATGACAATACGAATCGTCTTGGTTTTTTGCCCCCAGTCATCACTGATGTCTTTAAGGCCATCAATGCTCGCGAGTTTCGCCTTGATTTCTTGAGTAATCGCAAACACCTTGTCCTGATCCAATCCATTTAATCGGATTTCAACCGGGTTTAAAATTGCCGCACCATTTTCGATAAGCCTTGTGGTGGCAATGGCATCTGGGTGATGCTCATTGACGTAAGACTCTATGCGTTGCATCAATTCTGGGTTATCACGATAGTCATGCGTGTTAATGATCCAGAATGAGTACTCTGGGCTCGACGTTCGAGAACTGTGCGGCAAAATATAACGTGGGCCACCATAACCAACGTATACAGACCAGTTTTTAATTCCTTGGTTTTTGATACCTAGCGTGTCGCTACCTTCATCATTCACATCGCTCACAGTGATGCTAGGTTTACCATCCGAAGCGTCCTTAGCTTTTAGGGTTAGTAAGTACTGCTCGATGTCAGCAACCATGGCTTGGTTGTGCTCAATGGAGGTGCCCATTGGCATCGTCACTTCCATCTTGAAAAAAGCTCGCTCCGATGGTGGGAAGAAGATATTCGGTAACCACTTCATCGCATGAAAAGCGAACACCGTAGCCACCAGCATCGCCACAACCGTCAACCAGCGAAAGCGGATAAGCTTTGTCAGTAGATTGGCATACCAAGCAAGTTGAGTAGGCGATTGTTGCTTCACCTGTTTGGTTGGTTTTAGAAGCAGCACACAAAGCAATGGGATCATCACCAAGCTTAATAGCCAAGAGGCCAATAACGTAATCGTCACGACCACAAACAGTGCTCCCGTATACTCACCCATGGTCGACTTTGCCAAGAAGATCGGCAAGAAAGCGGCGGACGTAGTTAAGGAAGACGTCAACAAAGGAAGCTTAAGCTCATTGGCGCTCTCAATCGCAGCCACTTTTTTACTCACCCCTTGGTTAATGCGAACTAATATGTTCTCTGACATCACAATGCCGTTATCGACCAACATACCGAGTGCAATAATCAGCGCGGCAAGAGAGATTTGGTCTAACCCTATCCCGATGTGAGACATCACTAAAATGGTCAGTAGCATGCTAACTGGCACCAACAACGAGACAATTAAACCTGTACGCCAGCCTAAGAAAATAAACATGACTAAGCCAACGACCGTCATCGACTGCACTAGACTCGATACAAATTGATTGACCTTGTCTTCTACTTCCTTAGGCGCAAAATTGACCTTGCTGATCTCAAGACCAATCGGTAACTGACGAGTGAACTGCTCTACATAAGCGTCGACTTGTTCGCCCAAACGCACATTATTACCGGTTTCAACCATTGCAATCGCAACGTTAACAGAAGGTTTTCCATTGAAATAAACGGGATTATTGATAGGAAACTCGTAACCAGATTCCAGGGTGACTAAACTGTCTAACCTTACCGTTTTACCGCTTGATGGTAGCGTCACTAAGGTACCTTTGACCTCATCGGGTGTGTTGTAGTTACCACTAGGTTCTATTGGCAAGCGTTCTTGCCCAAAGACGACACTCCCCCCACTCAAGACGATATTCTGTTTTGACAAAATATCCGCGAGCTGATTAGGCGTTAAATCATAGGCAGTCAGCGCATTAGCATCGAATTTGAGTTTGATTTGCTCTTGCTGCACACCATGAAGGTCAACCTTAGCCACATCGTCGAGTAAAAACAGCCCACTACGAAGATCTTCCGCCGTTTGCTTGAGCTCACGATAAGAAAAGCCTTCACCGTGAATCGCAAGAACAATGCCGTAGACATCGCCAAATTCATCGTTGACTACAGGCGCTCCAACCCCTTCAGGTAGCGTACTCGCAGCACGTTCGATCTTACGACGTAATTTATCCCAAATTGGCTGAAGGTCAGAGTAGTCCTCTTTGATAGCAACGGTGAGTATCGACACACCATTTTTCGATTGGCTTTTAACATAGTCCAGTTCAGCAAGCTCTAACACCGCTTTTTCAAGAGGATCGGTGACCAGATCTTCAACCCGTTTTGGACTGGCACCTGGAAACTGGGTGATGACCTGAGCATTTCGAATTGTAAAGCCAGGGTCGTACGCTTCTGGGATGGTGTTGTAGGCTTGGATACCCAAAAACGTCAACACCGCAATAATGAGCAGCGTGATACGGCTGTTGTTTAGAGAAAAGGCAGTCATCGACATTACTTCGCCTCCACTCTTACCTGTTGCCCGTCCTGAACTTGGCTCACTCCGGCAATCACGACGCGCTCGCCGTTCGATAGCCCTTCGACAATATTGATGCCCTGCTCACTGACGCCGTCAACGCGCACAATACGCTTCTCTAACACGTTGGTTGTTGGATGTACCACAAACACATAATGCTCGTCGCCATCGCTAAGCACAGTATGACTAGGTAGTACCATTCCATTGCTGAGACCAAACGCTTCGGCTTTCACTTTGACTGACGTCCCAGTAAACAATCGGCGCTCAGACGGTGGCTGCATCACTAAGGTAACGTGTAGCTGCTGGCTACTTTGCTGACTTACACTGAGCTCATCGACTTTGAGTGGGAATGACTGTGCGAACCCTTCTATCTCTGCACTGAGTTTAACGGCGTCGGCTGTTTGAGTTTGCACAAACTGTGATTGTGGCACCGTGATGGTGATTTTGTATTGTTCAACATCCTGCAACGTAAGGATTTTGGTCGACGAAGTGACTTTAGAGAAGTTATCAATATAACGATGACTCACCACACCAGAAAAAGGAGCAAGTAAAGAGGTGTACTCAACATCTTTTACACTTTGCTCAAAAGCGGCTTGGGCCGAAATATATTGCGACTCCAACGCATCTAAATTCGCTTGGCTGATTGCCTTTTTATTAATAAGTGACAGTGCTCGTTCGTACTCTGCTTTCGCTTGTTTTAAAGAGGCCTCTCTCGATTTTTTGTTAATCAGCTGTTGGCTACTATCTAGTTGCGCCAATAACTGCCCTTTTTCTACTTTTTGACCAGATTTGATAGGAAGGTCTGTTAACTCACCTTGGATTCGAAAGTTCATATCGATGGTTTTGTTCGCCTCGAGAATCCCAGTAAAGTACCTCACCTGTTGCTGTTGTTGATTTACAACCAACGTTTTCACCGGTTTGATTGGCGCAGAGGTGGCTTCCGGCACTTCATCTTTGCTACACCCAAATAGGCTTAGCGCGACTATCAAGGTAGTCAGTCCGTTTTTATAAGTTTGTGGCGTTCTCATTTCATTCAACCATTACAACGACATTTACGAGCCATAGTAATCGGCTGGGCTTATCGCAAAATGGTAAAATGTACGATTGGGTCTATTTCGGTCATGAGCGGGTCAACAGACAACGTCGTTTCACTTATACTGTCAGCACCTTATTCCTAGAGTGCCTATGTTGAAACCTCCAATCCTAAAGTCTTTGTTCTCAAAATCACTGTTATCCAAGTTGTCGTTCTCACGACAGGACTTGCTGTTGCTGGTCGTATGGCCACTCATCAACTCTGTGATTATCTACTCTTCACTGTACTACGTTATGATTGCGTTGGATGAGCCTCTGACCTTGAACATGGTCTTTCGTGCCCTCACAGGCATATTTTCAATATGCGCACTATTTTGGCTATTGCGACGACTATTTGATGCCAAATTTGGTGCTCTCTATCGCCACAAGCTGCCATATCAAATCTTGATCAACTTGGTTTTAGCTTCATTAGCTATCGCCTTTACCTCCGGCGGTCTCCCGGCGCCGCAGACTTTTGACACCGTAACCGTCTTTCAACTCGTCCGGCTAAAGCTGCTTACTCATTTGAACCTATTACTTCAAGTGACCATTTACACTATGGTCGTTCACAGTTGGCAGCTTAAACAAAAGGCGTTGGAGCTGGAGATGTCATTAAAAGAGTCTGAGATTTCTCTACTGCGCATTCAAACCAATCCGCACTTTCTGTTCAACACGCTAAACCTGCTACACAGCGAGATCCCAGAACGTCCCGAACTCGCTCAGGAGCTTATTTTCGAACTCAGTGACTTACTCAGAGGCACGATTGCAATCTCCGACAAGAAGCGAATATTACTCAGTGATGAGATAGAGCTGATTGAGCACTATTTAGCGATCCAAAAAGCTCGCTTTACCGAGCGATTGCATTTCTCCATAGATGTAAGTGAAGAGAGTCAAGCGCTGCAAGTCCCGCCAATGCTGATCATGCCATTGGTAGAAAACGTCATTAAGCATGCAATGAGTAAGACCATCAACCCCATTCATCTTGAAGTCAAAACCCGCTATGCAGATGGGGAGCTTTGCATAGCTGTTAGCAACAGTTGGCCAGAAACCACAACGCCTAAATTTGAAGCCGGCAGTGGTCACCGTAATATTGTTGACACCCTAAATTTAGAATACGACGACGCCAATTTTTCAATGGATTTTTCCAACGATACTAGCTGCGCACAAATCACCATTCGTCATGATTTTTAAGGAGAAACCTGTGTACCGAGTCTTATTAATAGATGATGAGCCCGCAGCGACTCAAGCTTTAGCACGTAGCCTTGCGGCATTTGAAGAGATTGACGTAGTTGGTAGCTACAACGATCCTCAAAAAGGGATTGAGGCAATTTGCCAGCAGACACCAGACATTGTGTTTATGGACATAGAAATGCCAGAACTGGATGGGTTTATGGTCGCCAAAGCAACGGAACATGTGCCTTATCACTTGGTTTATGTGACCGCGTATTCAGAGCATGCGCTAACGGCGTTTGAAACCAAAGTTGTGGACTATCTATTAAAACCCGTTCGCCAGACCAGACTTGAGCGCTGCCTCGAAAAGATTAAAGCCCTCCCACCTCTGGTATCTCCTGCTGTGGAACATGAAATTCTAGTCAATGATGGCAAGACAACCTATCGGCTCACCGAGAGTGATATCAGCTATATAGAGAGTATCGGCCGCTACCAACAAGTTAACCTAACAGCATCGGGACACAGAAAGTTTCAGCTACAGACGATAGTCACAGAAGAAACCATGACCAACTTTGAAAATGAGTTGAGCACAGAGCAATTTTTTCGGGTACATCGCAGTTTTATCATCAATGTGGGTTTGATAACCCAAGTCCAACGCGAGGCTAGAAATACTCTGCTGTCATTGAGTGGAGTGAGTCAGGCGATACCGGTCGCTAGAGCAAAGGTGGCTGTGGTGAATGAGTACTTGAAGTAATCGACTTTTAAACAACAAAAAGCCCAATACAATGATTGGGCTTTAACGTAACGCTTGAGTATTACCACATCAGATCATCTGGCACCACATATTGCGCGTATGGGTCATCCTCTTCAACGACTTCTTCTTTAACGTCGTTTTCGATAACTGTCTCTTGGTCACGCTCGGCGATTTTCTTCGCAACGATGGTTGGGATCACCGCGTAGCCTTCTTCTAGACGTGCAATAGACAACTGACCTTTACTTAGCTGGTCACGCACTTCTTGAGTAACATATAACGACTTAACCAAAGTACCATCAGTGAAGTTGTATTTAATGTCACCGTTGCCATGTTCAATAGTGTTAAGAGTAATCAGTTGCTTCACTTGAGCTTTGATTTCTTTGCTCAGTTTTTCTTCATCACGCTGCTTGTTCAACGCTTGATCGCGCTCTTTTTGTGCCGCTTTACTCTCTTCAACGGCCGCTTTTGCTTCACGCGCTTGAACACGTGATTTTTTCGAACCTTTCTTGGCTTTTTTCAGTTTTTTCTCGTTGACCAGACCCGCTTTTAGCATCTGCTCTTGAAGGCTTAGTTTCGACATTGAATGCAATCCTAATTTGTTCTCACAATTGTGGGCATGATCCCAAGAAAGCCCGACAAGAGCAAGCCCAAACAAAGAGAATATCGACGATTTAGCTCTCAAATACCCACCGAGAGACATCAACAGATGATGACTCTGAGATCACGCTTCGGAATGCTTGTTTTGAGAATGAGTTAGGTTTGAGCTATGTTGGCTATCACTCCCCATCTCATTGATTTTACCGATTATGCTGCTTGACCTATCACAGATTGCTTTACTGTTTATTGCTGGTGTCTTCGGCGGTGTACTCAATTCTGTGGCCGGTGGCGGCAGCTTTATTACCTTTCCGACGCTGCTGTTGGTCGGTATCCCGCCAATTGTCGCTAATGCAACCAACACGTTCGCAGCCTGTGCCGGTTATTTGAGTGGCACCTATGCATTTCGCCGAGAAGTGCTTAAGGACCGCAGTAATTTACTTAAAGTGGTGCTACTCAGTATCGCTGGAGGCATCAGTGGCAGCTACTTACTGATTATTGTGTCGGAGCAACAGTTTGTCAGCACAATACCTTGGCTATTACTGTTCGCCACCGTGCTGTTCATTTTTGGCGATCGCATCAATGCTCGACTGAAAGCGGTAAGTAGCCATCGTAACCTTGGTGGGTTAGTCGCGTTTGGATTAGCGCTGTTTTTGTTCCTTGTGGGTGTATTTGGTGGCTTTTTTAACGCTGGACTTGGAGTGATTGGCCTAAGCTACCTCGCGGTTGCTGGTTACAAAGACATTAATTTGATGAACGGCTTGAAACTCCTTATCTCAACCTGCGCGTCGGCGATTGCCATCGTGCTATTTGTATTTAATGGCCTCATCGATTGGTATTCAGGCATCGCTGTGATGCTCGGAACACTCACTGGCGGTTATGTTGCGGCTAACCTTTCACGACAGCTACCACAGATCTACGTGCGACGCTTTGTCACATTAAGCTCCATCGCTATTACCTGTTATTTCTTCTACGACACTTACTTATAACGCGCAACTATCGACAGAGCCTGCCACATCAGGCTCTGACCAAGTGATAACAAAGCCATGACCGAACAGTTAAACAAGCATCAAGTGGATATGTTACTGATAGCACCTACTCTTATTTGTATCCATGACACACCGTTTAGAGGCTTTTATGTCATTTCGTATCGCGTTGATCGCTACGCTTGTTTCGTGCTCGGTAACAGCGCAGCCTGATCCGTTTCCTACTGCACCAAACGACACCGGCAAGTCCTTTATGGTCAGTGCCACCAACCCTTATGTGACTAGCACGGGCTACTCCATTCTCAAACAAGGCGGTAACGCGATCGATGCGATGGTCGCTATGCAGTTTGTGATGTCAGTAGTAGAGCCTGATATGACCGGTATTGGCGGCGGCACCTTTGCTCTCTACTACGACAACAAAGCCAAATCCTTTACCGCGTACGATGGCCGTGATGAAGCGCCTTCCAGTTCGACGCCAGATATGTTTTTGAACGAGAACGGTAAAGCAATAAGTCGCGATGATATTCTAGGTCCTCGCTCCGTGGCGATTCCAGGTACGCTTAAGCTTCTTCAGCACACTCACCAAAAGCACGGCAAACTGGATTGGAAACAGCTTGTACAGCCAGCCATCGATTATGCTGAAAACGGCTACTCGATGAACAGCTACACCTATGACATCGTCGTGCGTGAGCAAACCAGGCTTATCCATGATCCAGAAATCAAAGCGCTTTACTGGGAGGGTGATACCATCCGCCCAACGGGCACTAACATGACCAATCCTAAAATGGCGACAACGCTTAAAGCCATCGCCGAACAAGGTGCTGATTACCTATACCAAGGAGAGCTTGCAAAGCACATTGTCGAAACGGTTAACGCTCGCCTCAAAAAAGACCAAGCGAAACTCTCTCTCACTGACTTTGCTAACTATCGCGTGAAGACGCGCGACATCGTTAAGTCGACCTACCGCGGCAATGACATTGTTTCATTCGGTTACCCCGCTTCTGGTGGTGTTTTGGTCTCCCAGTCACTCGACATGCTTGAAAAATACGATATCGCTTCAATGCCAATCACCACAGCAGAGCCTTGGCGACTGATGGTTGAAGCGATGCGCCTTGCCAAAGAAGACCGCATTGCCTACGCCGGTGACCCAAGCTATGTAGATACACCCGTTGAAGCCTTGCTCGATAAAGACTATATCGATGATCGCTTTGATATGATCCCAGAAAAAGGCGCGGGCGATAGCAAGAACATCAAGCCAGGGTTGCCCGAGGTAGCGACACCTGCTGCACACGAAGGCTTTGAAAGCCAAGATACTGGACACATTTCTATTGTCGATAGCGAGGGCAATGCCATTGCAATGACCAGTACCGTCGGTACGGGCATGGGCTCTGGCGTTATGGTAGATGGCGTGCTGCTGAATGCTCAAATGGCCAACTTCTCTTCGATTCCAAGCTTAAACGGTAAACCAGTACAAAACGCCATTGAAGCAGGCAAACGTCCACGCTCTGCCATTACCCCGCTGATGGTGTTCGATAAAAACGATAATCTGCGTCTCGTCGTTGGCAGCCCAGGTAGTTCGCAAATTCCGGGCTATGTGCTGAAAACCATTGTCGGTATTGTTGATTGGAACCTATCCGCTCAAGCTGCGATTGATCTGCCAAACATCCAATACGGCACCAAGATTGACCGCACTAAGCCATACAACCCGACTGGCCTATTAGTAGAGAAGCGCACCTTCGCCGAATCTATGGTGCCTAGCTTTGCTGAAATGGGCTACAAGGTTCACGTTATTCCTGTGGTCAGCGGCCTCAATGCCATTGAGGTTAAAGATGGTTTGTTGCATGGCGCGACGGATCGCCGTAGGGCGTCTACATCACTAGGGGATTAATATGGAGAGGCTAAAAGCGGGTGCTTTTAGCCTTTCTTGTATAGTGAGCAGATAAGTTGTTAGCGGCGTACATTATTGTGCAGATAAACTTAACGCCAACTGTGGTAAAGTGCACGCCGCTTCTCAACTAGAACAAGAAAGGTTAAGACCAACACTATGCCGTTTTCTCAATTCTCTCTAAGCCAAAAACTTGTGGCAGCACTGCCTGACAAATTTCGCTCTGCAACGGAAATTCAGTCACTCGCTATTCCTGCGATTTTGAATGAACAGGATGTATTGGCTATCGCTAAGACAGGAAGTGGTAAAACACTAGCATATGGCTTGCCTCTCTTAGAGCAGCTTCTAAAGGCACAATCTAAAGCTCTCATCCTTGTCCCCACTCGCGAGCTCGCTTCACAAGTTAATGAGACGCTATCGATGGCATCTCAAGGGACCCATCTCAATTCTATTTGCCTTGTCGGAGGCACAGATAAAGAGATGCAAAAAACCGAACTCGCCAAGAGCTATAACGTGATTGTTGCAACGCCAGGCCGTCTTCTCGAGCTACTCACTGACAACGCCCTAGAAGCAAACAACATCAGTAAACTGGTTCTTGATGAAGCCGATCGCCTACTAGAGATGGGATTTTGGACAGATGTTCAACGCATCATCGAGATGTTGCCAGCAAAGCGTCAAACACTGCTATTCTCTGCTACTTTCCCGGAGCTACTTGAAAACAAGGCCAAAGAACTGCTCTACTCTCCCGCGTTTATTGAAGTAAAGAAAGAGCAAGATGCAGAACAGGCAATAAAAGAGACGATCTATTTAGTCAATAAAGGCAGTAAAACCAAAGCGCTGATTGATCAAATCAGCCGTCACAACTGGCGTCAGGTTCTCGTCTTTATTGGAGCCAAAGATAACGCTGATGCGCTGTGTAAGAAGCTAAACAAAGCCGGGCTGCATGCTGCAGCTCTGCATGGCAACAAAGATCAGGCAGAGCGGGAAGCCACTCTCGAGCAATTCAAGCAGCAAAAAGTCAATGTACTGATCGCAACAGACATACTTGCGCGCGGTATCCATGTCGAGCAATTACCCGTAGTCATCAACTTTGAATTGCCGTCAAATGCCGAAACCTATGTACACCGCATCGGCCGCACGGCCAGAGCCGGGCAAAAAGGCATCGCAGTATCATTGATATGTCATGGCGAGACAGAGTATCTGACCGCAATTAGAAAAGTAACGCAACGTGAGCTTGCATTGCAGGAACTCGAAGGTTTTCCTGTCACTGATAAACCTTCTACTGGCGAGAGCAAGCGCGCCCCGCGTGATAAGCAAGCTAATCGCAGAACCAACAAGAAAAAGAGCATTAAGCAGTTTCAGGGTAGAACTAAGCGCTCTTAAATGGGTTTGGAGCGAAGGTGTGCCAGAGTTTAAGCTAGCAACCTTCTGGACTTTGGCCTCTTGTTTTAACGCGAATACCAGCTCACCGTTAATTCGTCATCTTCACAAAAGTGAGGATCTCCTAAAGCACTTAGCTAACTAAACAGTTACGTTAGTTACATTCAGAGCGCGCTGTACTGAGGTTCCCTTTTCCAAGGGAATAATGACGCTTTTGGGGAGCGTTGACGCTCGGCGTGGGGCAAGATGCCATTTTTAGAGCTTATCGAAAAATACCAATTAATCCACTTCACGCCACTCTAGGATTTCGTAACCTAGCCCTTTCGCATTGACTTTCTCAGGCTCTGTCATGGGTACCGAGTAGTCGCCAACCGGACAAGCTGACACTGCCACCAAAATGTCCATATCAGCAACAAATTCAACGTAGTCGCCTGGGTTGCTTTGGCTTGGCATGCTATCACCGCTGCCATCCATCTGAATGAAGCTTGGTTGGAATACCATGAAGTTATCATGGATGATATCTTGCTCGCCCATACCAAACTCAGCGACGGCCTGAATGCCATTGTCGTGACAGCTGTTATGCCCTTTAACGCCACTTAACATCTCCCACTGCGCTTGAGTACAGTGGCCGCCTAACGCGACGTGATTGTGAAAGTTCTCTGGCAGTGTTGGGGTCCCAGAGTGCTCCACCAGCATTGTTGCCATTGGTCGAACATTCGGCATACATGACCACAGTTGACTGTACTGTGCTAAGTACGCACCTTCATACAAGAACGTCGTGTGTCCCATAAAGTGCTCTGTGCGGTCATGCTGGTTGAACACCCAAACATCACCAATTTGCGGGCCATCAGATTGAATAATTCGAAACACTTGGCCTTTGTTTACTTTAAAGGCTTTGCCACTGTGACGCTCAATGTACCCTTTAGAGACAGAGTGCAATTGGTCACGTTTCTCTGTCATTTGAAGATATTGCTGAGCAACAGGTGTGCCCATTAGCATGCCACTTTGTTTCGTTACTGTATTAGTCATGATTCGCTCCTACCATTCAATTCGTTGACGATCTGTGAAGAAACCGGCTGTTGGTCCTTCTTCTGTCAGGGTTGCTAACCACACAGAGGTGTCCGCCCCCTCTCTCACGGTCTTAGGTCTTGCTTGCGAGTCGCCATAGTCTGGCAGGTCATCAAGGTTCATGTCTGTCTCTACCCAGCCCGGACAGCAGCTATTTACTTTTCCTGCAAACGGCTCCAAGGCTTTAGCGAACAACACCGTATTAGCGTTAACACCAATCTTACTCATTTGATAGGCCGAACAAATATCGTCTTTCAGCGGTGAGTCCATATCACTTAACTGCGCGAGCTGTGCCACCTGCGTCGAAAGGTTCACAATACGCGGTGCTGGCGATTTCTTGAGTAATGGAATCAATTTTTGAGTTAATAGGAACGGGCCAATTTGGTTAATTTCTAACACCTCACGAAGCATTTCTTCCTGAAGTTCATTAGGGCCAATGCCAAAATCTTTCAAAATAGCGGCGTTGTTGATGAGTGCATCTAAATGACCATAGGCTTCCTCAATGGTTTGATACACCGCTGAAAACGTATTTGTGTCAGCAAGGTTGAGCACAACCGACGTCACCTCGTAGCCCTGCTCTCTATATGTTTTTGCTTTTTCAGAGCAGTCTTGGATGTCTGCCATCACAACCGCGTAACCTTGCTCCATAAGTAGCTCACATGTCGCTAAGCCAATTCCTTGATAAGCGCCTGTAACCATTGCAACTTTCATAATTATCTCCTGTGGTCATCTCGATTTCTGTAGTCACTATACTTGACAAAAATCGAGTATAATTGTCCTTATAGCTCAAGATTACTTTTAGGTTGCCATGGATATTATCAGTGCGGTTGGGCCTCTCGTTGCCCCTTATGATTACAATCAAGACACGCTAAAAAACCTGCGGACGCTGTTCAGGCGATACCAAGAGGTAAACACAGTATCGATTAAAGTTGAGCAACTGCTTATCTCCCAACAGCGTGTCGATATTGCTACTCTCGTCGCGCTACAAAAGGAGTCCATCGAATCTTTGTGGCGAGCTGGGCATTACCATGCTGGCTTTGCTTTAGGAGAGTTGTTCTCGGTGGAAAGTTTTGGGCGTTTCAATATCGCTCTACAAAGCGCGCCAGACTTAGCCAGTGCCGTGCGCTTGATCTCGCTCTATGCACCGCAATTTGAGGCTATTCTTCAAATTAGATTCTGTGAAGACTCCGGAAGACTATATGTGGAGTTTGAAGATGAACGAAACACCGTCGCTTGGCAATTTGAAGATGCACTGATGGCTTGCTGGCAGCTTCTTACTCAGTTAACACAAACTCAGTTACAAGCAACCAGAGTGTGTTTACAAGCGCCTGAACAAGGTAATAGCCAAGGCCTCAACGACCTGTTTGGCACCAACATTGAGTATTGTGCCCCCTGTACTTACATCGAACTGCCGGCTTCAGATTGGTCAAGAGCTATGGGGGCATCATCTCCCATGATCACGACACTATTTAACTCTTGGTCTGAGCAAGAAGGTAATGATGAAAACCGTTTCCTAGCAGAGATTTACCACTCGATTTACGATCAAATCGCACAGCGCAGCACAGAAGTAACCTTACCTGAACTCGCCACACAGCATCACTGCAGTGTTGCAACGATGAAGCGACGCCTTGCTAAGTACAATAAAAGCCTAACGACGATGAAAGATGAGGTACACATGCTAGTGTGCTATCACTATGTGACAATGACGGCATTACCGTTAGCGACGGTTGCCGACTGGCTTGGTTTTAGCGACAGTGCAAACTTCTGCCGAGCTTGTAAGCGTTGGTTTTCCATGCCCCCTAGTCAACTTAGACATCTGAATACTAAGAAAAATATCCAGTAAATTAAAACAAAGGGTAGGTACTTTTCAGTAACCTACCCTACGTTATTGAGTTGCGTTAACTAACGATCACTCCCAACCATCGTTAGCTCAGCACTTATAAAACAGGCGCTGGTAATGCAGGAAGGCTAGATTCAATCGCTTTCGCAACCGCTAGCACCTCTTCATCTTTCCATGGGCGTCCAATAATTTGAATGCCAATCGGCAATCCATCTTCGCTCATTGCGACTGGAATGGTTGCAACCGGCCAACCTGTTAGGTTGTAGGCTTGCATCATCGATGAGTCCGCCGTGCCATCGGCTGAGTTGTGCTTAAATGCGACAACTGGCGCTACTGGTGCAATCAACACATCTGCATTTTCAAATACTTGAATCATTGAATTGCGCAGCTTCGCTAAGCGTGCATTGGCCTTTTGCGCGTCTTCAACGGTCGCATCAGTACCTAAAGACAACCAGCCTTTAAGCTCTTCACCCATTAACTCTGGGTTGTTGGCATTAACAAAGTTTCTTAAGTGCTCGCTGCCATCATATAAGAAGTGTTCCACCAGTATTTCACCACCAAATTGGACTTGCTCTGGTAGTTGGTGCGACGTCTCACAACCCGATTTTTTAAGCGCTTCCACAGCGTTATTAACCGCGTTTTTGTACATTTCTGGTACGGTGACCAAACCATCATCGGTATAGAAGCCGATGCGCAGTTCATTGACTTTTACATCGCTGCTAGCGGCCAAAGGAACGTCTTGTGCAAACGGGTCTTTCCAATCTGGACCGTTTAGCACTTCTAACAATAGCTCCAAATCATCCACACTTCGCGCCATTGGACCAGCATGGTTAAATTGAGAAAAAGCGTCGCCGTAGCTCGGGATGTGCCCTGTGGTTGGAATGCGGCCATGAGTCGGTTTTAAAGCACAAATACCACAAAAATGCGCTGGCAGACGTACACTACCACCAATGTCGCTACCAATATCAAATGGTATCATTCTTGCCGCAATGGCTGCCGCAGCGCCACCAGAGCTACCACCTGGCGTTCTAGTTAGGTCATAAGGGTTGTTGGTTCGACCATAAACAGGACTGTTACACTCGTCTGAAAGTGCGAGTTCAGGTGTATTCGACTTACCTAGCAAAATAGCGCCTGCCGCTTTTAGTCTTTTAACCAGCGTCGCATCTTGCTCTGGGACATTGTCTTTGAACATATTACTACCCGCAGTGGTAATAACCCCTTTAGTCTCAAACAAGTCTTTAAGTGTAAATGGAATACCGTGCAGTGGCCCTATCGCCTCACCGGCTTTCAAGGCTAAGTCCGCTTTTCTCGCTTGTGCAATCGCTTCTTGCTTTTGAATTTGGAACACCGCATTGAGCTTTGGATTTTGAGTTTCAATTTGAGTTAAACATGCCAATACGAGCTGCTCTGACGTCACTTCTTTAGCAAGTAGCTTGGCTCTCATCTCAGTGGCCGTCATGTTATGGATACTCTCGATACTCATTGTCTCTCCTGACTTAGTCGCAAATGAAGGAGAAGTCATAGTGGCTGCGGACAACGCCATGGCAGACTTTAGGAAGCTTCGACGATTCAGTGGCATGATTTTCCCCTTCAAAATAATATGATTAGCTCAACTATAGCGACTGCGATTGACAGAGGTAAGTATATGTAACGGTAACTTACCTCAATTCAATAATAGTTTTAACAAGCGATTTTATTGGGCTTTCTTACTAGAGGGAACATTCTGAATTATCAATAAGAGATCAAAAAAAGCCGAGCTTTCGCTCGGCTAGATATATCATCGCTTGGGAAGAGTGATGAGATATTCGGTTGTTCGCGGTCGATTAAACGATGCGTAGGCCACCTTGAGCAATCGCGAAGCGACGTGCACGAGTGAACGATAGTGCGTTAGTGATACCTTCGCCTGTTGGACCTGCGATTGTGAACGTAGACGTACCTTCTGCGTTGTAACCCACACCAGATAGTGTTGGACCATTGTGCGCGAAGATAGTGGTGTTGATGCGACCACCAAACTTAGTCACGTTTTCGATGTTACCAGAGTAGATACATGCAGAGTGCTTGTTACCACGCTCAGCCGCTACTGCACACTCGATTGCTTCGTCGATATCTTTACAGATAACCACTGGTAGTACTGGCATCATTTGCTCTACGTGTACTAGTGGGTGGTCGTTTTCTACCAACATTACTGCTAGACGAGTGTCTGATTTAACGCCGATAGACTTCAGGATTTCACCTGCATCTTGACCAACGAACTGTTTAACTGGGTGCCACACACGTGCAATGTCATGTGCAGTACATGGTTTTGCACCTTCAAATTCGTCTAGAGTTAGGATCTTGTCAGTCAGTTTTTCTGCTTCTTTCGCAGACATAACGTAAGCGCCAACTTCTTCTAGTTTGTCTAGGAATGCATCCGCTACTGCTTCTTCAACGAATACTTCTTTCTCACCGATACAAAGTAGGTTGTTATCGAATGAAGCACCGCCGTATACGCCAGCCGCTGCTAGGTCTAGGTTTGCAGAAGCGTCAACGATAACTGGTGGGTTACCAGCGCCTGCGCCTACACCTTTCTTACCAGATTGAAGGATAGCTTTAACTAGACCAGGACCACCTGTACCAACTAGCATGTTGATAAGTGGAGATTTAGCGATTTCGTTAAGAGTTTCTAGCGTTGGCTCTTTAACCATAGTCACTAGGTTTTCTGGACCACCTGCTTCAACGATAGTTTCGTTAAGAAGGTCAATCATCATTGCAGAAACAACTTTTGAAGATGGGTGAACGTTAAATGTCACCGCGTTACCACCCGCTAGCATTGAGATAGCGTTGTTAACGATAGTTTCTGTTGGGTTAGTTACTGGAGTAACTGCGCCAATCACACCGTAAGGTGCACGCTCGCCTAGAGAGATGCCGTTATCGCCAGACCATACTTGAGTTTCTAAGATCTCAGTGCCCGGAGTCTTAGCAGCCGTAAGTTGGTGCTTAGCAATCTTGTCTTCTACACGACCAAGTTTCGTCTCTTCACGAACCATTTTTGCGAAGTCTTCTGCACGCGCTAATACTGCACCGCGGATAGCAGTGATGATGGCTTCGCGACCTTCTTTAGTACAGTTAACATAGTACTCGTATTGAGCTTTGTGAGTTGCTTCAATCGCAGCGTCCACTGTCGCGAAAACACCTTTAGCGTTGTTGATATCAAAAGACATAGTGATTACCTCGTGAGATTTGGTGCTTTAAGAGCTGGGCATTGGTGCCAGCCTCAAGATGGTGATAATTTACCCCAAACATTCATCGAAACTATGTCACTCAGCGTCAACTAAGTTGACCAAGATACCTATTATTGACAAGTAAGTTACTTGACTGTTTCAAGCTGAAAATAAAACGCTACAAAGCACTACGCAAGATCAAGCTCTTAGCGCTAAAGCTCAAGATAATCAGGCTGTTGTACGGAGCTGTACGTGTTACTTAGACGAGACTATAAAGTAACGGTAACTCATCACTTATTCACCAGCGCTATGTATTAACTACTTGTTTGACATCTAGTTATAGGATGCAATTTCGATACGTGATTTGGGGTGAAATCACGGTTATCAATGCGAATGACTTCATCGCATTGCATAATTCAAAAAAGCCGAGCTTACGCTCGGCTAAAAGATCTCATCGCTTGGGAAGGGTCGATGATTTGTCTGCTTAAACTTCACCGTTCATTAGACGATGCGCAGACCACCTTGTGCGATCGCAAAACGACGTGCACGAGTGAACGAGTACGCGTTTGTGATACCTTCACCAGTTGGACCAGCGATTGTGAACGTTGAAGTACCTTCAGCGTTGTAACCTACACCAGATAGTGTTGGACCGTTGTGAGCAAAGATAGTTGTGTTGATAGCACGACCGAACTTAGTGACGTTCTCGATGTTACCAGAGTAGATACATGCAGAGTGCTTGTTACCACGCTCAGCAGCCACTGCGCGCTCGATAGCTTCGTCGATGTTCGCACAACGAACAACTGGAAGTACTGGCATCATTTGCTCTACGTGTACTAGTGGGTGATCGTTCTCAACAACCATAACCGCTAGACGAGTCTCAGACTCAACACCGATAGACTTAAGGATCTCACCAGCGTCTTGACCAACGTGTTGCTTAACTGGGTGCCATACGCGTGCGATTTCTTGTGCAGTACAAGGCTTAGCACCGTCGATTTCGTCCATAGTTAGGATTTGTGCAGTTAGCTTCTCAGCTTCTTCTGCAGAAAGAACGTAAGCGCCAGTTGCTTCTAGCTTAGCTAGGAACTCGTCTGCTACAGAATCTTCAACAAATACTTCTTTCTCACCGATACATAGTAGGTTGTTATCGAAAGATGCACCGCCGTAAACGCCAGCCGCAGCTAGGTCTAGGTTAGCAGAAGCGTCAACGATGACAGGTGGGTTACCAGCGCCAGCGCCTACACCTTTCTTACCAGATTGTAGGATTGCTTTAACTAGACCAGGACCACCAGTACCTACTAGCATGTTAACGAGTGGAGATTTAGCGATTTCGTTTAGTGTTTCTAGAGTTGGCTCTTTAACCATAGTAACTAGGTTAGCTGGGCCGCCTGCTTCAACGATAGTTTTGTTGATCATGTCGATCATCATCGCAGAAACTACTTTAGAAGATGGGTGAACGTTGAACGTTACCGCGTTACCAGACGCTAGCATAGAGATAGCGTTGTTAACGATAGTTTCAGTTGGGTTAGTAACAGGAGTAACCGCACCGATAACACCGTAAGGTGCACGCTCTTCTAGTGAGATACCGTTGTCGCCAGACCATACTTTAGTTTCTAGAACTTCAGTACCTGGAGTCTTAGCAGCAGTTAGCTGGTGCTTAGCGATCTTGTCTTCAACACGACCTAGGTTAGTTTCTTCACGAACCAACTTCGCGAAGTCTTCTGCTTTAGCTAGAACTGCACCACGGATAGCAGTAAGGATTGCTTCGCGGCCTTCTTTTGTAGACGTTGCATAGAACTCAACTTGTGCTTTATGAGTTGCTTCAATCGCAGCGTCCACTGTTGCGAATACACCTTTAGCTTTATTAATATCAAAAGACATAATGATTACCTCGTGAAGAATGAGTGTTCTGTATTAAGACAGAACGCTTGTTGTGCTTACTGTTTAATAACGGCGAGCTATATTTGCTTTATCACCGAATGAAGTGACTGACTCGCCGTCATCGAATGGCTATAAATTAGCCACAAGGCTTCAAATTGTAACGTCACTGAGAGTCAATATTATTGAACGACAACATCAAATAATGACGTTTTTTACCCATACCGTTACTTGACTTGTTGTAAACCCAACTCATTTACTCACAAAATGTTAACCAAGCTCACAAAACTACGTGCATGCCCGAATAGAACTGACCCACCAAGCGGCTTAAATGATACTGGAGTGTATCTGTAACCCCTAAGTAACTTACTTAGTTCGGCAATCTGATGTTAACGTATCATTCACAGTCAAAATATGTGACCAGCAATGCATTAGACGCCAGTGTAAGTTTTTTTGACTCTGGGTGACGTGTTGTTTTTTCAACCACCGACTACACTTTGTATCAACAAATCAAATCATGACTTTTCAACGATTTCGTGAGGAACGAATATGAAATATCAAGCGCGTTTAGAAGACTCAGTAAAGCAACTAAGTTCTGTACTAGAAGAGCAAAAGCAACTTCTTGCTGAACACAAAGCAAACCAAAACTACGCTGAGCGTCTACAAAACATCCTAACGCCAACTGACGAGCTAGCAACGAAAGGCGACGACCTATACATCGGCGGCTGCAAAGCTTCTGATCTGGTTGAGCAATACGGTAGCCCGCTATTTGTTCTTAGCGAAGACACACTGCGTGGTAACCTACGTCGCGTTAAAGCCGCATTCGGTTCAAACTGGCCAAAGCCTGTGAACGTAATGTTCGCTATCAAATCAAACACCAACTTCGCTGTTCGCGCTATTTGTAACGAAGAAGGCGTTGGTGGTGACTGTTTTGGCCCTGGCGAAGTTGAAGCAACTCGCATCGGCGGCGCAGATCCAAAGACTATCGCACTTAACGGTACAGTTAAGCCTGAGCTTGCTATCCGTAAAGCAATTGAGTACGGCTACGCAATTCACCTAGACTCTTTCGAAGAGATCGAAATCGTTGAACGTATCGCTCGCGAAGTGAAGCCAAAAGAAAAAGTACGCATCGCAGTACGTCTGAAAGTTATCCCAGAAGAGTTCTTCGATAACTTTGAACCAGATTGCTACCCATTCCCTGATTTCAAAGGCGCGATGAAGTGGATCAAATTCGGTCTTCTAAAAGAAGAAGCGAAGAAAATCGTTAACCGCGTTAAAGAAGTCGATGTATTCGAATTCTATGGTTTCCACACTCACCTAGGCCGCTTCTCTAAAGATCCAGCGGGTTGGGACGCGCTTTACCGTGAATACGCTCGCAACGTAATCGAGATCTCTCGTGAGTGTGGCGTTCAACCATTCCAAATCGACCTTGGCGGCGGTTGGCCACGTGAGCGTGAGCCAGAAGCACGTAGCGTTGAAAACCTAATGAACCCGAACACGATTGAAGACTACGCAAAAGTGGTTTGTGCGGGCATGCTAGAAGAGTTCAACAAAGAAGGCTTCGAGATCCCTCAACTATGGCTAGAGCCGGGTCGCTACATTGCGGGTAACATTGGTACACTGCTGACTTCTGTATATGTAGTGAAAGAAGACCAAGAGATGGACTACAGCTACACAATGGTTGATGCGTCTACTTACTTAGCGGTACTGGTCGAGTCTCAAGAGTCTAAGAACCCAGTTCTGCCAGCAACTAAGATGACACAGCCTCTTCAGCAGAAGACAACTGAGATCGCAGGCCCAATCTGTATCCCATCAATCTGGGAAAGCGGTGCACGTATGCCTGAGCTAGTGCCTAACGATATCCTAGCTATCATGGATGTGGGTCACTACGCAGAGTCTCAAGCGAGCCAGTTCAACTCTCTACCACGTCCAGCAACGGTACTCGTTAAAGGCGGTGAAGCTGAACTAATTAAGCGTGCGGAAACAGTTGAAGATGTATTCGCAACTCAGATTCTTCCAGAGCGTCTTCAGCAAAAGAAGAAAAAACCAGCAGCGAAGAAGCCAACAACTAAGCGTGCTGTAGCAAGAACGCCTAGCTACGCTAAGAACACTAAAAAAGCGGCATCTACAAAAGCATAATCAAACTCTGATTTCGCTAGTCAAAAGCTCCCATTGGGAGCTTTTGTTGTTTTAGGACTCCAGGACTTTTCGAAAAGTTAAATTTATCCTTGGCGCTACAGCTCGCTTAGTCTTCGGTATGGTGTGTTGCCAGTGATGCTGAGTTTCACCAGCCATGATCAGTAGAGAACCGGAAGCTAGGGTGAACTCCAACTTTTCACCGGTCAGTTTGTGCCTGAGCAAAAATCGCCGCTCACCACCAAAACTGAGTGAGGCAATCACTGGGTTAATGCCCAACTCGGGCTCATTGTCGCTATGCCAGCCATTAGAATCCTGGCCGTCACGATATAAATTGGCAAGTACCGTATTAAACCTATGCTGCGCGTACTGTTCACACAGAATTTTTAGCTCAGCGAGCTTGGGAGACCAGGTCTGAGCCTCTAACTCTACATTAGAGTAGCGATAACTGGCATCCCCATACCAAGCTTGAAGTCTCGGGATAGAATGTACTTTTCCAAACAAGCGAATGTTATCTTGTCGCCAATTAAGCGCGCTTTGTAACTCATTAAACACCACCTCAGCAGAGTCATGGTCAAACAGTTTTTCAATGTAAAGCAGACGACCATTTTCGATCTCCTGCCATTCATATTGATGTTCTTGCACGTTCTACCTCATTATGTCTGTCTTAAAACTTGAGTGCTTCACCATCCTCCGGAATCGATACTTTGCCAACTGAGCCATGAGCGTTCAAGAAAAAGAGTAGATACCGAGTCTTAATTGTCATCGAAACCGGCGTATTTTCGCCATTCAGGGATGTCGCGAGGGTCACCAAACTGGCGGAAGAATCGCACTGAACTCTGCCGCGCCTTACAATCAAACTCATTATTGATTTCAGGCTGTGATATACAGAACCTCAAAAATAATCGATGATGATAACAAAACGCCATCCCAATCGATCTAAAATTCCTCTCAGCTAGTGATTTTATAAATACAATAAATTGTGACCGGCTTTGATGTATTCCCTCTTTGGCAAAAACGAAAGTTGTGCGGTTGGACTCAATATTGACATCTAGGTCAATATTTTGACTCCTGGATTCTTGTTTTTGATTGCACTTTGATAATCGAAACCCTAGAATTTTGTGAACACGGTTCAAAATAAAACGCGTGTGACTCAAAGCGATTAATATAAAAATATCCAAGATAAAGCTTTGAGTGTAGGAAAGAAAACGTCAGGAATTATCAGGCAGTGACGCAACAGCAAAAATCCAATCCCCCATCACGAACGACGCAAACGCTCAATAGCACCGATGCTCTCGCCATGATAGAGCATGGTGGCGACGTGACATTGACGGTTAATACACCTGTCGGCACTTCCTTTCGCTGTGCGACCCAATTTATTGGTGCTCATTCTGAGCATCGTATTTTGCTGGAAACGCCTAAGATCGATGAAAGTGATCTCAAGTACTTCTTTCAGGAGGGGTTTTGGCTAACAGTAAGAGCGATTTCTCAACGTGGTGAAGGAGGAATTGTTCAATTCCGCGCACAACTTCTGAATATTGTTGAAGAGCCACTGCCCATTCTTATCCTGTCTATCCCGCAGTCAATGCAAGTGACCAACCTTAGGAAAGAACCAAGGTATGAAGTGAACCTTGAGGCGATGCTAAGCACCGGGCACAGTCAAACGCGCTGTGAGCTAAGAGATATGTCAAGAAGCGGCTGTCGATTTATTTTGCCTGCGCTTGGCAAGAGCTTGGTGGTTGGCCAAGAAGTGGCATTAAATGTCGCAGCAGGCACGCAAAAAGGGCGTTACTTCCCTCCGCTATCTGGACTTATCTGCAACCAGCAAAAATCCAGTCATTACACCGCTTACGGTATCAAATTTGATGAAAAAGGTGAGGCGAATGCCAAAGAGCTGCTGTCTCATCTTAAGTTTGATGGCACAAAGCTCAAACTTCGTGCTTAATCGATAGCACCCTAAGAGCGCAATTATAGAAACGTTTAAAAGCCAAGCATTCGCTTGGCTTTTAGTTACTTACGTAGTGCGTTGAGTCTCGCTTGGGCGATACCAAATATGGTATCAATGGGGTAACTGCCCTCTAGCGAAGCGGTGCCCGCCTCTTTGCCGGTAAACAGTTCAATAGCCTCGGTCACATGATCGATTGCCCAAATATGGAACTCATCTTTATCGACAGCCTTAACGATGTCTGCACGTAACATCAAGTTATGAGCGTTAGAGCGCGGAATGATGACCCCTTGCTCCGAGTTGCGACCCTTGATGGTACAAACATCGAAGAAGCCTTCGATCTTCTCGTTGACGCCGCCAATCGGCTGCGACTCACCAAACTGGTTCATTGAGCCGGTAATCGCAATATCTTGTCGGTTTGGTTGACCAGAGAACGCAGAAACCACCGCACAGAACTCCGCCATACTGGCGCTATCACCGTCGACTCCGCCGTAAGACTGCTCAAAAGTGATTGTTGTAGTAAGAGGCACTTTCGCCGTTTTACCAAACACCGATGAGAGATAAGCGGTCAGGATCATTACGCCTTTTGAGTGAATACTACCGCCGAGATCCACGCTTCGCTCAATATCAATCACATCGCCATCACCGTAAGACGTGGTGGCCGTGATTCGGTTTGGCGCGCCAAACATGTGATCGCTGGTCGTTAACACCGAAAGCGCATTCACTTGACCAATCGCTGAACCTTCAGTGTGGATTAACGTCGTGCCGTTCACGAAACCTTCCATCACACTGTCTTGCAATCGATTGACTCGCATCTGTTGATACTCTAAGGCTTGATCAACGTGCCCCATGCGGATCAGATTGGATTTCGCATTCCGCGCCACATAGTTCGACTCTCGTAGCAAATTGGCAATGTGCGCAGAGTGAAGCGACAGTTTGTTTTGATCGCCCGATAGACGCGAGCTGTGCTCAATGATGCGAGCAATGGCTTTGCGGTCACAATGCAGCATATTGTTGTCGTGAACGATGCTGGAAATGAAACGCGCGTAATGCAGCTCAGAGTCCGCTGTGCGCGGCATTTCATCTTCAAAATCAGCGGTGACTTTGAACAGCTCACTGAACTCTGGGTCGTAGTGTTGCAGTAGTTGATAAGTTCGGTAATCACCAAACAAAATGATTTTCACATCCAATGGAATAGGCTGTGGATCAAGTGATACTGTTCCGGTCAGCGTCACCTCTTTTTCAAGAGAGGTAAAGCTTAACTGACGTGCACGCAGCGCTCGTTTTAGACCATCCCAGACATAAGGTTGCTCTAACACCTTAATCGCATCCATCAGCAGCACGCCACCGTTCGCTCGATGTAAACTTCCTGAACGAATTAAAGAGAAATCTGTGAAGACTGTGCCTTTGTAGGTCGCGGTTTCAATGTAACCAAATAGAGAGTGATAGTTTGGGTTTTCCTCTACAATGATCGGAAAATCACTGCAAGACTGCTTCACAATCAAGTTCACTTTGTAGCGGCGTGGGAATTTTTTATCGAGGGAAGCGGTAGCGATCTCCCCCTGCTCATTCCCCTCCTCAAGGAAGATATCCACGTTCTCGCAAATATCCTGCTGAAGCGCGCTCAGGTACTTTTTGATCTCTGTGTAGCCGTTGTATTCTTTTTTCAGCTTTTTAATCAGGTGACTGATCACCCCAAGGGTCACTTCTTCATTGAGCTTTTGAATGTTATCGGTGAAGGTCTCTTCCCAATCGGTCAGCTCTCTCGCCATTCCACGCAGACTCACTTCAAGCTCATCAATGGTGGTACCAAAGCGTTCTTGCTCTTCTGGTGGCAGTTCAGAAAAGCTTTCATCGGTATGTAAGTCTTCACCATTTAGGGCGACAAACTGGTAATCCCCCTGCGGCGTAATAGTTAGGCTGATGCCCTTCTCTTTCGCTTCTTCGCTGAGCTTTTGCAATTCAACTTGCTGCTTGCGAGACAAGTCGTTTTTGAGTTTATCCGCTCGGCCAAAATAGAGCTCGTTGTCAAAAGCCATTGGAATGGCTTTCACAAGTTTCGAAATCAGCTTTTCAACATCTTTCTTCAGTTTCTCACCCATACCACATGGCAGCTTTAATACCTGAGGCGTACGAGTATCGGCAAAATTGGCCACATAACACCAATCATAGAGTGCTTGAGTATCGTGAGGATGGCGACTTAAGTAGCGCAATATCATAGTACGCTTACCTAGGCCATTTTGGCCTATCGCGTAAATGTTGTAACCCTTTTCCTTAATAGACATTGCGAACTCAACCGCTTTTTGAGCACGCTCTTGACCGACAATTTCATCAATCGGATCCAGTTCTTTGGTCGACTTGCATGGCAGCTTTTTCAGCTCTGCGGCATGGTATAGCTTGTTAGCTTCGAGTCTTTGAATCGCCATCACCAGCTCCTACTTTTTTCCCTTGTTGATTTCAGTTTAGCTGAATTGGCTTTACATTTTAGTGACTTACTAGGTAAATACGTTCAACTGGTGACTTTTTGCACAATCTCGCATTTCTCATCGCACGCCTCATCACGTTTGCTCTCATCTCGTTTACTAAGCCGATCAGTTTGGTTATGGTTAGTGCTGGACGTTTCAATTTCAAACCAATGTACTGAAGTAGATTGGCTTTGACACAAGGAGTGATATGGAAAAGATTGTTGCCGCCAGCAGAGTGCTACTTGCCATTGCTATTTTGGCTCTGGCTTGGTCTATCTATACTTTCACCCTCGAAGCCAAACAAGTCAGGGTCGAACTGCCCACCCTACTGACGCAAATCGACCAAACGGCGCAGCGCATTACGCCAGTGGTGGAAGAAGTACAAAAAATCCAAGCTATCATCCCAAGCATTCTTGAGCAGAGTGAGAAATACCAGCAAGCCATTCCAGAAGTGCTAGCAAGAGTTGACGATATTAACCGTCAAATCCCGGTTATTCTAAATGAAGTTCAATCCGTCACAGCAGCGATTCCTCCGATTCTTGAACAATCAAATCAATGGCATAGTTCTTTACCTAGCCTTCTAGAGCAAGTTGAACAAACCAATAAAACGATCAGAGCCACCAACCAGCAAATCGCTGCCACCAACAAACAAGTCCCTGCCATACTGGCCGAGAGTGAAGCACTGCGCGTCGCGATGCCAGAAGTGATTCGCCAAGCAGAATCTTTAGTAGAGCAAGCAGAACAAGCAGGACGTGAAGCCAGTAAAGGGGCGGTCACAGGAGTGATTGGCGGCATATTGTCATCGCCGTTTCAGCTTGTAGATTCGCTCACGTCACAAACCTTCGGGGTCGAAGATAAAAGCTTCTCCGACAAAGACCAACAACTCCACAAGCAAGCGGTAGAAAGCCTCCTCCGTAACCCAAGCGCTGGACAAACCATTCCATGGAAAAATACCAATAGTGGTAATTCAGGTACCGTAAGTATCCAATCAACGACTCAAAATGGCAGCTCTACCTGCTATAGCATTTTAAGCCGACTCACCATAGCGAAAGGAACTGACAAAGGCACTCACAGCATCGTCACAGAGCGTTGCGTGGTAAGCCAATAGCACTATGAAAATACACTATATTGAAGATAGCTCCGTATCCGAAGAGCTAAACCAAGGGCTGATCACTATCCTTAGTAGCTGCTTTACTAAGCCTAGTGATAGTCGTTTTAAAACCCAGCGCTTTTACAACGAGATGCCTCAGCATCGTTGGTATATAACCGGCGATCATGCTCATCATGTTATTGCTCATCTCGCCGTTCACGAGAAGACCATCACTGCAGCAGGAAAAACAATCCCAATTGCGGGTGTTGCCGAGGTTTGTGTCCACCCAGACTATCGCAATCAAGGCTTAGCGAAAGCCTTAATTGGGGAAGCCCACCGATGGATGGAGCAACAGCCGTTTCATTGCTCAGTGTTGTTTGGTCGTGACGAAGTCTACACCTCAAGTGGTTACAAACGAGTCACCAACCTTTCGCTGCTTCCCGATGAGCCTTTGGCTCAGCCTACCCCGGTTTCAGTGATGGTCAAAGCGCTGAACCAGCACAACTGGCCAAAGCGAACCGTACTACTTCCCGGTCTTACTTTCTGATGTTTTTCAAGCTGGCGGTGTAAACATAATTTGTTAGGTGCCGTCAGTGATCGATAGCGATACCTCACCGTAACAGACGTCTGCGAATACAAACAAACAAGGGATCGCAGATATGAAGACTTTACTAACACGTTCGTTTGCAGCAATAGCCGCGCTACTTCTATCCTTCTCAGCACTCGCTGATCATCATGGAATGAAAAAAGACATTGTTGATGTTGCCGCTGAAAACGGCTCTTTCACAACATTAGTGGCAGCAGTACAAGCAGCCGGACTGGTTGACACATTAAAAAGTGACGGCCCATTTACTGTGTTTGCACCTACCGATGACGCTTTCGCTAAACTGCCTGAAGGTACGGTCGAATCTCTGCTCAAACCAGAGAACAAAGATAAGCTGGTAGCGATTTTGACCTACCATGTAGTGCCAGGAAAAGTGATGGCGGCGGATGTGATGGGGCTTGATAAAGCAACGACAGTGCAAGGCTCAGACATCATGATTACCAAAAGTGACGGCAAAGTCATGGTCGACAACGCGACCGTCGTGGCGACTGACGTCAAAGCGAAAAACGGTGTGATTCATGTCATCGATACGGTCATGATGCCAAAATAAATACTAAGCAATTTTGACCCATTGCAGCTTGTCCCATTGCAGCATAGTAAGACCGGAGCCTGATGCTTCGGTCTTTACTATTTAAGGACTTCGTGGGTTAACGAGAAGGTAAATCGTCCAGCATAGCGCCAATTAAGTTCTTAAGCTCTTCACGCTCTTCTGAATCATTGATTCGGTTTTCAGTCGGACCCTGAGCTAAAGCTCGCCACCTTGGAAATGCGCCTACTGAATCAAACACTGCGATGTACAAGCTGCCCTTCTCACTTTTCTGACCGGTCGAGTCAAACTGCACCCCAGTCTTAATTTGGGTGCTAGCAAATATTTGCTCATCATCCATTGCCGTTTCCGTTGCAATACCAAAATCAAGGTGCATCGTCGCAGCATGACCATCTTGAACAGCAATATAGCCCTTGGATGTCAGCACTTCATCGATTTGCGATTTTATGACAGAAAGGTAATGTTCGGCATCAAAGTCTTCAGAAACTCTCGCCACAGGCAAATTAGCGCGCCACGAATAGGTCACCAACCCCGACTGTGGTAAAAAACCAAAGTCCCCGGTTTTAGCGACACCATAAGAAAAGTTAAGGGGGGCAGCCGGTTTGGTGGTCGTCGTACACCCCACCAAAGCCAAACTTGTGAGAACCAAGGTCATCACTGCATATTTCATAGACTGGAGCTCTATAGGCAGATGTTTCATAAACAAGTGTCCTGTGCGATTAAAGTCGGTTGCATAAAGACAATAATGCACGAAAAAACAACAAGTTCAAATTTAACTCATCGCTTGATGACTAACGATAGACAGCCCGATAGGCGATCCCTTCCAATCGGCGGCGTAGGTTCTGCGCTTGGCCTGATTGATGATCGTAGTTGGTGAGCACCTTATCGACAGAAAAGTCGTCACCATACAAGGCATTGTTCAACTTGTCGTCTAATGTCATGTTGAAGGTGTCTATGCTACCACCAAAGTAAAGTCCTTTGTTTTGCGATACCATCATAGCGCTAATGCCGTTGGTTCCACCGACAACTTTACCGCTGACACCATTTCCAATCGTCACGTCGGCTGTGCCGCCTATTTTGGTTGAACCAGACTGCAATTGCTCGACCACATCATCAGAAAGAATCACGCCCACACCGTTAATTTTTTGCGCGCCCGCTAATAAGCCAAACATCGCACTGCGGAATGTCACAAATACAGGCTCACTCCAGTGGTGTGCATCTCTGGTGAGCAAAATACCCTTGCCCCACTGCGCACCTAATAGAAGACCCGCCTGGCCTCCAGATGGAAAGATCACGATGGCTTTGGCAACGCCAGTGACATTCTTCACAGATTCCCAATGCGATAAAGAGTCGAACTCATCAAGGTTTTGCGCTGCTTTGTCTAAAATGGCGTTCGCTTGCTCAATCATTTCTCGGTCATCAGAATAAGCGTGACCACTAATAAGCAATAGGGACGCGAAACATGAACAAATCCAGTGCTTTGATTTTAGAAACATAATCAACCCATCCAAAAAATTAGCCTGTTAGCATAACAAAAAAAGGTGGTACCAAAGGCACCACCTATTCGGATATCCGGTAATTAGTTTTGAGTTCTACGTTACTTGCGACCCACACCCATCAACACTTTTTGCGGACCTTTCGCTGATTCAATTTCAAAAGCAATAGAGACATCGACTTTTTCGAATCCAGCATTGAGGAGTACTTGTTTAGCTCGTTTCTCCGTCATACCAAATCCTGCATCGTCACTTTCAACCGCCCAGTCCCAATGAACAAACATGCCGAACTCATCCAGCAAGGTGTAGATCACATTAACGGTATCTTGAAGATTATCAACAAACCCACAAACAGAAGACGCAACGACAAGATCAAACTGATTACGAAACGCAGGGTGTTGGGCAACAAGACCACGTGTTAGTAGGTCTACAACGGGCTCGACATTATCTAAGCCTTTTTTGTCTAGCTCTTCAATCATGGCTTCAGAGCCATCCAGCGCGACAATATCTTTGGTCGTTGGTGACATTAATTGGCTCAAAAGGCCAGTACCACAACCAAAATCTAAAACTGATTTACCTTTCAACGAGGTCATTTCTGAAAGCGCGTCATAGCATGACTGAGCAAAGACCGCCGTCGCCTCGTTATTTTCCCATGTCGCGGCGTACTCATCCCACTCGTTAGACATAGTTTACTCCATTGTTTTGCTAGTGCTGAACATTATACAAGCACTTCATTTTAATCCTTGATGACTAGGCATAGATTAAACCAGAACGCCAAGCAATTCCTAGTGTTATCTTCGTATTCTTTGGCACACGTGCTATGATTTTTGTTCCCTTGATTTACTGGCGTTTTGCGATCAATGTCTATCAATCTTTCTCAAATAGAAGCCTTCTGTGCCGTGGTTAGCGCAGGCTCCGTGTCCGAGGCGGCGCGAGTGCTGGACTGCAACCGAACGAAACTTAGCATGGCTATCAAAGCACTAGAGAAAGACCTCGACACCGTTCTTTTTCTCCGTACAGGTAATAATGTTACTTTGTCAGAAACAGGGAAGGCGATTTATAAAGACTGCGAGAACCTGCTTGTCACCTCGGCTCGCATTCGACAAACCTGTGCTCAAGTATCTGGCGACTTCGCCACCGAACTGCGCATTGCTCATGATGACAGCCTACCAGACCAAGTTTGGCAAGATCTTACATTGGAACTTAACCAGCGTTACCCGGCTCTATCACTCAACATTGTGCTGGCCTCATCTGGTGATTTGGCCGACATCGTTGAAAAGAAACAGGTCGATTTCGCCTTTGGTGTTGATTTTGAACGAGAGGATGACCCAAGGCTCACCTACCAACCTCTTGGAAAAATTCGCATGATGTCGGTGTGCCGAGCCGACCACAAGTTGTCGAAACTGCCCCGTGTCTCTGATGAAGTGTTACGTGATGAGATGCAAGTGTCGCTCGCGTATCTCAACTTGCGTGACAACCCTGAGCTACTGCCTTTCTCATTGAAGTACATTGGTTTTTCAAGCTTTGAATTCATGCTAAAAACCATCCTTTCCGAAGGTGCTTGGGGCGTTCTGCCCGAGCCACTTATCCGTCAGCTCCTACGTGAGCAAACGTTGTCTGTCATCAAACATACTTATGGTCTAACCCAAGAAGACTTCTGTATGTTGACCTCATCGGGTATGTCCGAACATCCCGCGATGACTTGGCTTGCCGACCAAGTCAGTGATTACTTGTTTACCTTCTAGACTCTCGTTCATTGAGGCAACGGACATCAGTGGGCGCCATTAATCCTGACAGCAAAAACCACACCCTAAGCCAATGATTTTAAAAACATTCATAATTTTCTCCATGCCCAATCCCGCTCAGCGATACAGTTAATGTTTGAATGTTAATCACCTCGGCGAAATAATGCCCTTAGTTCAAACAAAAGGTAAATCCCATGTCTTCGCTAACGCAACACAACGAATCATCAGTCTTGAGAGTATCAGCCATTATTGCTACTGGCTTCGCTGTCGCAGGCCTAGTGGTTGGAGTGTTGATGGGCTCGCTGGTCATCGCCTTTGACGGTGTTTATTCTCTAGTCAGCTTACTGTTAACTTTATTGTCACTGGCTGCTGCGCAGCAACTAAAAAATCCAAACAGTCAGGCCTCAAAATACGGCCGTCAAACTGTTGAATCTATGGTCATTGCTATTAAAGCCGCGGTCATCTTAGTGATTGTATTGGCATCGCTGTACTCTGCAGTCAGCTCGATGTTTACGGGAGGTCGCCCAGTCGACACCACAGTCGCCACGTTATTCGGACTATTTAATGTGATGGGTTGTGCCTATGCTTGGTGGTACATTGCTCGTAAAAACAAACAGATGAACGCTAATCTGATTGCAGCGGAAACCAAACAATGGCAAATGGACACGCTACTTAGCGTAGCGGTTATGGCAGGCTTTATCTCAGCATGGGCAATGGTACTCACCCCGTGGGCACACCTGAGTGTTTACGCGGATCCTATGATGATGATCCTGATGTCGGTGTATTTTATCAAAGTGCCTACACAAATGCTGATTGAGGCTTGTAAGTCACTGTCACGCGCCAACAATGTCACTTTGGCAAATAACTCATAAGCCATTGCCGCAAACATTAAACGTTTGCGGCTTCCTTCTGCGATGTAGGTTCGCGCGTTGCCCAAGCACACAACAACGAGCCTAACGTGACCAAGGCGACCCCTTTCCAAAACGACTGCGTCAACGCAACGGACAAATAGAGCGAAGAAAACACCGTAGAAAATACAGGCGTAAAATAGGAAAACGTTGCAATGAGCACCATGTTGCCGCCGATAATGGCTTGATTCCACAACGCATACCCAGCGCCCATGATAATACCAGCGAGCAGTAGCGTCGAAACTGAAGAGAACGTAAACACCATCTGACTTTCTTCACTCAATGCGTACTGTATCCACAGCGTGATCGAGGTCATCGCAAAAAACAGCACTATGGCATTTTTCCCGCCGCTCATCTTGGGGGTAATGTTGCAATACAGTGCCCAAATAAATGCCGCCGCAAATGCCATGGAATAGGTCAGCGGGTTCGTCGCCACATTATTTTTAACACCTTCGATAGAGAAAGACGCATCCCCCGAAATACACCAGACGACCCCAACAAAGGCCAGCACCACACTAGGGTAAACAAGAAGGTTTACTCGACGACCGCTCATCGCCACTGCGAGCAATACGGTTAGCGCCGGCCACAAGTAGTTAATCACCGCCATTTCCATCGCTTGCTGACGATCATTTGCCATCCCCAACGCAAGGGCAAGACAGATCTCATAACTGACAAACAGTCCACCACCAAGCAGCACGTAGCTAAGTCGATACTCGCCAATCTTTGGCCTACCCATCACCAACATCAGAGCTAGTGTACTCACGCTATACATTAACGCCGCGCCGCCAATCGGGCCAAATAACTCGGCAATATCCCTTGTTAGCGCAATCACACAGCTCCAAAGCAAAATGGCCATAATGCCAAACAAGGTATATTTATTGGTGCCTAAACCTGCCATCAGTACTCCTAATATCCGGCAACTAAAAACGAGCAAGATTCGTTATAAGTAATTGTTATGCAACCTAGTCGATTTCAATTAGGCTATACTTAATTGCTATGAAATTTATCAGTAAAAACGCCAGCGACCCAGTGCAAATTCTATGATGAACCGTTACACTCTCGCTGCATTTCTAGAACTCAATCGAATACCAGCACTTTAACTATGCCCAACATTTTGTCTATCAAAAATTTTTTCGCTCTCTTGCTCATCGTCACTTTGAGCGGATGTGTCTCTTCCAGCATTGACCCTAGCCGGTACGAAAAACAATCTTCCTACACCATCATCAATGATGAGCCAACCAAACTCGACTTGTATTTCGCAAGAGAAGTGGCCTCCCATTCTCTGATTGATGAAACCGGGTTTCACCCTCTGGATAAGGGTCACGATGCGCTACTCGCTCGGCTGGCGATCATCGAAACCGCTCAATCCAGCATTGACGTACAGTACTATATTTTCCGAGACGACGAAGCGGGAAACCTGATCGCGTGGCGACTATTCGAAGCCGCTGAGCGTGGCGTGCGCGTACGCCTTTTGCTCGACGACATGCAAAAATACGACGACAACGATCTGCTGCGCTTTAGTAGCCACCCCAATATCGAAGTGCGCATGTTCAACCCGCATCACCTTCGCTCTGCGCGCGGCATAGCAATGCTCAGTGACTTTGAGCGACTAAACCACAGAATGCACAATAAGTCGCTGACTGTAGATGGTGTCGTATCCATCATTGGCGGACGAAACGTTGGTAATGAATACTATTCCATTGAATCTACCGTAGAGTTTTCCGATCTAGATTTGATGATGGTGGGTAAAGCCGTGCGTCAAGTAAATCGCCAGTTCGACCTTTATTGGAACAGTGATTACAGTGTGCCAATCGAGTGGATTGCACCAAATCAAGATCTTCGCTATACCGATGCTGACGTCGAAGCTTGGGTCAACGAGCTCGGTCTTGAAGCGAAATTCTCTGGTGGTCAATATGATTTCGCTAAGCTCCCGCTCTACAACGATTTAGTCAATGGTACGGTCGAACTGTATTGGGGCATCGGTGATCTGCTCTATGATTTACCCAATAAACCGGACAGTAAGCAAAGTACCCTTATCGACAGCTTGAGCGTTGTGCTCGACGACTCGAAAACATCGCTCGTATTTATCTCACCCTACTTTGTGCCAACCGAGCAAGGCACCAAAGATCTCATTAATGCCGTTGAACAAGGTCTTGAAGTCATCATTATTACTAACTCACTGGCGTCGAATGATGTCTTTGCCGTGCACGGTTGGTACGCTAAATATCGTGAAGATTTGGTCAAAGGCGGTGTAGAACTGTGGGAAGTGAAGTCCAATGCTGAAATCAAAAAGAACTGGAGCTTAACAGGGAGCAGCCGCTCAAGTCTTCATACCAAAGCGATGGTCATTGATAAGCGTAAAGTGTTCGTTGGTTCAATGAACCTCGACCCTCGTTCAGCCCATCTTAATACCGAAATGGGCGTTGTTATCGAGCAACCTGAGTATGCAAATAAGGTCTATGACGCTATCGGCAAAGAAATCTCAAAGACCGCTTACGAGTTAAAAATAGTCGATGGGGACTTGATATGGTTTGACCACGCGACAGGGGAAACCTTGACGTCTGAGCCAGACGCCAGTATTTGGCGCCGCATGGGCGCTTGGTTCAGTGGTATCTTACCGATTGAGGAGCAGTTGTAACCTTACCCTCGCAAAGCGCTCTGAGGTAACAATACTTCAGAGCACTCAAGTCTAGCATCTTAAACATTGTCACCAAGTGCAGTAACCCGCTCGTCAAATACTCGAAAAACCTCATCTAGAGCGGCTGTCGCATCATCAAAATATTCAACTGCGGTAACGCTCGGGACAAGCACGAGCACTTTATTCTCTATAGTCCCGAGAAGCTTCTTAACGGTAGGAAAATCCGAATGACGTTGCGCGGTGACAAAACGGCGAATCGACTGGTGCAGATACTTCAATCGAATTCGCTCAACGCTACTGCACGTCGCTTTGGCCGCCACACCAGTACCGAGAGCTCTAGCCTGTCCGACACATTCAGCGACCCTCAATAAATCATTCCAAAGCAGTGCGATGGACTCGCCTTCTCTCTGTGGCAGCTCTGTCAAACGGTAATATTGGGCACACTCCTCCACTGATTCAAGCAACGAAGCCAGCAGTTGATTGTGAGTGGCAAGATTTTGCTCTGCCGACCACTGCTTAAACTGAACACGAACCCTTGGCCAGTTTTCTTCAACACTTCGCCAACTGCTAGTATTGCGGACACCCTCATCCAAGTGAGTCAGTGTCTGCAGATGATTATTAATGTCGCTTTGTAGCGTTGGAAGGCGAGATTGCAATTTGTCGTCTCCACACAGCACACCATTGGTGATTCCTCTGTGTTGTTGAATCGCCGCCAGAAGCTGTCTAAGTGTGGTTAAGTACTGCAATCCCGAGCGCTTTGCTTGCTGGCTCTTACTCAGCGCAAGTTTCCTTTTCCACACAAAAACAACCATGCTCAAACAGGCAAAAAGCATTACAACCGTTGCTTGAAGATTGGCCATTACAAACTCCATCATCATTCACTCCCTATGCAGTCAGCTTTTCAAGATGCTCAGCCACCTGAGCGTTGTCAGCGGCAGTCTCGGCGTTGTGTTTTGCCGTTAGCGCGACCTGCTCCATATTGCTCGATATTTCCTGAATGGCGATCGCTTGTTGTTCAGACGCGGCAGATACGCCAGCTACTTGATCGGTAATCGATGCCATGGATATGCCCATCTCCTCCAACGTGTTTTGAGCTACCTGAGCCTGCTCAGTGCAGCGCGCGTTACCTTCGCGAACTTGCTCTATCATCGTTGTTACATCACTCATACTCGCAGTTACCTGCTCGACATGAGAAGTAATGGCATTAGCGGACTCATGACTTCGCTTGGCGAGGCGGCCAACTTCTTCGGCAACCACACTGAACCCGCGACCATGTTCACCAGCTCGCGCCGCTTCAATCGCAGCGTTGAGAGCCAGTAGATTGGTTTGCTCGGCAATCTCGCGAATAAACTGGGACATCTCCGAGACCGTGGACAAATTGCTCTCAAGCGTGACTATGCTTTTCGCCGTAGAGCCCACTTGAGATTCCACTCTCTCAACACTACTTCGAACGCTCACAAGCGCCTGATTGCCCTGGCCACAAAGAACATTACCTTGCTCAATGGCCTGTAAGGTCTGCTCAATGCGATTAGATACATCTTCAATACTCTGTGAAATTTCCGTTGCCGCTGATGCAGAAGAAAGCGTCGACTCCGCCTGCATATCACTGTCCTTGGCCGCATCGGAGGCATTGCTTGCCAATTCTTGAGCGCAAAACGCCATTTCTGACCGCACCGCCTCCGCTTTACGCTGTTTTCGTAGCAGCAACTGATGAACATCATCAATAGCGCGGAAGCTTGAATAGAGCAGGCCAAATGATGGAGGCACGGAAGACACCTCACCAGACTTTAGCTGCTGAAAGTACTCATTGAGTACTCGTATTTCGCAATTCAATGTTAGCAGCATCAGCCATGCCATCGTCGTAATGAATAGCAATACCAAATACCCGGCTAACATGGCACCCAGCGCAAACAGCACCACCGAAGACAGCAGCACGAGTAGAATGAGCAAATTAAGCATGTTTAAAGGCGTTGTGCGCAAGATAAGCATCATCTTTCCCCTCCTTGGCTAAAGACCCACTTTCTTTATATCTATGATTGAATTGCAACTTTCATTCCAGGCAGAAGTTGAAAAACAAAATTATGTTGATACTGAGTACTGCTAAGGCTTGTATGAAAACCGGTGGTTGCACACTCAATACGCACAGCAGGTCTAATGAAGGGCATTGCACAGTGAAGGTGCAAAATATTGATAAAATTAGGAGCAAAAGAAAATGGCGACCCTAGGGTCGCCATTTACAAAGAAAGAACTCAGCGTCAAAGATTACGCTTTTTGTAGGTCTTTTGCTGGATAAGTTAGAGTCATGCCGTCTACTTCTACACGTACGTAAAAGCCGCCAGCGCTCAAACCAGTCACGACCATCTTACCTAGATCGATCCCTTTAGTTGCAACGACAACATCTTCAATAGCAAACATTTTAAACCCTTAATTGGAAATAAGATTAACAGCAATCTTTCGGGCGCTATTGAAGCAAAGTTGATTAACTATCACTAATCTGATTTTTTGTCGTTTGCATCAATTTTTGTTATCTAGCAGACATAAAAAACCACCGCAAAAAGCAGTGGTTTTTTAAATCAGTGCAGTAAGATTACAGCGATACAGAACCAAATGCTTGGTGCCATACCGTATGACGGTTTTCGCCGCCGTTTTCTTTCTTACGCTCTTCTGCTAGCCAGCAAAGTAGTTCCCAACCAAAGCCAGCCGCAATGATGCCGTCTTTATCTGTTGGGTCAGTATCTGGCGTGTACTCAGCTACGTCAGCACCAACAAGACGAACTTTACCCGATGCCTTCACTTTACGAATGATGTCGTAAACCTGAAGGTGTGTCAGACCGAATGGATCTGGGCTTGAGTTTGAACGACAGAACGCAGTATCTAGTGCATCTAGGTCGAATGTGAAGTATACAGGACCGCCATCGCCACAAAGTTCGATGATCTTGTCTGCTACTGCATCAACGCCTTGTTCGTAAACTTCGTTAGTCGTGAAGCCAGTAGTACCAAATGCGATGTGGTTGCCTTTAACAAGCGCCGTTTGACGACCACGCATACCAATTTGAACTGTGCGCTCTGGATCCGCTAGACCTTCAGAGTACAGTTTTGGTAACCAGTGACCTGACGTGTATGGGTAGTCAAAGTCAGCACGAGTAGATAGGTCATAGTGCGCATCGAAGTGGATAACGCGAAGAGGACCATATTTCTCACCTAGAGCACGCATTGTTGGGTATGGGATTGTGTGGTCACCACCAAATACTAGCGGTGTACAATCTTTTTCAACAACCATGTGGTGAAGAAGCTCAGTCAGCTGCTCAACTTCTGCTTTAAGCTCGAATTGGCCTAGGCTATCCCAGTTACCGTAGTCAGAAATACGACACCATTCGAATGGGATTTCACCGTTGTCACCAACCGTACCCATACCCATTTTACTTAGGTGGCGTAGACGCTGTGGAGCGAACTTGTGTGAAGAACCAGTAGGAGAACATTTTTCGATGCCCATACCGTAGATAACAACATCGGTGTTATCTAAATCTTGTGAGAATGGCGCTTGATAGAAACCTAGGTAATCTTTGTTGATGAAGCTCATTTGCTCGATACCCTTGCCGCCGCCTTGCTCTTTAACGCGAGCTAGGTATGCCGCAACTTCTGGGTCTAGGTTGTCTGCTGCAGAAACGTTTTCCCAGATGTGCTTATATTTCGCTACTTTTTCTGGGTCGATTGCAGGCCACTTTTTGATGTTAGACATGATATTGCCTCTCTACTTGGTTGATGGCTCAATATTAGCCGAACCATTTAGATGCAAACAGTAACAGTAGGTACACTTTACGTTATCTAAAACGTAAATTATTCAGATTACCTCATGGCAATTAAAGGCATTATCGATGATATAAAGTAATAAAAATGGGGACTACTTGAAAGCGCTAGTCTGTAACATTCGCTAAGTGTAATCTGGCATGCTCTAACGTCGCACGAAGAGAGTCATCAAGTATCATGACATCAAGTTGCTGAGCAGCGATGGCATTGATATCTGCCACGCTTTGTTTAGCCTCGTTCCAATACTGCCTAGCCGTTGTTTCTCGACCTGCAACCTGATAGATCAAAGCAAGTAGAGTAGTTTGCAGCACATTTCCTTCTACATAGAACAAATCCAGACTTTGCAGCGCGGCTTCATTGTCCTGTTGACGAATGGCGTTCAACGCTTGGCTTAGCTTGAGCCAGATTGGGAAATAATCATCCTTGCCCAACAGATTAGTTAAAATCTTGACCCCATAATCAAAATTACCCGATAAGCACACTAACCAACCCACTGCGCCAATCGTGTAGTGAGAGTTAGGATTAAGCTGAATAATACGCTCAGCACAGCCGCTGACTTTCTGCGGATTGTTTGTCAGCAAAGCCCACCAGGCTTGAGCCAACATCACTTCACCATCACGCGGGGCATAATCCAACGCTTTCGAAACCAACTTTTCACAGCGCTCAATTACCTCGTCGTAGTTCATCATGCCAAAGAGTAAGGCGTCACAATAAAGCTGAGCTAACGTAGCCAAGGTTCTCGCATCATTGGCGTATCGACCAGCGACCAACTGTTGATAGAGCGTGATCATATCTTGTAGGCGCTCCTGACTCATTTTGGTCAGGTACTCCAAATAATAGAGACGCGCTTGATAGTCGTTGAGTGAGACAAACTCTTGCTGCTTAACACGCTGAAATTCATGCATCGATATCACGCCATAGGAAGACGCCATTTTTGTCGCTATGCGTTGAATCACCGTAAGCTGGTCGCCAAGCATATCCTCGCTAGCCACAGACAAAACAAATCGCTCACTCCAAATTTGCAGACCGTGCTCTGTTTCATTCAGTGCGACAGTCACGCGCAGGGACTCACCGGCACGGCGCACTGATCCCGACACAACGTAGCGTGCACCTAGCTTGTCGCGAAACTCACTCAACGAAAGTGAGCCTCCCGCCATTTCTTTCACTCGTAACGATGAAATCACCGCGAGCTGCTCAAATAAACCCAATGCGTGACTGAGTTCTTCTTGCAGCGACAATGCTACTTCATCACAAATCAGGTCTTGCAAGGTCATCGCAAAAGGCTGAACCACAAGTGTAGGATAATTAATACTAGGGATAAGTGGCGAAGGCTCAGCGCTCTCTTTTACAGCAAACGCAGGCATGTAACTGCGCTTTGGCAGAGAAATGACGATAAGCTCGCTGTCGTTGTTGCTTTCATAAAAAGCCGCCAGCTGCTTGCGCAATTTCGTTGCCAGCATACGAACCATTGGATCGGAGGAAGGATTAAAGCTCGCTGGCTTTTCAAACAGATCTGTCGCGATTGAATATTGAGTAAGCTGACCACCTTGGTCTGCCAACGTTTGCTCCACAATGTAGCGTAAAAACGCCACCAGTTTGGGCGACGAATAGAACGGCGGGAAGACAACGATCTTCTCTAAAGTGCTCTGAATTTGCTGCTCCGTAATGGGCTTTGGCATGGGCATAGGCTCGTTGCTTAGCATAGTTACTCGAACTGAAGTGCTTTGTTTTTACTAGTTTATCACCTAGCGAGGTGTTTCCAAATCTAACTGTTTTTAATGCAGTATTTACCTATCACCAATTGAAGCAAACTGACGTTCAAAAAGGAGCCTATCGGCTCCCATATCGGTTTAGAAGCATTAACTATTAAAGTAAAGGCAGACCTTGCGCCCATCGACCTCACGAATATCAAACGGGATCTCGTAAATGGCTTCCATAGTCTCCTGCTGAACCACTTCATCGACTTTGCCGGATTTGATGACCTTACCTTTCTTCATCGCTACGATGTTGTCTGAGTAGCAAGACGCAAAGTTAATGTCGTGAATCACAATCACCACAGCCTTATTAAAATCGTGCGCGAGACGGCGAAGGGTGTGCATGATTTCGACTGAATGTTTGATATCAAGGTTGTTTAAAGGCTCATCCAAAAACACATAGTCGGTATCTTGTGCCACCACCATAGCGATGAACGCCATTTGACGCTGACCGCCACTGAGTTGGTCAAGGTACTTATTTTGGATCTCTTCAATCCCTAAATGACCGAGCGCCTGATCGATGATCTCATTGTCTTCTGCCGTTAGACGCCCACCAGAATGTGGAAAGCGACCAAAAGACACCAACTCACGAATGGTAAAACGCATGTTGATGTTATTGGATTGACGAAGCACGGCGAGGTGTTTTGCCAGCTCTTTAGTATCCCACTGAGCAAGCAGCTTATCGCCAATCACAACTTCACCCGCATCGCTCTCTGTCAGGCGACTTGCCATCGACAACAGCGTACTTTTGCCAGCACCGTTCGGGCCAATAATCGAAGTCACTTCTCCTTTCGGGAAAAGCGCATCTGCATCTTGTACAACGAAGGTTTTGCCGTACTTTTTACTTAGACCTGTTAACTTAATCACTGTTATACCTCTTAATTAATTCTGTTTCTTAGCAATAAGAACAGGAAGTAGGAGCCACCAACGAGATTGATGATCACGCTGATCGTCGTTTGGAACGCCAGTACTTTTTCAACAAACCACTGACCTGTAACCAGCAAAAATACCGCCAGTAAACTGCTCGCAATAATGAGAAAACGGTGCTGATAGTGCCTAAAGATTTCACGAGTTAAACTCACCGTGATCAAGCCAAAAAACAGCACAGGCCCCACCAAGGCTGTAGAAATCGCAATCATGATAGTGATGAGGATCATCACACGTTGAGTGAGTTGCTGAGTATTGACACCAAGGCTTGTCGCGTTGTCTGTCCCTAGCCAAAGCACATCCAGCTTTGGAGCGTAGTAGAACAGAATCGCTAAGCAGAGTGAGAGTGGGATCAGGCTCCAGTAGACCAGTTTGGCATTCACGTTATTAAAGCTCGCGAACATAGAGTTTTGAATACTCGCGAATTCATTGGGGTCGACCAACATGGTCAAAAAGCCAGTCACGCTGCTAAACAAACTGCCGCAGACAATACCAATCAACAATAGCGTGAAAACATTGCTGTCCTTACGCTTGAAGTAAAAATGAAACAGCAGCAGTGAGAAGCCAATCATGACACACGTAGAAAGCAAAAAGTTGCTCATCGCGTGAATCACCCAAAAACTGGTGCTGCCAAGAATGACCACCATCAGGACTTGCACCATCAGATACAAACTATCGAAGCCCAATATCGATGGCGTTAGGATGCGGTTGTTAGTGATGGTTTGAAACACCAAAGAAGACGCAGAGATCGCAACGGCGGCCAGCACAATTGCCAGTACCTTAGGAATACGGCGCGATAGGAAAAATTGGTAGTTGTCGGCCGTCAATCCCTGCCCCACAAACCAAGTGATAATCGCCACACATCCCGCGATGAGTAAGGAAATTTTCAGTGAATCACGCATTGCGCTTCTCTCTCAACACCAGATAAATAAACACTGCACCACCGAAAATACTGATGATCATCGAGATAGGCATTTCATAAGGGAAAATAATCAAGCGACCTAAAATGTCACAAGCAAGGACGAGAATGACGCCCCAGTAAGCTGTCCAAGGCAAGATCCGCTTCATGTTATCGCCCATAAACAGCGACACGATATTCGGCACGATAAGACCAAGGAATGGGATAACGCCAACGATCATCACGACTGTAGAGGAGCTAACTGCAACTAAAATTACGCCAATAAAGACAATCTTCTGATAGTCGAGGCCGATGTTCTTAGCGAAGCTTTCACCCACGCTCGCGGCACTGAACTGTCGAGCATAGAAATAGGCCAAAAGACATGCAGGTACTGCTAAATATAAGATCTCGTAGTTACCTTGCAGCACGCTGGCAAAATTAGCCACTGTCCACGAAGACATGGTTTGCACCAAGTCGTACTTGTAGGCAATGAAGGTAGTGAGCGCAGAAATCACGTTGCCATACATGATACCGATAAGCGGCACGAGAACTGCGTTCTTAAATTGCAGCCTTTGCAAGAAGCGCACGAATATCAACGTACCTGCAACGGCGAAAAAGAAGATGGCGCCCAAGTGTACCCATTGGCTAGCACCGCCAAGGAAAATTAGCCCAACAACGTAGCCAAGCAGCGCACAGTCAATAGTGCCCGTCGTCGATGGTGACGCAAAACGGTTCTGCACGATTTGCTGCATGATGAGACCTGCGACACTTAAACCAGCACCGGCAAGAATGATGGCAAGCAATCTAGGAACGCGGCTGACGACATAGATGGAGTAGGCATGCTCATCACCACGAAACAAGTCGGCTAGTGAAACAGAAGCAGCGCCAAGAACTAGAGAGCAGACGGCCAATACAATAAGCAGAGCAGTCGCCAAAATGGTTTTATGAATGGTCATTACAACGATGGGCTAAAAAGATACTTAACGAGAAAAGTCTCTGCTAATTAGCAGAGACTTTTAATGGAGAACAAATTAGTTCAATGCTTTGTCGATATCACTGATCATGGTTTGCGTTGCGGTTACACCGCCACCTGAGATATACCAAGCGTTTGGATCGATATAAACAATCTTGTTGTTTTTCGCCGCAGGCGTTGAATCCACTAACGGGTTGTTAAACAGCTCTTTCGCCTTACCTGCACTGCGGCCAATCGCTTGTTCGCGGTCTAGAATGAAGATCACTTCTGGCTGAGCATCGGCAACATATTCGAACGAAATAAGGTTACCGTGCGAGCCTTCAATTGGCGCTACGTTTGTGCTGTTAGACTCTGCAAAACCAAAATCATCAAATACAATTGAGAAACGGCTACCCTTGTTAAACATCGCGACGTTGCTGCCGTTGTTCATGAGCATTAGCGCATTTAGGTTTTGCTTCGCAACTTTAGATGATGCGCTGTCAAGTTGCTGCTGAGTTTCTGCAATAAGTGATTCCACTTCATCTTGTTTGTCAAACAGCTTACCCAGCATACGCCAGTTTGCTTGCGTGTCTTGCCAGTACTGACCGTTGTCAACATAGAACATGACGGTCGGTGCAATCTGGTTAAGATCATCGTAGACGCGAAGCATGCGATTTTCTGCGATGATGACATCAGGCTTTAAGGTAAAGATGGCTTCAAAATCCGGCTCACCTACAGAGCCTGTATTGCCTGTCGTTTGTTTGTAGTCAGCTAGATATTCTGGAAGTAGCGAATGAGGCGCGCCTACAGGTTTCACACCAATACGATCTAGTACGTCTAGACTACCATTGCCCAGCACAACGACACGCTTTGGTGTGCCATCAAACTCACTAGTGCCTTTAAAATGCTGAATAGTAACGGCACTGGCTTGAGCGGCCAAAGCTAGAGTTGCGGTAAGGGTTAGCGCCAAACGCTTGACGAAACCAAAGGACTGACTCATTCTGATTTCCTTATATTCTTTATGGTTATAGTTAACCTACTCATTATCACTCGCATTGAAATAGGAATCAATATCGTTTTCATAATCAATATTAATTTTATTGTCCTAGCTCAATTTTTCGCCCTTACCTCAATAACGATTGCCTGCTAGCTCTTATGAGCCACTACGCAGATCTCACCAATTATCCGTCAAATCACCGCTATTGTTTTTACTCCTGGGCGTTTTGTCATACTATGTCGAAAATCATCGACTTATAGACAGCGCGACACTATGACCACCAAAGCGAAATATTCCGATATCTACCAATCGATCAAGCAGCGCATTTTGAGTGGGCAATACTCCACAACACAAAAACTGCCTGGCGGTAGTGAGCTGGCCGCAGAGTTCGGCTGTAGTGAGCTGACGATAAAAAAGGCGCTGGATATATTGGTTACAGAGGGCTTGGTGGTTCGAAAACGAGGTTCTGGGTCGTTTGTTAAAAGACCGCTGGGGAACGCGAGCTACGCGCACTTACATGGCACCAAAGCCAATGTCCTCGCAAACGGTCAATCCGTTGAGACTAAAGTGCTCGAATTTCAGGTAGTGCCGGCCGATGAGCATATAGCCAAGCGCCTTAACTGTGATATAGAAGACATGCTCTATAACACCACCCGACTGCGCATTATTGATGGCGTCCCGTCTTCACTAGAAGAAACCTATATGCCAATCAGTATCATTTTAGGTCTAAAGCGTGAGCACGCAGAGGACTCCATCTATAGCTTCATCACCAATAAGCTTGGCCTAAAGATACACAGCTCAACGATGGAAATTACCGTGGTCAAAGCGAGTCAGTTTTACGCTAAAGAGTTTGGTATTTCTGAAGGAGAGCCTCTCGTCAACGTTGAGCAGGTGGTGTACCTCGATGACGGCGAAATTTTTGAGTACTCGAATGTGAAACATCGCTGGGAGAGCTATAAGTTCGCTACTAACTTCTTTAAAGTTTAACGCCCCTAGTCCTCCACATACACGCTGAAATAAGGCCTTATTTCAGCGTCGATAATCCTGATTTTAGCTAGCAAAATTTGCGCACGTTGACGATAAGTATTCTTTGTCGTCAAGGTCATTTTTTTTCGTTTTACTCACCTCCCTTAAAGCCTCATAGTCGCGGCGAAAACTTCATCAAATCTTACATTTTTTTGATTTCCCACGACTAGATTTGGAGGCACCGCGAGTGGAAAACACAACTGATTTCGCAGTAAAAACGGGCTTTAAAGTTCCTGTTATTGCGCTATCACTCTATGCTGTGGCATCAGGCTACCTAATGAGCTTGATCCCGTTGATGCTCAATCAATATGGCATAGATGCAAGCAACGCAAGTTGGCTCGCTAGTGTGTTTTATGCGGGTCTATTAGTTGGCGCTGTGATTATTGAACCAGCGGTAAAGCACGTCGGTCATCGCATCGCTTTTATTGCTTGCTTGGTGCTGTTTATTGCTACCATCGTTGTACTGCCGCTTGTCCCTATCGCTTGGGCATGGCTTGTAGCACGTTTTATTGCAGGTATTGCGGTAGCAGGCGTGTTCGTCATTGTCGAGTCATGGTTGCTCGTGGGTGATGAGTCAAGCCGCGCAAAACGCTTAGGCCTATACATGGGCTCACTATACGGTGGTTCTGCTTTGGGTCAGCTTGGCATCGGTTTCATTGGAATCGAAGGTAGCGTGCCGTTTGTGGTGATTCTATCTATGTTGAGTGCTGCGATTCTAGTGCTGATGTTTGTCCCTACTCAGCAGCCACAAAGTGCACACTCAGCAACACTGTCACTTAAACAAGTAGCGAAGCTGAATCATGCTGCGATCATTGGCTGTATCGTATCGGGTCTAACACTTGGCTCTATCTACGGTTTGATGCCTGTAGAGCTTACGCATCGTAATGTGTCACAAACCAACCTAAGCGCGTTAATGGCATTGGTCATCCTTGGTGGTATGGCGGTACAAACTATTGTCCCTGCATTGATTAAAGTGGCAGGACGTACACCGCTTATGGGCCCATTCTGCTTACTGGGTGTGTTTGGCGTGGGTTTAGTGATCTTGAGCGATGACTTGAGCGTACTTGCGATCAGCTTATTCTTGATTGGCATGGCCACTTTCGCGCTCTACCCAATCGCGATTAACCTTGGCTGTGACAAGCTTGATGAAAGCTTTATTGTGTCGGCGACACAAGTGATGCTTTTCTGCTACAGCATTGGCTCAGTAGCAGGGCCAGTAATTGCAGACTGGTTTATGAATGGCACACAAGGTTTGATGGCCTACTTGCTCGCCACTATGATGGCGACTGCGATCTATATGTTTATCGCAAGCATTCGCACCAAAAACCACTTGGTGGCGGGAGAATAGAAATAGAAAGGGTCACGATCGTGACCCTTTTTTATTGCACACATTTATCAGCAAACAGAGCATTCGGATATTTAACCTAGCTCAATGGTTCTATCGATAGCCAAACGTCCAACGAACCCTTCATCATGACTAACAAGGATCACTGTGCCTTGGTAGCCATTAATTGCTCCAATCAACTGCTGTTTAGCCTCCAAATCAAGATGGTTGTCGGGCTCATCCAGCAGCAAAATTGAAGAGTGTGATTGGTGTGAGGCGATCAACATCGCTAGCTTCATCTTCTCCCCACCGCTAAGCGCTGATACGCTTTGATGCACCGATTCACGTCGAAAACCAATACCAGCCAACAGCGTTCGTGCCTTGGTTATGTTCAAGGCCTAGATAGGCAGCAATCGAGCATTCAAGATCATCGAAAGGTGCCTCTTGGAAATAAACACCCACAGACTTTATGTCGCTTCCCCACTCAACACTGCCGCTTGTCGGTTGAGATTGCTTGGTCAATATTGAGGCTAAGTGGCTTTTGCCACGGCCATTTTTTCCCACTAGGGCGGTAACACCACATGGAATCGTGAACGAGAGATCGTTAAACAGATCTTGTCCGTCTGAAAAATGTTTTGATAGTGAAATAGCATGAATAGCAGTCATACATCCTCCTTGGCAGAGCATGAGACGCTTGGCAGCACAAACGACAATGTCGTGATAGGTAGAGATGTCTCGATCATTGACAATGCCCTGATCAGTAGACAAAAATATAGAACGAGCCAACGCCCACTAACTCTGCGATTTCAAAAGTTACTTGTATAAAACGTTCGAAATTGAGTTAGTTGTTCATGTAGGCGTGCGCTCCTAGGGAAGTGATGGGAAGGATTATACACAATTGAGCGAAAGTGGCAGCCTCAAAATCCGAGACTGCCAGCGAGATCGCAAAATACAGTGCTAGTACTCACTAACCAAGTAAACCATCTAGCGCCCGTGGCTCAGGTGCTCCTGGAAAAACTTGCGTCAAAGCAGTGTTATCTGCTCCCATATGCTGCTTTAACACGGCCTTAATCACCGTGCGAGTATCAGTGGTTGGCGCCAAATCGCGCCCTTGATAGCGCTGCGCTTCAGAGAGTCCGGGCCACTCCACAATAACGTCAGATTTGCTCAATGCACCACCAAGAACAAACATCGCATTGGCTGTGCCGTGATCGGTGCCTTTGGTACCGTTTTCCGCCACGGTGCGACCAAACTCACTGGCCGCGATGATAACAGTTGATGACCACTGCTCGCCCAGTGCCTCTTTGAGGGCTACAAGCCCTTTGTCCAGCTTGGTCAATTGACTGCTAAGTCTGCCTTTGACCGTACCTTGCGCAGAGTGCGTATCCCATCCCCCTAGCTCTAGTACCGCAATATTAGGGCCATTCGGCGTGCGCATGAAATCTCCAGCTTGACGCATTAAGCTTGCAAATTGTTTGCTTTGACTGCCGCCGGAGGTCATGGATTCAAGTTTCATCGCATCTTCAAAGTTGGCTGATAATACTTCATCATTTTGAAATAGCTCAGCGAGCAGATCCGCTTGCTGCTGTTTGGCTTTCAGTTTATGTGGAAACCAACTACTGACCTTCACATCGCCGCGGACAATGAGTGGCATACCTGCATCGATAGCAATCGCTTGTTGTGACGTTGCTTGAGAGTGTTGCGTTGCTAAATATCGATTCATCCAGCCAATGGGATCAAACGGGTCGGATGTGCCATTCTCTAACACTTTTTGACCATCAAAGTGAGAACGCTGCCGATAGTTTGTCGCACATGCATGAATGAAGGCAGCATGTCCTTGTTGATACCACTGATGAACGTTGACTAATGATGGATGTAAGCCAAAGCCTTTATCGAGGGGCTTGAGATCGGTTTTTGCCATCGCAATGTTGGGACGCAGCGCATAGTAGTCATCATCAAAAGTTGGCACCACAACGTTCAATCCATCCATAGCGCCACGCAGCGTTATCCAAACCAGTTTGTTTGGAGACTGAGTAGCAGCGAACGATAAGTTGGGTAGCAAACTAACCAGAGATGCCGCGCCAACGCCTTTAATAAAATCTCGTCTTGTCGTCATCGTCTTTACCTATATTGAAACTGCGGGCTCATCCAAAGCACAACAAGCTTGGAGGTAGGATCTTGCGCTTTATCAATCGCTGTAAGAACATGCTCATCAACTTCACTGCCATACAGCCTTTGAATCATCTGAATCAATTTGTCATCGACATTTTGTTGACTGCGCTCCATGTGCCTCACCACAAGTTTGGCGGTTTGATCCGCGACTTGCCAACGCTGCTTAAGCGCCGATGAAGAATTGTAATCCGCATCGCTGTCGGGCCAACCAGCGGGTGAACCTGACATAAAAGGCTGCTGCCCTAACAGTCTAAGGTGTTGAGTCATTTGCCTTGGATTCGGTTCAAAATCGGCACTGCGAAGCACAGCAAAATACCACTCCTGGGGAGTGCGAAAGCGGAGTTGCTCAGAAATGTTTTTTAGTGGTGAGTTAATTAATGTGAGGTATACAGGGATCAGCATCCCTTGATTGTCGAGCCAAACTTTAGATAGCTCATCGATTAAAGAAGCGTGTCCAGGACCATAAAAATGCTCCACCAGCTTGCGACACAAATGCCTGGCGGTATTTTCATGGTTCGCAAGGTCGCGCAAACAGGCGGCTGCTTGCTCCTCACCGGATTGGTCATAAACCTGCCCAAGTACATTGATAGCACCCGGCTCATGCATAGCCTCAACAAACTGATAGCCGGGACGCTCTGCTTTGAAGCTGACACTCCAACCCGTAAGGCCTTGTGCTAACTCAATCACATCGTTTTGCGAGTAACCGCCATCGACACCTAAAGTATGCAACTCTAAAATCTCTCGCGCGAGATTCTCATTCAGTCCTTTATTGCGTTTCTGTCCGGCTTTGGAGCCGGGACCAATCGAGCGATGATTGTCCAAATAGATCAGCATGGTTGGATGCTGACACACCGCAAGCAACATAGATGGAAAGTCGATACTCCATAGCTCACGTATCACCTCATTTTCGATACCAGCAGCAATAGGTCGAACGCGACGGTTATCCGCCGATACCGCAAAATGGTTGCTCCAAAATTGGATAAGGCGCTCTTGGAAACCGAGGGGAGTCGTTAAGATTTGTAGATTGCGAGCCGTGGCCAATGCTTGATAGCTTTCTTGGAAGAATGCATTGCTGGATTTGGTGAACAGCTTTTTCTCTTCTTCCGTCATAGACGCTTTACGACGGCGATTAAGATCTCCCATATGCGCAAGCAGCTCATCGGTGGTAGGCAAAGACGTAATTGCCTTGTTCACATAAGGCTGGGCCTTGAGTTGGTCATTGAGTGAAGGGGCGAGTTTTGCATCTCCCACCCTTGGGCCAAAACCAAAACGCTGAGAGACAATGTATTGTGCGGATTGTGATTTCTCCATGACAACCTCAATGAAGGGAGCTTACAAAAAGCATTGCACATTCGCGCCAAATTGCCCAATCACAAACAGCAAAAACAACAGCGGCGCTCAAAATTGAGCGCCGCTGTTGTTTCATCAATTAACGATTACGAACGTTTTGGCTGACGGTAAGTTTTACCCGCTGTTTTGTAAGTATCGCTTTGTTTGATTTCAAACATCACATCAAAGAACCATGCGACAAACTTAATCACGTCATCGCCTTCGTTCATGATGTGCTCAGCGTACTCTTGCTCTTCACCGTTGTCGTCTACGTCGTTAAACACGTGATAGATGCGCTCTTCACCATCCACTGTTGCCAGTGCGAACTGACCAGTAAGGCTTTCTGCTGCTTCTTTGACTTCTGGGTTTTCAGAGCTTTTCAGCTTGTTCAATGCGTCTGGGAGTGTTTTCAACTCACATAGCTGCATGACCAGCAGCTGAAATTCTAATTGTTGCATGCGTTATACCATCGTTATTTGGCGACCATAAATTGGCGATTATAAACTCGCCAGTTTGGTCTCTTGTTTCTCAAGCATGGCATCTAGTTCATCTCGACGCGCTATAAACTGCTTGAGCTCGTTTTTCGGGACAGAGTCTGCCATAGGAATGTTAGCTCGCATAGCATTTACTGGCCTACCACGAGAAATCAACTCGTAATGCAGATGTGGCCCCGTAACTCGACCCGTTGCGCCAGATAAACCGATTCGAGTTCCACGGGTCACTTTCTGCCCTTTCTTCACTAGGATTTTACTTAAGTGAAGATAACGTGTTTTGTATGGACCACCGTGATCAACCACAACATATTTACCCGCATATGGGTGGTTGCGAACCATGGCGACGACACCGTCACCAGTCGTATAAACATTGGTACCAGTGCGAACGCCAAAGTCCGTACCATTATGCGGAGAAACGCGCCCAGTCACCGGGTGACGACGATTTGGATTGAATCCCGAAGTAATGCGGTGGTTTTTCACTGGATAACGCATAAAGGCACGCTGCAAGCTGTCACCCTTGGCATCGTAGTACTGACCGTTACTATGCAGATACGCTGAATACATAGCACCACGGTTGAAGATCTTAATGGCTTGGATCTCCGAGTTCCCTGTAGACGTGCCATCAACAAACTGGCTATTTTTCACCACTTCAAAGCGATCCCCTGCACGCAAGTCACGCGTGAAGCTGATCTTATCTTTTAGTAAGGTCACGACTTGGTCGATTTCGCGTGGATTGAGGCCGAGTTTGTTCGCAGAGGCAGAAAAGCTGCCGTTAATGCTGCCAACCATGGCAACACTTTCCCAGTCGCCCGGAATCGAAATGTCTTTGAACTCGTAGCTTCCATCATCTAAACGAGCGTAGACGGCTTTTTCAGCCACGTTGCGGCTGACTTCAAGTTTGCTTAGTGTACCGGTCGCTTCGTTTTGCCAAAAGCGCAGTCTGTCACCCGGTCTTAAGGTGTCGAGTACAAGGAAGTTCAAATCGGTTTCCATTACAGACATCATGTCACTGTATGGAAAACCCAGTTGATCAAAGATCTGGCTGAGGCTATCGCCAGATTTTACTTTGTATGCGTATTTAGGGGGTAGTTCGGCTTTTGGCGGTTCTTCAGAAAGCACAGCAACGGCCGGAGAGTCATTGAGATTAAGCTCAATGGTACCTTTCATAGTTGAGTCAGGTAAGCTTTGAAGAAAAACAAACGCTGCCATGAAAGGCAGTCCAAAAGCGATGCTTGTTTTGAGTTTTCGCGACGGACGCTTAGCCGTGGTCGATCCGTCCGCTAGTTGATTCGATTGCACAATGGTTCCGATGCATGTCGTAAATTGAGGCAATAGAGTAATCGTTTCCTATTTTAAATGCACCCAAATGTCGGGAAAAGTAAGGTAAAACATGTGATGAGAGTGTAAAAAAGCGACGTTTGTCATCTATTCAACTTCGGCCATTTTTTAGTCATTACTTCCAAGGTTATCTAACTGCTTGAATTTACTTGAACAGTGTCGAATAGTGTCAAAATTGTGTTTTAACGGCCGATAAAGTGATGATTCAGGCCACTTCTATTATCGCCTTACAGCGGAATTGGTGGCATATCAATGCCTTTAATTACACTTTCTATTCATAACCATCCCCATATGATCACCTAGATATGATAGAATTGTCAGTTCAGGATTAGATGTAAAACGGATAATTTCATCATAAACCTCTGATTAAAAATAACTTTAATCGAAGGCATTTCGAATTCTAATCAGTAATTCATTAAACATGGAGTTGGTCTTTATATTCGTCAACGCGAATATGTAAACCTATAACTATGAGTTTCAAATCTCAAAAATACAGTATCGATTCAACCGATTATCAAGTCGGCCAAGACAACATCACCAAATGGGGCATGGATGTCCACAACACAGTATTTACCGCGTCAGCGGGTCTATCCATCCTCTTCATCGTCACTCTTCTTGTTCTTTCGCCAGCAGATGCTAAGGCAGCTATCGACGCGGTGAAAGCCGTCGTCCTCTCGAAGTTTGATTTTGTGTTTATGTGGGGAGCGAACATCCTACTGATATTCGCAGTACTCATTGCGTTTTCTCCACTTGGAAAAATTCGCTTAGGTGGCGATGACGCCACAACGGACTATTCAACTTTATCCTGGATCTCAATGCTGTTTGCAGCAGGTATGGGTATTGGCCTTATTTTCTGGGGTGTGGCAGAGCCAACGGCATTCTTTACCAACTGGTTCGGTACACCACTCAATGCAGAGCCTTTCACACCAGAAGGTCGTGAAGCCGCATTGGGAGCCACTGTATTCCACTGGGGCCTACACGCTTGGGCGATCTATGGCATGGCCGCACTGTCACTGGCCTATTTCGTGTATAACAAAGGCCTACCACTTTCTATGCGCTCGGTGTTCTACCCACTGCTGGGGGACAGAGTTTGGGGACGCATCGGTGATGTTATCGACGTGATGGCTGTACTGGTTATCCTATTTGGTCTTGCGACGTCTCTAGGACTAGGGGGCTCTCAAGCAGCCAGTGGTATCAGTCATGTGTTTGGCCTCGAAAACAGCCTAATGCTGCAGATTGCTATCATCCTTACCATCATGGGTCTGGCTATTGTTTCTGTGGTTCGTGGCATGGATGGCGGCGTTAAGGTCTTAAGTAACCTTAACATGATCATCGCCTTCATATTCCTTGGCTTTATGGGCGTTTTAAACTTCACCACAGTGTTCGATTCACTCACGACTTCACTGGTTGGCTACGTGAAAAACATCATTCCGCTAAGCCAAACGGCTGGCCGCGAAGATACGACATGGTTACATGGTTGGACTGTGTTCTACTGGGCTTGGTGGGTAGCGTATGCACCATTTTTCGGTATGTTTGTTGCTCGCATTTCAAAAGGTAGAACCATCCGTGAGTTCCTATTCTGCGTGTTGATCATTCCAACCCTGGTTACCACAGCTTGGATGTCTTTCTTTGGTGGTATCGCTATTCAGCAAATCATCGACAAAGTTGGCTTACTTGGCATGGAACAAGGGATCTCTGATGTATCACTCAGCCTGTTCTACATGCTTGATGCGTATCCTATCGGCAATATCCTTTCTATTATTGCGGTTGCATTGATTGTGGTGTTCTTCGTTACCACACTCGACTCTGGCTCTATTGTGGTTGATAGCATGACAGCAGGTGGCAAACTGGAGCTCCCGATCAAGCAGAAAGTGGTTTGGGCGGTGATCTCAGCGGTAATTGCGACAGTGATGCTGTGGATTGGCGGTACTCAGTCCATTCAAGCACTGCAATCCATTACGATTATTGCGGCGCTGCCGTTTACGGTTATTTTGATTTTAGGCTGTGTGAGCCTAGTCAAAGGCCTGTTAACCGAGGTTGATAAGCCTAAAGTCACTGACAAACAAGCGCAATAAGACCTTAGAAGCTAACTGTACAATTCGTTGGCAATGTAAAAAGGGGCTCACAGTATCACTGTGAGCCCCTTTTATTCATATCAGTTTGTATCGCTGTTGATTACCTAAATAAACCAAAGCGCGATGCAATTAAGCTTGTGCAGTATTCACGATACAATTGTCGGCACCAAAGCCGTTCGGTACATATTGATCCGCTTGCGCGTCGTTCACCCACTCACTTTCATTAACTAGGTAACGAAACTCAAACTGAGCGTCTCTTGGTAGTCGAGTTTTGTATTTAAACGACTTTGTCTTTGCGACTTTCTTCATTGGTACGGGTTGCCAATCAAGAAAATCCGCCATCAGTACAGCACTTTGCACATCGGTCGCATCCAACTCGAATGTGACTTCAACTTCATCTTTAGTTTTAAAAAAACGCTTATTAATCATTGCAAGCTCCATTTGTCTAAAATAACAACATCAAAACGCCATGTTATGTAATTAATGTCACATTCTCAAGCAGGCATTTGCAACCAATGATTTATCAAACCAATAAAAGTTCTTAAACCCATTATGAGATCACTCAACAAACGCTCTTGTACAACCGCTCCAGCTAAAGTCCTTCACTTCACAGATTAGACTATCTACTTCCGCTGGCACTTCAGCCATCGACTGCGCTTGACCGTGCTTGTTGAAGCGGAGCATCATGGTATCGTTACTACGTTGCAGTTCTATGATATCAATGCGATCTCCCGCTAGCTTGGCATCAGACAAAATCACTCGCTGGCGAGCCAAATCCCATTTGAACAGCCCCAGGTAATAGAAAACGCCAGAACCTTGATTACTGACAGCAAATGGAATCACCACAGCAGATAACGATTTATCGTTATAGACAGCCTGCTGATACGCATACAACAAATAGACGCTGCCGCGCTCCATGCCATCATCGTAGCTTCCTGCCGCAACTCGAGTATCTGGGTCAATGTCTGTCAGTAAGGAGAACGCGCTGGTCTCAGGCACTTGAATTGTCCAAGGGTTCGGTATTTGAAGACCCAATATTGCTTCAACAACAGGGTCTGCTTGTAAGTTTTGCTGCGAAGGGAATTTGGCAAGAATCTCCTCATCAGACAGGGAAAACCGATAGATACCCGCCACAATAACAACGGCGAGTAAACAAAGAGGGATCAACAGAATCAGGGGAATTGGGAGCTTCTTCCTAGGCATTGTTTTAATTCTCAATAGCTTATTCAATCATTACAGTTTAGCGCGTTCTTGAAAACGCCGAAAGCATCAATCCCCACTATACTTTGTGCATACTCATACCAACACTCACCATACATTCTATTGCGTATTATTGGTTGCTATAGAACCATATAGTGAATAATTACCCTTTAATGATGAATAGTATTGCCAGCATTCAAAAAAAAGAGTAATCTTGCGCTCAATGCACAAATATGGATGTTTAGTGAATAAATAGGCGCAGGACGTCGTCATTATTAACTAGTTGTAACACGAGAGAAAAATGCAAAATAGTGCTCAATCTGTGCCGCAAAGCGGCAAAAAAGGCAACTTCTGGATGTTCTTCATCCCGTCGTTAATCGGTCTATTCCTGTTTATGGCGCCCATCAGCTTCGATGGCGGCCTCACTATCCCAGTCGCGGTACTTGCTAAAGCACTACAAGCGGCTGTGGGTGACTTCATTGTTCCTTTGGTCACGGCAATCATCGCTGTAATGGCAGCAGCTTCCGTTTTATCACGCATTTTTAAGCCTGCTTTCATTACTAACAATGAATTTTTAAACGGTCTATTTAACCCAACACCAATGTGGCTTGCGGTTCGCGTTATCGGTGGTATGGCGGTACTAATGACCTACTTCCAAGTGGGTCCAGAAGCCATCTGGGAAGAAAACACTGGCGGTCTAGTATTGGAAGGCCTTCTGCCGACACTATTTGCCGTGTTCATTTTTGCTGGTCTTCTTCTGCCACTACTTTTGAACTTTGGCCTACTTGAGCTGTTTGGTGCGCTACTCAGCAAAATCATGCGCCCTGTGTTCAACTTACCGGGTCGCGGCGCTATCGACTGTATGGCTTCTTGGCTGGGTGACGGCAGCGTGGGTATCCTTTTAACGAGCAAGCAGTACGAAAGCAAATTCTACACCATGCGAGAAGCCGCAGTGATTGGTACGACATTCTCAGCGGTATCGATTACCTTTAGCTTGGTCGTCATTGCACAAGTTGAACTTGAGCACCTATTCTTACCTTTCTATGGCGCGATTTGTTTGGCGGGTATCGTAGCGGCAATCATTATCCCTCGTTTACCACCACTGCGTAACAAGAAAGACCTGTTTATCGATGGAACTAAACCATCAAAAGACGCAGAAGTAACACCAAAAGGCCACACAACCTTCTCTTGGGGTTTGGATCTAGCGCTACAACGTGCTGGTACAGTGACATCGGCTAAGTCTGTATTTGGTGAAGGCGTGAAGAACGCTGTCGACATGGTATTCGGCGTATTGCCTGTTGTAATGGGTCTGGGTACAGTCGCGCTTGTTATCGCGGAGTACACAACGGTGTTTGAGATTCTAGGCACGCCGTTTATTCCTTACCTAGAGTTGCTTGGCGTACCTGAAGCCGTAGCAGCTTCAAAAACCATGGTTGTTGGCTTTGCTGATATGTTCATTCCATCGATTCTAGCAGCATCAATTGATAACGAAATGACGCGTTTTGTGATTGCAGCTATGTCGGTAACTCAGCTTATCTACATGTCGGAAGTCGGTGCCCTGCTACTTGGTAGCCGCATCCCAGTGAATATTTTTGAGCTGTTCGCTATCTTTATTCTGCGTACGCTTATCACATTGCCTGTGATTGCTGGTGTCGCGCATTTGATCTTCTAAATCGCCAACCACTTTTTCTCTTGATGAGGCTCACCTTTTTAGGTGGGCCTTTTTTTTATTCCATAAAAACAAAATGATATGCCATTTGCTTTATATGAAAATCAATTATCATTTGCTCGGCTGTGAAGAACTCACAGCAATGCAGTGGCGTGCTCTTTGCAAAACTCCTGCAAGGAAGTACGTAAAGATAAGACTCATCGGATAATGAGTACTAATGCGAATGAATCGCAGGACATAATAATGAAAAACATCACTAAAGTGGCCGCCATCGTCTTGGCAGCAACCACTCCAACTATATCGAATGCAGCTAACAATATGATCGAAGCGCGCGGCGCCGCCATAGGTAACACTGGTGTAGCCTCAGCTGATTATTTAACGGCAGGCCTATACAATCCAGCGCTAACGGCTTCATACAAGGATAACGACGATGTCGGCCTTCTATTGCCTACCTTTGGCGCTAGCGGTCGCGATGCTGACGAAAGTATTTCTACGCTTGACGATCTACAATCGTTGATCGACGAGTACGAGAAAAACCCGTCAGGCGAACAAGCAAAGCTAATCGAAATCAACCGCCTACTTGATCAACTCGAAGGCAACAAGCCAACAACCGTAAGTGCCAACTTAGGTTTTGCGGTAGCGATTCCATCGAGCCTAGTATCTAGTAATCTCTACGCTCGTGGCTACGCAGAAGCGATTGCAGCGCCTTTAATTGAACCTAACCAAGGTGATACTCCTACAGATATTCAAAATCGCTACGAGAACTCTGAAGTTCAAATGCAAGCTTTTGCTAGTGCAGAGTTTGGCTTAGCACTAGGTAAGAACTTCACTCTAGCCAATCAAGACGTCTCGTTTGGTATCACACCTAAGTTCCAAAAGCTGCGTACGTACGCGCTCATCGCCAGCGTGCAAGACTTCGATGCTGACAATGCAGAAGATAGTATGGTGGAAAAGAGCGCTTTTAACTTCGATTTGGGCGCAGCGTAGCACTATAACAACTGGCGCCTTGGCCTATCGGTACGTGACCTCATTCAACAGGAGATTGATGTACAAACCTACGAAGGTACCAAGGTTGATACTTACAAGCTAAATCCAATGGCAACCATTGGTTCTGCATACAATGGCGAGTTCGTGACCGTTGCGGTCGACATTGAACTTACTAAGCAAGAGCGCTTTGCTAGCCTTAACGATGAAACTCAGTACCTACGTTTTGGTATCGAGGGCAATGCTTGGGACTGGGCACAGCTTCGCGCAGGTTATGAGATCGACATGCAAGACAACGCCGACAGTGCCATCACTGCAGGTATTGGTTTGAGTCCGTTTGATGTGGTAAGTCTTGATATTGCGGGCAACTACGCAGGTAGCAATCAATTGGGCGCATCTGCGAACTTAGCATTTATGTTTTAATTGCTAAGCAAATAGAAAAAACGGAGCGATGATCGCTCCGTTTATGTATTTGGCAGTTCTGTTCTAAACGGTTTGTCGATTAGAAGAAGTACTTGAAGCGTACACGAACGCCTGTGTCAGCGTTTTCTTCAAACACATCTTTAGTCACAGTTTGGTCATCAACCTTAGTATGGTAAGCACCTAGATAGATAGAGAAGTCATCAACTTCTAGAACGTCAGCAAATTCGTAAGATGCGTAAACTGTATCAACTTTCGCTTTACCTTCTGCGTAAGTCGTAATTTTCTTGTTTTCGTATTCGTTCGCTGCGTGAATGTAGCCAAGGCCAAAACCTTTGTATAGTGCGTTCACACCAACAGTCATGTTGTCTTCATCAACTGCATCCATGTAAGCGAAGTTCGCAATAAGGTTCCAGTCTGCTGTTGAGTAGTTTGCGGTCACGCCGTAACCTTTACGGTCAGAGATATCTACACCGTTTTCAGTAATAACTGCATCTTTAACTAGGTTTGCTTCCATGGAAGCTGCGATGCCGAAGTTACCTGCTTGATAGGCTACAACTGGACGCAGTAGCACAGAGTCTTTGTTGTTAACTACTTTTTCACCATGGTAAGTCACATCACCGTTGAACGCATTCTGACCAAACAGAACAGAACGGTCACCGATCATTGAAGATACTTCTAGGTAGACGTTACCAAAATTTTGGCTGTACATTAGCTGACCGTCTGAGCCACGACCACGACCTTCTTTCATTTGGTAGACGTACGCTGCGCCGTCCATGTAAAGGTCGTTAGCCGTATCACCTGAGTACTCAAGGAAAGTATCTTGACCTACAGGGAACATATCGAACGCTTCGAAACGACCCATACGCAGATTCCAGCCATCTTGTGCACCGAATGCGAACCATGCATCATCAAGGTTTACTTGACCATCGCTACCCATCAGAGGTTGCACGTTTACCTGAAATACGTGACCAGACTCAGTGTAACGCTCACCAGAAAACTCAAGTAGGATACGACCAGTTTGGTTGAACTCGTTAGAAGTTTCTGAAGAACCAGGAATAACCGAGCCGTTAGCATCACGCTTGTGGTTTTCGATGTTCTCAAAGTTGAAGTCAAACTCAACGTCACCACCGATAGAGAAGTTACCCGTCTCGTTATCTACGATGTTGATGCCAGCGTTTGCACCCATAGCAGTAGAAACCAAAACTGCAGCTAGCGATAGCTTGAATGTATTTTTCATTATTAACCCCAGGGATTGTAATTAACTATTTTTTTATATTTAAAAGCTTTCTGTTTGTAGCGAATGAGAAGGGATGAACCCAGCACCTCATTCACACGTCACATCAAACAAAAACTTGAAATCATTTATCGAATGAACGAGGGCAATTTTGGGCAAAATCATTCACACCATCAATCCTAATAAGTTAAAAATGCCTATCTAAATCACGTTTTTAGAAAAATATAAATATCACTATTAATCAATAACTTATATATAAATAAACATCCATTTACCTTTTAAAACATTTATTGATTCAATTTATATGAACTTTAATTGAATTAACGGTCTTACAGTGATGCCTGTCACAATTACAGATTAATAAAAGTATTAATTAGCTGTTTAAATTACAGACAAAAGATGTAGTAAGAATGTAACGCTTATTCGACATGTCTGAATGACTACGGGTAAGTAACAAGTTGTATAGATGTTCATCCACCAATAAGAACTCGCAACCACACCTCATGATGTAATCCTCTCGACCATGTCGTGGTCAGAGGAGGCGTATCAAACCGCAAATAAACTTGCTATTAGGCGCATATGGTCTAGGATAACAATATAAAAGTAATTGAGGAGTGAGTCGCATGAATCAAACGTTGGAGAAGGACATTGTTGACGCCATTCATCATTTAGATACTAACCAGCTTAGAGACGTCAAATTGTTTGTTGAACGCTTATCGAGCGAGAAACAGATTGAAGACTTGGTCACTGAAGAAGAGCTGGATATGCTCCTCAAAGTCAGCGCGAGTAAGCAGCGCTGTTAGACATAGTGTTTTACCGCTCTCCAAATTGTAGATAAAACAAAGGCCAGCAGTGCTGGCCTTTGTTTTTTGTGACAATGTCACAAATATAATACGTCGTAGATAACCTGAGTTTGGTTTGGTACGTTTAGCGCATAGAAAGTGATTGCCGTGCGTTTTAGTCCATACGACACAAACGTCTCCGGTTATGAATGTGAGCAGGGATACTCATCTTGCTTTTATAGTCCTTATTAGACAGCGTCTTTTGCAAGCAATCAAACGTCTTCGCCGCCAACTGTTGGCAATCTTGTTCGATAGAGTCGATTTTCAGTGGCAAGCAATCGAGAACGGAATAGTTATCAAAGGTGGCGAGTCGCAACGGCTGCCGAGCAGCTTCCGTCATAAGATCATGCTCATTTAAATACCTAAGTACACCTTCTAATAAAGAGTAGGATCCTGTAAACAGTGCTGCCGGAAGCCGACCTAGATGTTCAACACAGCTTCGCATCATCTCATAACCACTTTGAGGCTGATAATCTTGATTGAAGACGAGTTCAGGTTGCAACATCAGTCCAGCGTCTTCAACAGCGTCAACGAAGCCTTGATAACGCTCTCTGCTAGGAGACAAAGAGATCTGCCCGCCGATAAACGCACATTCAGACACATCTTTAACCAATGCAGACACAATAATTTTGGTAGAGTCATAGGCATCCGTCGTGATCTCACTATAGCGCTCAGACTCCAGCTCCCGGTCAAAAAATACTACAGGGGTATCTTTGATATGACTTTGATAATAGTCATCGCTATCTAAGCATGAGGCCACCATCATGCCATCGACTTGGCGTCCAACAAGATTCGCCACCGCCTTTTTCTCCTGCAAAGGGTCGTCATCGGTAGAAGCAATTAAAAGCTGATAACCCGCGTTTAAGCACAACTGTTCCAGTGCTTTCGCAATCGTAGCGAAACCCATATTGGTAAAGTCTGGAATCACCAAGCCAAACGTTTGAGTCTTTTTCGACTTGAGCGCTCTGGCATAAACACTGGGCGAATAGTTATGCTCCTCGACGACACGCAGCACGCGTGCCACCGTCTCTTTATTAATGCGGTGTTTTTCTGCATGCCCATTCAGCACAAAACTGACGGTCGATTTAGAGACCTCTGCCAATTGTGCGATATCGGCCAATTTTAGCTTTTTGCTCATCGCGTTCTACTTATGCTTCCTGCTTGTTGCGTCTTATTAAAGTGAAGATCTTCAGTGCGGATCGCGATCGTGCTTGAGATCACAATTTTTAGCGCCGCTATCGTGGTGTCTATTAAAACACATTCTCTTTGCTAAATCGATTTAGTAAACTAAAAACAAATCGAATAGTACAGGAAATTTGTTATGAGTAAGGTTTGGGTAACTGGCGATGCCGTTGTAGATTTGATTCCTGATACGGACACGACGTATCTAAAATGTCCCGGCGGCGCTCCTGCAAACGTCGCTGTTGCGATCGCTCGACTCGGTGGTGAGACCGGCTTTTTTGGTCGTGTTGGCCAAGATCCACTTGGTCGCTTCATGAAGCAAACACTTAGTGCAGAGAAAGTGAATACTGACTTTATGCTATTGGATGATGCCCAGCGCACGTCAACGGTTATCGTTGATCTTGATGAATCAGGCGAGCGCAGCTTCACCTTTATGGTTAAGCCTAGTGCCGACCAATTTATGCAAGTAAGCGACATTCCTGAGTTTAGCGCAGGCGAGTGGCTGCACGTTTGCTCTATCGCTCTTGCTAATGAGCCAAGCCGCAGCGCGACGCTAGAAGCGATGAAACGCATTAAGCAAGCAGGCGGCTTTGTCAGTTTCGATCCAAACCTTCGCGATGAAGTATGGGGCGACCAAAGCCTTATCAAGCCTGTGTGTCAGCAAGCAATTGCCCTGGCCGATGTGGTTAAGTTCTCAGACGATGAACTGATGTTCCTAACTGAAACCGACAACCTTGACGCCGGCATTGCAGCGCTTGGTAAATACAACAATACGCTTGTGCTCATTACTCAAGGTGCAAAAGGTGTATTGGTTATTCGTGACAATGAGCAACAGCTCATTGCCGGCACGCCAGTCAAGCCGGTTGATACCACAGGTGCAGGCGATGCTTTTGTGGGCGGCCTGCTAACTCGCTTATCTAAAACCGCAGATTGGATCAATGATGAAACAATCGTTGATGCAGTTCGCTGGGCAAACGGCTGCGGCGCTTTAGCGACAACGCAAAAAGGCGCGATGACCGCACTACCAAGTGAACAAGCCCTTTTCGATTACATTCAGTAATTTTATGCCCCTTGCTGCGGTAAGGGGCGACTTCTTGCCTGTTATACCCTACCCCTTCTCGACCAAGCGTTATCGTCACGATAAACAACCTAAATTGAAGCATGCTATCTATTTCTTTATAAAGCGCCCTCCCTGTTTCTAACAACGATGGTGCATCATGCAAACACTGATCGACAATCTGACCCAACATGGCTATTACATTTGGGATGACTTTCTCTCTGCCGAGCAAGTTTCAGCTCTCAAAGAGTGCTTACCTGAAGAGTGGAACAAAGCGCGTATTGGTCGTAATGATGATGTGATGCGTGAAAGTGCCATTCGCAGTGACAAGATCTGTTGGCTTTCACCTGATTTTGGCGATCCGGTAGGGCAATTTCTTAGCAAGATGGAAATCATTCGCCAAACCGCTAACCAACACTTTTTCTTGGGGCTATTTGAGTATGAAGCACATTTCGCCAAATATGAGAAAGGCGATTTCTACCAAAAGCATCTTGATTGCTTCCGTGGCAACGAGAACCGCCGCCTGACGACCGTGTTTTACATGAATGATGAGTGGACAGACGAAGACGGCGGCGACTTAGTGGTTTACGATCTTGATGACAATGAAATCACTCGCATCAAGCCTAAATCCGGCCGTTTGTTTGTGTTCTTCTCAGAAATGTTCCCTCACGAAGTTCTGCCTACACAACGCGAGCGCTTTAGTATCGCTGGTTGGTTTCGAATTAATGGTGTGAAAGACAACGTTCTTGATATTGCCCGCTAATATCGATAGCGACGACTAGATTAATAGGCCAGCGTCAATAGCTGGCTTTCATTAATCCGCGTTAGGCCGAACTGTAAACTCAAGGACTTTCGGCACACAAACATCAATGCAGCGCCCGCAACTAATACAGTCCTGACTCATCACTCGCTTATCACCCGACTTTAGTGGCTGTCTAAGTACATCCGGTTCAGGACAAACATGGTAACAATCCATACACTTGGTGCACGCTTCGCGGCGGGTTGCTTTGATACGAATCGGGCTCTTACGGCCAATAACGCCATAAGTTGCTCCCAGCGGACACAGATGACCACACCAGCCATGTTCAACCAGCACTAAGTCCAGTAAAAACACCAACGCAATAAGGATCCAACCGGCACCTATCCCAAATACCAATCCACGATGCAATGTCGCGACAGGATCCACCCAAGCCCAAAGCAGCGATCCCGATACCGCACTCCCTATCAAGATCACGGGGATCAACCAATAACGTATTGTTGGAGACCACTTAAAGCTGGTTTTGAGATTCAGCTTACGGCGCAGCCACGCCGCCATATCCGTGACAATATTTAATGGACACACCCAAGCACAAAACGCACGAGGCGCGAGCAACGCATAAAAAACCACAACGAGAGTGACACCAATTAAAGCATTCACCTCTGGCCAACGTCCGGTAGCCAAGGTTTGTAGAACCAATAGAGGGTCACTCAGCGGGACAGTACCTAACAGCATGCTAGACGACAAGTTGCCCTGTAAAATGCCCCACGTAGGCCCCATCATAAACAGACCAACGATGGAGAGCTGACACAACCTACGTAGAATCAGAAATCGATGAGAACGCCACCAGCCAAGTTCACGGATAGCGTCATTACCAGCATCTTTAGCGAGATTCTTAGCCATTATTTTCTCCCATCATTGATGCGGATATGTTCCGTTGGCGCAATTTCCGGTGTTTTAGGGAAGTTCCCGTCACGCAGCTCAACCTGCTCTTCCCAGCCAAGCTGATAATGATTCCCCATGTAACCCTTAGCAAGTTCAATCGGAACCACTTTGATAACAGGTACCTCAGTCACGCAGGCTTGCTCACATTTACCACAACCCGTGCAAGCATCAGAATGAACGGTAGGTATGAACATCGCATGATAACCGGTGCGCTGGTTACGGATTGGCTCAAGCGTGATCGCTTTGTCAATAAGAGGACAAACGCGATAACACACATCGCAGCGAAGCCCTTGCCAGTTGAGGCACTCCTCATGGTCAATCAGCACCGCAAGTCCCATACGCGAGTCATCAATATTGGTCAGTGCATGGTCTAATGCGCCACTTGGGCAAGCTACGACGCAGGGGATGTCCTCACACATTTCGCAAGGAATATCGCGAGCGGTAAAATATGGCGTTCCAGAAGCAACTGGGGAGAGCAATGTGGCGAGTTTCAGTGTGTCATAAGGACAAGCCTGAACACACAGGCCGCACCGTAAACACGCTTGGTCAAACTGATTGCCTTCCAATGCACCGGGCGGGCGAATAGGCACGCCACCACTGGTTTTGGCTTGTCCTTGTTTGGATTGAAGTCCTAATACGGTCGCGGCTGCGCCGACACCGACCGCGGTTCGAGCGGCGTCCCGAAGAAATCGACGTCGACTCTGTGAAGTTCTCTCTCGTGACATATACTCCGCCTTATCAGTGATGAATAAATGGCATAAGGCTACCCCATAAAATTAATGGGAATTCTGTCATTTGGAATAGTGCTTTATGGTTATACCCAAGCTCGCTTGATTTTAGTCAAGAAAGAACGGTTACTCAGATCACATTACGGCATTTTAGGCCCGCCTAGCGATCGCACCAACACAAAGTGACAGTGTCACTTTGTGGGGTAGCGCTGACATCCTACATCCAAGTATAGCGTATGCGGTATGACGGAAAGGTCGTTAAAAAAGGTGGAGTTTGCGCCTCGAAAAGACTCGAGACGCTTTAAGGGTATCGAAGAGGTTAAGCCGTTTTTACCGCTTTAGCGGCTGGCTTTGATGCTGCTTGGAGTGACTCTTTCGACGTATTAGACGGAGCTTTCACTTCTTTTCTGGCTTGATCTGTCAAAGTCACCACTTCTTTCTCTGGAAGCTCAGCCGTTTCTCCGAAGAACTTGCCACCCGGTTCGATGCTTAAATGATTGCTCCACACTTTACCCTTTACACGGCCATTCGCCAGAATTTGGATTTGCTCCGCGTGGCAGTCACCCTCGAGTATGCCGTTAACAATCAGTTGTTTCGCATATACTTCGCCTTTGACTCGACCGGACTCAGCCACCACCATGACACCCTCAATGTGCAACTGGCCTTCGACAATACCATCGACTTGTATGTCGTTTTCTAGTTTGAGTTTTCCGCTAATAACACAGCCTTTGGCGATGAGAGTTGAAGCTGCTGAGCGACTCTTTGTTCCACTGTTTTTACTAAAGATTCCCATCGTATTGCTCGCTCCTTTTTAAAGATATCTTCGAAATCGTTTACGCCCCACTCCACGAACGGCTTAGGGTCAAGTGCTCGCCCAACAAAGCGAACTTCATAATGCAAATGTGGACCCGATGACAGGCCACTGTTACCAGAAATGGCAATGAGCTCTCCCTTACGGACGAACTGTCCCGGGCGAACTTTAAAGCCCTTTAAGTGGGAGTATGAACTGGAGAAACCGAACGAATGCTGCAACCTAAGAAAGTTACCCGACCCTTTCTTACTGCGTCTTGTCACTTCAACCACGCCATCCGCTGGCGCGTAAATTTTTGTGCCAGTATTGACCACAAAGTCCATACCTCGGTGCATTTTTAGTTTGCCCGTCACCGGGTGCTTTCGCTTACCAAACTGTGACGAGATGCGCTCTTTACCCACCGGTGAACCACTTGGGATCTGGTTGAGCATCGTCATACGCACGTTAGAGTGAATCGCCGCTACATCAAGTCTTGAATCTAAGTCGATATTCTCTGGTGAGTCGGCTACGCCCAATACCTTTTCCAAATCTGCTAGGCGCTCTGACACTAGGCTAATTCGCTCTTCACGCTCAGAGAGATCTTGTTGCAATGTCTGCTTAAGATCTTGCAGGTTGGCCAACTCGTCCCCAAGCGTTTGTGATTCACTGGCAAGCTCCGCCTGCTTTAACTCCGCGTAATCCACCACCTGATACAAGTGCTGAATAAGTAGCACGGCCCCTAGCACTAACACCAGCCCGATCCCCGCCAAGCTCTTTAAGCTGCGACGCATCGATTTACTTAGCTGCCAGTGGGAGGAGCCATTAATCGTTGAAATTGAGATTGTGAGTTGATCTTTCATGATAGTGCAGTGTTCCATAACGCGGTGGCAGCCTTTGCCGTGTTCCTAATTGATAATCTACGAAATCCCTATATCAGGTACTAGTCAGAAGCGGCAAAAGAGTGTCAATACGTGATGTGGTTTCAGACAATTTAGAAAAAACTATATTACGTTTAACAACCAGTTAAAAACATCCGCAACAAATTCTTCTGCCTATGTCGTAGTAAAATTCACAATCGCTGGCGTTGTGATCATAATGGCAGTGTAGATTATCGAAAATACAATCAATATTCTGGACTCACGATATAGACACTGTTAACACGCTCGCTCTGCAGTATCGCATAGCAAGATAAGTACAAAATTAATCGAAAGAAATCTATCCAGTCACCGAATCGCTAAAAAGCGACTTGACTTCATAACTTGATGAAATTCAGCTAGAAAATAGCCAACACCCTTCTAATATTGATAGTAGATCTCCATAGAAGGGTTGGGTATGAAACGTTCACTGCTAATCATTATTCCACTAGTCTTAGCTCTCCTTGGCTGCCAAAACGATGACAACGGCAAGGCATTAGGCACACTGGAAAGAGATCGTATTTCTTTTTCTTCCACAGCTAATGAGATCATTCGTGAGCTCCCCGTAAGAGAGGGAACCCGTGTCAAAACTGGTGATGTACTTGTCCGCCTTGATACTAAACGCCAAGAAGCCGTGCTAGCGCATGCCATCGCCGAAGAGGCTAAAGCTAGCGCTTACTTACTGCGTCTAACCAATGGTGAAAGACCGGAAGACATTGCTGCCGCCAAAGCGCAAGTCGATATGGCAGAAGCAAAACTCACCGAAGCTCAGAAAAACTATTCCCGCGCCTCTGAGCTAGTACGAAAAAAACTCGCCAGCCAATCGCAAAAAGACCAAGCGGTCGCCAGCCGTGATACTGCCAGAGCCGAGTTAAACTCTGCCAATGAGGAATTTTCCAAACTCACCGCAGGCTCTAGACCCGAAGATATTACTCAAGCAGAAGCCGCGCTTGCCGCCGCTAAAGCCGATGTTGCTTTACAAACTCAACAGCTTGATGAGTTAACTATTACTGCCACTCGAGATGGCATCTTAGATAGCCTGCCGTATAACCTAGGCGAACGTGTTTCCGTTGGGGCGTTTGTTGCAGTGGTGCTCGCAGATCGTATCCCTTATGCCCGAGTCTATGTTCCTTCTTCTGTGCGCGTAAAGTTCGTTCCTGGACTGCAAGTTGATGTACACGTTGACGGTCTCGATGAGGTGTTAACTGGCAGCGTGCGCTGGGTGGCTGCCGACCCTTCGTTCACGCCTTACTATGCCCTCACAGAAGACGAACGCTCTCGACTTATGTATTTGGCCGAAATTGACCTTCCTGCAAGTGCAGAAAGCCTGCCGACTGGCGTCCCTGCTCAAGTCGACTTGCAAGGACTCAAATAGATGACAGACATTGCAGTAACAGCGACCAACTTGGTCAAAAAGTTTGGTGACTTTACCGCCATCAACGGAATTAACCTCTCTGTGCCTAAAGGCAGTATCTACGGGTTTTTAGGGCCAAACGGATGCGGTAAATCCACGACAATTCGCATGCTCACAGGTTTGCTAAAACCCACCGAAGGTGAGGTCAATGTGCTCGGCTTACAGATCCCCGAACAATCTGAAGCACTCAGGCTTAAAATTGGCTACATGACGCAAAAATTCTCTCTCTATGATGATTTGACCGTTCTTGAAAACCTTCAGTTCATAGGCCAGATATTTGGCTTAGATAGGGCTTTGCTGAAACAGCGAATCGCCGAGCAGATGACCATCTATGGGCTCACTAACCTCCAAAAGCAGCGAGTCGGCGGCATGAGCGGAGGACAAAAGCAGCGACTTTCTCTCGCTTGTGCCACCATGCATCGCCCCGAGTTGTTGTTTTTAGATGAGCCCACATCCGCCGTTGATCCTGAGAATCGTCGCGACTTTTGGGAACAGCTGTTTGATCTAAGTGATCAAGGCACCACGATACTGGTCACCACTCACTACATGGATGAAGCCGAGCGCTGTCATCGCTTAGCCATTATGGAATCCGGTGAGATGCGCGCCGATGGCGAACCAGAAACCCTAATGAACAACATGGGTGTCAACATCATTGAAGTAAAAGCCTCGAATCTTAGAGCGTTAAAAGAACGCCTCATTGCATGCCCAGAAGTACGCTCTGCCGCTCAGCTTGGTATTCGACTGCGTGTACTCATCTACCAGCAAGTTACCGATCCCATTAAGTGGCTCATTAACACATTTCCCGAGCTAGAAAATTGCGAACTCACACCAGCAAGAGCTAGCCTCGAAGATGTCTTTGTCTCTGTCACAGGAGAAGGCCGACAATGAAAAGTTTCACTCGTATGAGCGCCATTATGGTGAAAGAGATCCGCCAGCTTTCACGCGATCGCATCACCTTTGGCATGGTGATTATGATCCCACTCATTCAGCTTATTCTGTTTGGCTTTGCCATGAACACGGACGTCCGCAATATACCGGTTGCTATCGTGGATAAAAGTGAGTCAGCGCCTGGTCGGGTGATTGTAGAAGCCGTCAAAGTCACTCAAGTGGTGAATGTCAAAGCTCAATACGCCACCGTAAAGGAAGCAGAAACGGCGATTAGAGAAGGCGTCGTGCGCGCCGCATTAATATTACCAACCAACCTAACCCAGCGTATCACGCACCAAGAAACACTTGGGCAGTGGCTTGTGGATGGTTCTGATACCATGGTAAGTGCAGCCTTACTCTCACTGCAAACTATGCCGATAGCGGAGTTTGCTATCGCAGGGTATCAGCCCAACCAAACCAAAACTTTTGAAGCAACCTTGCTGTATAATCCCAGCCAGCGCTCTGCGGTCAACATCGTGCCTGGTCTGCTTGGGGTGATATTGACCATGACCATGATCCTGTTTACCAGCGCGGCCATCGTGCGCGAACGAGAGCGGGGCAACTTAGAGCTACTTATCACCACGCCGATCCATTCGCTTGAATTGATGATTGGCAAAATCGTGCCCTATATCTTCATCGGTCTTATCCAAATTTTCATTATTTTAGGCTTGGGCTACCTCATTTTCAGCGTTCCCATTAATGGGCAAATCAGCCAGATACTACTCGGTAGCTTACTGTTTATTGCCGCTAGCCTCACCTTAGGGCTGGTGATTTCAACCATCGCTCAGACCCAGCTACAAGCGATGCAAATGACCGTGTTTATTCTGCTTCCCTCCATTCTACTCTCTGGCTTTATGTTCCCCTACGAAGCCATGCCCACTGCCGCTCAGTGGATTGCAGAAGCTTTACCGGCCACTCACTTTATGCGCATGATTCGAGGGATTATTTTACGCGGTGCTGATTTAGCAGACGTATGGCGAGATACACTTTGGCTGGCTGGATTTACCTTCATCGGTATTGTTGTGGCTGCGCTAAGATTTAAGAAGAACTTGGACTAATGACTCTCAACAGAGCTAACGCAAGGAAGCGAGATGACAACAAGTAATCAAAGTGGAAAAGCTAACGGGAAAAAGTTTGACCTCAACTTGCTACGGGTCTTTGTCTCTACTTTCGAAACCCAATCGGTGACCAAGTCTGCTGAGCAATTAGATCTCACTCAATCATCGGTAAGCAATGCGCTAGCTCGACTAAAAGAATCAGTGGGAAGTGAACTGTTTACTCGCACAGGCCGAGGAATTAAACCCACCCGTTTTGCAGTAGAACTATACGAGCACGTTCAAGAGCACATCTTGGGTATCGACAAAGTGCTTGAGGGACTAGCAAATTTCGACCCAAATTCTAGCCGACGCCGTTTTGTTATCTATTGTCATGAAGCCGCATTGCTCCGGCTGCACAAGAATATGCATGCACTCGACAGTTACCCCAACATCAGTCTTGTGCTCAAAGAACTCCCTCCAAATGACGCACGCATATACGAAGACCTGCGGATGGAGAAGGTCGACTTAGTGATTGATGTCGCTCCGTCAGACCGCCGTGTGTTCCAGTCTAAACTCCTTCACAGTGACGGATTAGTTTGCATTACTAGCGCCGATCACCCGAGATTGGAAAACGGAAAGATGACCAAACAACACTACATGGATGAGAGCCACGTACTTCTCAATATCCGCCGTGATAACCTTACATTCGTAGAATGGTTGGTGAGCGACATACTTCCTCCCAGACGTATATTTAGCCAACATTCGTCACTACTGGGCATGCTACCTTCCGTATCGCAATCCCAAGCGTTGGCGGTTGTGCCGGAAACGCTGTTCCTTCAATACGGGGATATGTTTAAACTTCAATCGCACCCGTTTCCTTTTGAAACAAAAAACCTTCGACTCTTACATGGTGTGGCCAACTAAAATGGCGCGTAACTCAGCGCTCATTTGGTTGAGAGAGTTCCTGGAAGCTCAGCTCAAGAGCTCAAAATAGATTAAGGCCGTTTTTCAACGGCCTTTTGTAAGCGAATATCCAGAGACTTACTCCATCGTCGGCATCGAAAACGCGCCGCGGTGCTGTTCTAAACGAACACTAGCAGGCCAGCGACTGGTGACGGTTTTCATTTTGGTATAAAAACGAACGCCATCTTTGCCGTGAACATTGAGTGGGCCGAAGACTGAGCGTTTCCAACCACCAAAGCTATGGAACGCCATAGGTACCGGAATAGGTACATTGATGCCAACCATACCCGCTTGCACATCTTCGCTAAACTGGCGCGCTGTTTCACCATCGCGAGTGAAGATAGCGGTGCCGTTGCCAAACTCATGTTGGTTGATAAGCTCCAGGGCAGTGTCGTAATCACTAACCCGAACAACGGCCAAGACAGGTCCAAAAATTTCTTCTTGGTAAACGGTCATCTCTGGCGTCACGTTGTCGATAAGTGTTGGGCCGACAAAATAGCCCGTCTCATAACCAGACACTGAAAAGTCTCGACCATCTATCACAATGTTAGCCCCTTGCTCCTGTCCGCTCGCGATATAATCACAGATTTTCTGCTTATGCTGGGCGGAGATCACTGGCCCCATGTCGTTTTCTTGGCCTTCAACTAAGCCTGATCCCACACGCATCTGGGCGATCTTGGTTGTAAGCGCATCGACAAGTTTATCCGCGATATCATCTCCAACCGCGACAGCGACGGACAGCGCCATGCAGCGTTCACCCGCCGCTCCAAAAGCAGCACCCATTATCGCATTCACCGCCATATCAAGATCGGTATCAGGCATTAACACGCAGTGATTTTTAGCACCGCCCAAAGCTTGGCAGCGCTTGCCATGGGCTGAAGCCGTAGCATAGATGTACTCTGCTATTGGCGTTGATCCTACAAAGCTCACTGCATCTACCGCTGGCGAAGTAAGCAAGGTGTCTACCACCGTTTTATCACCGTTGATCACGTTGAACACGCCATCAGGCAACCCAGCTTCTTTTAAGAGCTGCGCAAGCAGAAGGGCTGTGGAAGGATCTTTTTCTGACGGTTTCAAAATAAATGTATTTCCCGTCGCTAAGGCTATTGGAAACATCCACATCGGCACCATAGCGGGAAAGTTAAACGGAGTAATGCCAACGCATACACCAACAGGCTGCATTAACGAGTGGCTATCTACGCCAGTACCCACGTTGGCTGAATGCTCCCCTTTTTGTAGGTGAGGAATACCGCACGCAAACTCAACCACCTCTAAGCCACGCGTTACCTCGCCTACCGCATCTGAATAGACTTTCCCGTGCTCCGTTGAAATCAATCGTGCTAGCTTATCCATATTGCTCTCAAGGAGAGACTTAAACTGAAACATCACTCTCGCTCGTTTCAAAGGGGAGGTTTTTGACCATGTGGAGAATGCTCGTTTGGCAACGTTGATAGCCTCATTTGCTTCTTGCGGCGTACTCAATACAACCTGTTTAATCTGTTCTCCAGTCGCAGGGTTGTAGACAGGCGCAAAGCGCTCACTGTCACTTGAAACGATTTGACCTGCGATATAGTTTTGAACGGTTTCCATATGTACTCCAAATTCTCTTTAAGTTAAGCCGTGTGCTTCCAAGCTGAAACGAGCGTGTGATAGCGTTGCTTGATTTCTGTTTTAAAGGCTTCATTAGTAATAAGTTCAGCTAACCACTGCTTAGATGCTTCGCCGAATATGGTTCGACCGACAGCAAATCCTTTGACCAGCGAACAGCCTTGAGCCTGAGCAAAACCGTCGATTAGTTCATCCTGAGGCGCATCTAATCCCAATAACACCACACCATGACAATGTGGGTCTTGATGATTAACCACCCGCTCCAACTGTTCCCACATCGGTGTCTTCAAAGGTGGCAGTTTCCACCAGTCTGGCTTGATACCGATGTCGTAGAGGCGCTGAATTGCGTCAATATAGTGGACTTGGTCTTGCGACAAAGATTTAGGAAGAATGACTTCAAGCAGCAATTCATGACCAAACTGACAGCACGCTTGATAGACCTCTGACAGCGTACTTTCTTGTTGAGTCTTTAAATCTTGCTCATCATCTGGGTGATAGAACACCAGACACTTTACAATGTGCTCTTGCGGCCACGTCGCAAGTTGCCCACCGATGTTGCCGTGCTCCAGTTCCAATGGCCTTGAACCCGGCTGTTCAATTGGTCGCCCTATCCACCACCCTTTGCCTGTCGCTTGGTTAAGTGCAGCTTGACCATAAGTGCTATCGCATAGCAGTCCAGCTTGCCCCTGCAGCTCGAGTTCGTTAACGGATTCTTGATAAGCTTCTAGAATCAATTGTTTCAGCACTGATACTCGGGATACATCAGTACCGAGGTCCTGCGCCATCTGCTCAAATTGACTTCGATGATCAAAGGCCAAAATACAGAGATCACCCCAAGACCTATCTCTTGTGGTAACTCGATGTAAATGGTTTAGCTTGGGGTCGAGATCAGGGCGAGGGACTGACTCTGCGCGAGATAAGTAATCATCCAGCTCCTCCTTACTTGGCATCGCCGGCGCGCAGCCATGACGGGAAACAACAAGGGCACCACACGAATTCGCGTAGTCACACGCTTGCTGCCAACCCTCATCATTGAGATATCCGCGCAATAATCCCGACATAAAAGCATCACCCGCGCCCAGTACATTAAGCACGTCAACTCGAACGCCAGTTGCGTTAATGGCGCCGTCAAGGTCGCTCGGAATTTGTGAGTCATAGACCGAACACCCTAAAGCGCCACGCTTACAAACAAGGGCTGCATCCGTTACTTTACGAACACCGTTGAGGGCTTGTAACGTATCAGTTGAACCACCAGCAATATGGAACTCTTCTTCAGTGCCAACGATCAAATCAAACAAACCGAGCACTTCCTGCATTTGCTCTGTCACTGCACCCGATTCGATAAAACGTGTTTCACCATCTCCCAAAGAGGTTAATCCCCACAATACCGGTCGATAATCGATGTCTAACGCGGTTCTTACTCCATGTTTTCGTGCATAGTGAAGTGCCGTTAGTACTGCGTCTCGGGTTTGCGGATTCGATAGGTGTGTCCCTGTAATCGCAAGGCAACGTGCAGAAGCAATGTAATCTTCATCGACATCTTCTGCGGTAATGGCCATATCGGCGCAGTTATCACGATAGAAAATCAGAGGGAAGGTCTCCTCGTCTTTAATACCGAGAATCACCATCGCTGTTAGCCGCTCTTTATCGGTAATAAGATAACTGGTATCGACCCCTAGTCTCTGTAGCTCTTCTCGAAGAAATCGCCCCATATGCTCATCACCTACTCGAGCTAGCATCGAAGACTTTAGGCCTTGCCTAGCCGTACCATAGGCAACGTTTCCCGAGGAACCGCCAAGATACTTAGCGAAACTGGTCATATCTTCAAGACGAGCACCGATTTGCTGACCATAGAAGTCAACGGCTACCCTACCCATACAGATCACATCAAACATCTTTTGCAGCTGCCTCATTACGTTATCTCCTCCAAGAATGGAATGAAACATTTATTTCATTTAATTATAAAGTGAAATTAGAATGAAAAACCGTGACCTGTGGCTACTTTTCATACTAACCTTCACATAAATGCCGACAAAAACGCCATTTTCGATAATTATTTTTCATATACCTTAATTCTTTTTTCAGTTAAACACGATCTTCAAGGCTCTTCTAATTACTTTTTTAAAACACCCATTTCAAAACATTAAAAACGAATAAAAACAAATACTTAACTGCCAAATTAAAAATAACCCCAAATTCCAAGTGAGATCAGAGTAACACTTTTAACAATTACGCCACATTTGCAGTGGTGATAATTTAAACATCGAATTATAGTTGACCACCAACAGGTTTTAGAAAATATTTTTCAAACTATTTTTGAGCTACTGTTCATTAAAAATCAGATCGAATACTGAATAAATGCTCTATAGATTTCATCAAATAACGAAATGAAACGTTCATATTTATCGACAGATAGGTGTGATGGATACCAAGGAGGCATTTATGCCAACGAAGAAACAAGGGATTACTATGTTGCTGGATAGATTGTTAATACTCGCGTCAAACACAAAAGCACTGCTTAAAGGAACACTATTAGTTCTTGGGCTTATTGTTCTTACCGCGTGTGGTCAAGAAGAGAAAAAAGAAGATGTAACTCGTATTGGTGTCGCCATTCCTAACTTTGACGATACTTTCTTGGTCTACATGAAAGATGCGATGGACACCTACGCGAAACAGTTTGACGGCAAAGTCGAACTTACTTTTGTTGACGCTAAGGAAGACGCTGCCAAACAGTTAGGGCAAGTCGAAAACTTCATCGTGCAACAAATGGACGCCATTATTTTGGTACCAGTCAATACAGATGCGACCCAACCACTGACTGACCGAATCATTAAAGCCGGTATTGAGTTAGTTTACCTCAACCGTCGCCCAGATTACCTGCCTGATAGTGTCTACTACGTGGGCTCAGAGGAGCTTAAGTTTGGTGAAACACAGGCTCAATACATTGTTGATTCTGTCGATGGTGGCAACGTCGCAATCCTAATGGGTATGCTGACGCATGAAGCAGCCATCATGCGTACCAAAGGTGTGGAAGACTTCCTATCAGACAACCCAAATTTCAACGTGGTTAGAAAGCAAACCGGTTTATGGCAGCGCTCACAAGGCATGACGGTAATGGAGAACTGGCTAAATTCAGGTGACAAATTGGATGTCATCGTAGCAAACAATGACGATATGGCACTTGGCGCGATTCAAGCACTGCGTGCCGCAGGCAAGCTTGACGATATCGTTGTAGTGGGTGTCGATGCAACACCTGATGGTTTGGTCGCAGTGAAAGATGGCGCATTGAGCGCGACAGTGTTCCAAGATGGTGGCAGCCAAGCGCGTGGAGCCATTGATGCAGCCGTCGATGCAGTTAACGGCAAACAACACCAACAAGTCACATGGATACCTGCAGAGCTTGTAACTCAAAGCAACCTCGAAGCGTTTAAAGCGAAGCAAGAAGGTTAACCACCCTCGCTCCGTATTCTCCCCCTCTAACGAATACGGAGCTTTTTTGGAGTAGTAATAGTATGAGCCAAGTCCTACTAGAAATGCGTGGTATCACCAAAACCTTTCCTGGTGTAAAAGCGCTCGACAACGTGCAGCTCACTTTAAAACAAGGCCGAGTAATGGCGTTGATGGGTGAAAATGGCGCGGGTAAATCGACATTAATGAAAGTGATGTTTGGTATCTATCAAAGAGACAGCGGTACCATTCGTTACAAAGGAGAGAACGTTGAATTTCAAGGAGCAAAAGCAGCCTTAGAAGCCGGAATTTCAATGATCCATCAGGAGCTTTCTCCAATTTTGCATCGCAGTATTGCCGAGAACATTTGGCTAGGAAGAGAACCTGTAAAAGGTCCATTACGCCTTATTGATCACGCAAAAATGTATCACGACACCACCGAGCTATTGAGTAAGTTGGATCTCAAACTGGATCCTAGAACTCCGATGAGCGAGCTCACCGTAGCGACCATGCAAATGGTGGAAATAGCCAAAGCTATCTCGTATCAATCAGAGATCATCATCATGGACGAACCCACTTCTGCCCTAACCGACAAAGAAGTGGATCACCTATTTGAAATCATTGAAATGCTCAAGTCTCGTGGCTGTGCCATCGTGTATATCAGCCACAAGATGGATGAGATTTTCAAAATCTGCGACGACATCACTGTCTTTCGTGATGGCTGCTTTGTGGGTGAACGCGAGGCCAAACTCACCAACAATGAAGAGTTAGTGCAGATGATGGTCGGCCGAGATCTCGGAGATGTCTTCCCACCAGCTACCGCAAAACCAGGCAAGACTCGACTAGAAGTTGAAAACCTCAGTGTTGAAGGTGCATTTAACAACATCAACTTTAAGCTGCACGAAGGTGAGATTTTAGGTATTGCCGGTCTTGTTGGTGCTGGGCGAACAGAATTAATCGAAACCCTGTTTGGCGTTCGACAAAAAGACACTGGGACTATCCGCATTAATGGGGATACGGTCGAAATCAACTCGCCGCAAGATGCGATAAGCCACAAGATGGCATTTTTAACCGAAGATCGACGTCACTCAGGGCTCTACCTTATGCTGGATATCTTCGCCAATACTTCTATCGCTCATTTGGACGCTTACCGAAACAAAGTCGTGAATGTTCTCGATGTCCGCAAGATGAAGCAAGACAGCCAAACACATTGCGAAAAGTTGAAAGTCAAAACGCCAGGTATGTACGAAATGATCGACAACCTCAGTGGAGGCAATCAACAAAAAGTGTTACTTGCTCGATGGATGCTCACGAAACCGGACATTCTATTCCTCGATGAACCGACGCGCGGAATCGATGTGGGTGCGAAATCAGAAATATACAAACTCATGCGCCTACTGACGGGCATGGGCAAAAGTTTGGTCATGATCTCCTCCGAACTCCCCGAAGTCATGGGCATGAGTGACCGCATCTTGGTGATGCACGAAGGCAAGCTAAAAGGCCATATCGAAGGGTCGGACGCCACACAACAGAAAATTATGTCGATGGCGCTCAATTGACCATAGGGCTTTTCTAACTTTAGAGCTCAATTGAACAAAGACCCCCCAACATTTTAAACCACCTCGAGTCTAGAAAATCCAGGCTTGTGGCTGAGTAGTAACTCAAGGAATGCAGTTATGATTGCTAAACTGATCAAAGCGACCTCCGCGGAAGGTCAAGCTCCAACCAATTTCAAACGAATGATTTCCAAGTATGCGATATACGTGGTGTTTGTCGTGATGTGTATTGTCATGTCCATCCTATCACCCGTATTCCTTTCGGTCGCTAACCTATTGAATGTGATGACACAAATGGCCAGTATCGGCCTTCTTGCACTGGGTGTGACCATCATCATTATTACCCGAGGCATTGATTTATCATCAGGATCCGTGCTGGCTGTTGCCGCGGTGGTCTCAGCCAGTATGGCGCAAACTATCGATTGGTCGATGCGTATGTATCCTGCCATGCCTGAGTTGCCGGTTATCGTCCCTATCATTGCGGCGCTGGCCGTCGGCGCCTTATGTGGCTATATTAACGGCGCACTGATTGCTTACACCGGTATCCCTCCATTCATTGCGACGCTGGGAATGATGATCGTCGCTCGCGGTGCAGCACTACTCTATTCTGATGGCCGCCCTGTCAGTAGCCTTATCGATTCTTACCAATGGATTGGCCAAGGTAGCGTTCTCGGTATTCCGGTACCTGTCATCATCTTCGCCGTCATGGCCTTTGTCTCCTATGTGCTTTTAAACTATACCCGATTTGGTAAGTACGCTTACGCTATTGGCGGTAATGAAACCGCAGCCTACGTTTCAGGTATCAACGTCAAGCGCTATAAAATCTTGGTTTACACCTACGCCGGTTTATTAGCAGGTATCTCAGCACTTATCTTGGCAGCGCGAATCAACTCTGGACAGCCTGGCCTCGGCATCATGTATGAGCTCGATGCTATCGCGGCAGCGACAGTCGGTGGGGTTTCTCACGCAGGCGGCATTGGTACTATTCAAGGTACGATTGTCGGCACCATGATCATGGGTGTGCTGCAAAATGGACTCGACCTACTCAACGTCTCTGCTTATTGGCAACAAGTCGTGAAGGGCTTAGTTATCATCTTTGCGGTCATGTTTGATATGAAACGTCACAAGAAGAGCAAATAACAGCCCCAATAATTCACTTTGAGTAGGGTACGAGGCGACTCTCTTGCCTTGAGTAGTTAGATACCTTGGATTTCTGGTTACCTTGGATACCTTAGAATCGTCGCACTCGGTTTGGCTCATCGCGCCTTTTAATAAGGCGCGTTTTTCGTTCTAGTGAGCCCTCCCTGTTTTGAAACAAATATTTCAAACCAAACGCAAATCAGGTATTTTATAAACACTAACTTTTAGTTTTGGCTTTCGGAGAACTCTATGATTTTGGCCGCGACATTAAGTGAATTACAAGAACAAATACGACTCGAGTATTCTGGGTTAAGTAAGCGTCTTCAACAAGTTGCGAAGTACGTGCTAGATAACCCCAATGATATCGCTTTGGAAACCGTCGCCGTCATCGCCCAGAAAGCCGAAGTCCCACCATCGACTTTGATTCGATTTGCCAGCGCTTTTGGGTTTAGCGGTTTCAATGAAATGAAACAGCTATTTCGCAATAAAATCGTCGAGGAAACGTCAAGCTATACGGATCGTGCTAGGATCCATAAACAGCTGCACACAGAACCGCTTACCCCAGAAAGTCCAAGGCAGATACTGCAAGAATTTGCTAACGCCAACTCACAAGCTATGAGTTTTCTTGCGACTCATACCTCTGAAGAAGATCTTAACAGCGCTATCGATATACTCGAGAGCTGCGACAACATTTATCTGATTGGTCTTAGACGCTCATTCAGTGTCGCCTCCTATTTCACATACGCCCTCAGACACTTGAACAAGCGGGCATTTTTAATCGATGGCCTTGGCGGCATGTATGAAGAACAATTGAGCATGATAGGCGCGAACGACGCGATTGTGGCAATAAGCTTCAGCCCCTACGCCAACGAGACTGTGGCACTGAGTGAAGTAGCGTCCAAAGCGGGTGCCAAGCAAATCGTCATTACCGATAGCCAAGTCAGCCCGCTGACCGCGTTTAGTGATGTGAGCTTTGTAATTAAAGAAGCCAAAGTCGACGCCTTTCGTTCGCAATCAGCCTCACTATGTTTGGTTCAAAGTCTCGCTGTTTCTATGGCGATAAATAGTAAACACAAATAAAAAAACAGCGCCCTATTTAGGCGCTGTTTTTTATTGTTCCTTTATCTTGTTGCTCAGTTAACTCATTGCATTGTTAACAGCCCACAACGAATATATCGAGTTATAGCACAACCGTTCGCTTGCTCTTCATCGATTCAATCGCCGCATCGGCAAGGCGCAGAGCAAACTCGCCATCTACGCCTGAGCAATTTGGCGCCCCCCCATTTAGCACATCAACAAAGTGCTGCCACTCAGCAATATAGGCCTCTTTGTAGCGCTCTAGGAAGAAATGAAGCGGCTTGGCGTTTTCCGCACCATGCTCAGATGTCTTACTCACTAAGTTCTCACGAACATTGTCAGCTTGCAGCATCCCTTTCTCACCGTGTAACTCAATACGCTGATCGTAACCATAGCCAGACTTACGGCTGTTGAGAATTGTCGCGATAGCGCCAGAGGCAAAGTTCAGCACAATCACACCGGTATCGATGTCACCGGCTTTTCCAATCTCAGGATCAATTTTACAACTGCCATGAGCCGTTACGGATATCGGATCTTCACCTAGAATGAACCTTGCCATATCAAGATCATGAATGCTCATGTCACGGAACATTCCACCAGAGACCTTGCTATATTCCGCCGGTGGCGGCTCAGGGTCACGAGACGTGATCGTCAACGTTGCGGGCTCACCCAACTCACCATCAACGACACGTTGTTTTAGACTGGCAAAATGAGGGTCAAAACGGCGGTTAAAACCGACAAGCAACGGCACTTGATATTGCTTCACAACCCCTAGGCAATCGCGTACTCGGCTGGAATCAAGATCAATAGGCTTTTCACAGAAAATGGTTTTACCGGCTTTGGCACCCAGTTCAATTAAATCGGCATGCGTATCCGTTGCCGAGCAAATACACACAGCATCCACATTAGGATCTACCATCGCTTCTTCAATCGATTGGCGCTGAGCATCATATTGATTACATAGCAAGTTGGCATTAACATCATAAGGGTCAATCACCGAATACAAATTGGTTTCAGGGTGGTTGGCAATGTTCACAGCGTGAACTTGCCCAATGCGCCCTGCTCCAAACAGCGCGATATTATACATTCTGTACTCCTTCCTTTGCTTGTCGTTAGTCAGGCTCATCGTTGAGTCTGACCAGAATAAACTATTCATGAGCGGCATTGCCTCAGTGGGGAGCCATACAACACTCATCGCCGTTACTTATAATCCTGTGAGTTAATCCATGCGTGTGCATCTTCCCAGCTAAACAGCCACTTGCGCTTAGGGCCTGCCATCACATTTAGGTAATAGCTGTCATACCCTGCCATCGTCGCCACCGGGTGGTACCCTTTTGGCACCATCACCACATCTTTGTCGTAAACCGCCATACACTCATCAAGTTCGCGGTCGTCGGTATACACGCGCTGCATGCAGAACCCTTGTTCTGGGTTTAATCGGTGGTAATAGGTTTCTTGCGCATCAATGTCTTGATCGTGCTTGTGGCTTGGGTATGAACTGGTGCAGCCTTGTTCGGTAAACACTTCAACCACCAGCAAGCTATCTGCCGGTTTGTTGTCTGGGAGAATATTGTGTACATACCTTTGATTTTGTCCCTTACCTCGATGTTCCGCTTCTACCTCTTGCGGTCTGATATATCGGCTTTCTAAAGTGCCTTCACTAGGCGCCTCACAAACAGCGAGTTCTAAATCTGTTTCAGCAATAATATGAACCGTTTGCTCAGCGGCAACATAGACTGAATATGGCTTAATAGGCTTCTGGTTCGCGTCTTTCTCGAATGGAGACATCCTCTCACCAATGTGACTAAATATCTGATCTTTAACTGTTACCGTTGCCCTTCCCGATACCAGCACCAAACATTTCTCTGTTGATGAGCGAGCAATAGTGAGTGTTTCATTCACTTTCAGCTCATGAACAGCGAACCCCACGTACTCCCATTTGGCACTCTTGGGTGTTATCGATTGAACAAGAGAGTCGGACTCAATTGGCGAATATTTAGAAAGAAGGTGAGACATAGGGGCTTCTCCGTGGCCTTAATTATTATTGAAATTTTTAATTCAATAATAATATTTTGAAAAAATTATTTCGTAAAACGCGCAACAAAGTCCACTCAATATGAGGGTTTTCTCACCGTCAAGTGGACTCAACCACGCCCCAAAGAAGTTAGAACAGCGCTTTCATACCCTGAAGCATCTTAGTAGCAACATCGTGATAATCCTGCTCCCACATTTGATCATTGAGATATTCACCAGAGTAGTAGCCGTCGTAGCCCGTTGATTGAATAGCATCGACCCATTCTTGAAGTGGGATATCACCGTGACCGATAAAGTGCCCACGCAGTTCTCTTTCATCAGGCCAAGCCGCTCCTAGCTCGGGACGAGCGCCGTCTGAAATGTGAACGTTGTAGATAAGCGCCGGGTCAATACTGGCGATCTGTTCCAGGCTAGCTCCGCGACATGCCCAGAAATGCCATGTATCGAGAACAAAGCCGAAATTATCACGCCCAACGGCATCTAGTAGGCGGTAGTAATCATCGAGTGATGCGATGGGTGTCCACGCCGCCCCTTCATACTGAAAACGAACACCGTGCTCTTTCCCAATATCCGCAATGGAGCGAATATTCTGTGCCGTCAGTTCAATGTTTTGATCTAACGTCAATCCATTCAGCGCTTCAAAAGCGTTCAGCTGGATAGTCGGCGCGCCAATTTTCTGCGCAAACTGGCACAACACTTCGGTATCTTTGAAAAGCTGAGCTTTTGACGCTTTATCTGTGACTTCGATGGCACCAATGATGTCGATCGCGGTGGGCTCTATATTGAATTGATCAAGACGCTGTTTGAACTGCTCTGCCGATAGGCCAGCTTTGATATAGCGCCAAAGTTTTTCGGTGTGGATTTCTAGCCCTTGATAGCCCGTCTCATGAGCAAGACGAATGTCTGAAATAATATTGCTGTGAAGCGAGCACATTCCATGTAAAGCAAAACGCATAGCGAATCTCCTTGAATTCAGGCAACAAGAAACCAAGCCTTGCTGCACTATTTGATACAAGGCTTGCGATTCAATTAAGTTGGGTAGTCATTAATTATGATTATTTCACTTCGCGGCACATCAAACTGACCGCCAGTGTTTGAGCAAGGTACATAGAGCTACTGAGCGAGCGGAACCCCATGACTTCACCTTCTTGTACCTCAAAGCAAACTTCCATCTTGCTGCCTTGAGGTGTCATTTGATTATCGGTGATAGCGATAATAGGAACATTCTTTTTGTGCGCTTGGTCGATAAGATCGCTGGTCTCTTGCGCGTACGGATTAAAAGTCACAGTAAACAACACGTCTTTCTCATTCATACGGCGTGTCATTGGTGACAACATGCCACCGTGATCATCGAGCAGTACCACGTTGTTGTCAGACTTCATTAACGCATACCAAAGGTAGAAAGCGACAGGATAAGCCCTACGCATACCTTGAATGTAGATGGTTTCAGCACCCTCAAGCATAGCAACGGCACGCTCTAACTTTTGTGGAGATACCATCACCTGAAGCTGCTCTAGCGCTTCTATATTAGCATCGCCAAAGTCTTGGAATATGGCCTGAGGAGAGTCATGCGGTACATCTTCCATCTCACGCGCTTTGCGAACACGCTCTTTATAGTCTCTAGGACGGTTTAAATACTGGTTTCTAAACAGTATTTGCATAGACGTAAAACCATCAAAGCCCATCGCATTAGAGAAACGACTTAAGGTCGACAACGGCACATTAGCCTGCTGAGCGATGGTTGCCATGGTTTCTACGGCGACCAGCATTGGCTGTTCCATGACAAAGTCGGCTACCTGCTGCAATCGGCTACTCAAGCCGTCATAACGCTTAACGATAAGTTCGCGCAGTGAATCTAAATCAGCAGGTTCTTTTACTTCTACATCCATAGTGATAACGCTCTCCTGTTCGAACGCAATAAATAGTCAACCGGTCCCCATCCAAAGTTAAGTTGGGGACTCTATTTTATGATAATAACTCAAAGTTGCGAATCGCTTCTTGCTTAACATAAGGCATCGCCTTTTGCATAAAGTAGATTCGATCAAATTTCTGCGGTTCATCATTCATATAACCGCGTAGATTGTGACCTAGAGCCTGACGTAAACAGGTGCCAATGTTGAACTTAGACACGCGGCTCTGTTTAAGTTTGAGCATATCCTCATCACGAATACCACTGGTTCCGTGTATCACAAGAGGGACTGTCACATGACTCGCAATTCGATCCAGACGCCCAAAATCAATCGTACACGTTGGCTCCGTTAGACGATGGATATTGCCAACCGAAATCGCCACACAATCAACACCACTTTCCTCTGCAAAGCGTGCCGCATCTTCCGGCTCAGTATAGATAGACTTAATATGGTCACGCCCTTCTTCATAAGGTACGGAGCCAATTTCGCCTTCCACCGATGCGCCCAGCGCATGGGCCACTTCGACCACTTTCTTAGTACGTGCGATATTCTCATCCAGTGTTAGCTGTGAGCCATCAAACATCACTGAACTGAAGCCCGCTTTAAGCGCTCTGAAGACAATGTCCTCTTCATAAGTATGGTCCAAGTGAAGGCACACAGGAACGCTACTTTGATGAGCAAGATTTAAGAACATGGCCGCAGCGGTCTCAACACCATAGAAATCAACAACATCTTTATTGCAAGCGAGAATGACGGCCTTGCCCACTTCTTCCGCTGCCTCTACAACAGCTCGCGCATCTTCGTAACCGAAAACATTGAAGCAAGGTACTGAGTAATCGGATGCTGCAGCGTCTGGTAATAAATCATTAAGATTAACTAGCATCATCGCCTCCTATTTGAATTTCGCAATCATATCTTTGATACCTGGAATGGTATTCACTTGATATTCATGATGAGGGTCAAAGTGTTGGATCAGAGATTTCTCTGTTTTACCGACAATAATGGTGAAGTAGTACATCTCGTAACCCGGTGCTGCCACACTCGGGTGATAACCTTTATCGATGGCGATAACGGAACCAGTTTTTACATGGTAAACCGGGCCGTGATCATCTTCATGTTCGTAAAGGAACTGTGCACCGAAACCGAAATCAGGATTGAAACGGAACTGATACACTTCTTCGTATAGCGTTTCACGGCTGCCATCTTCTTTTACGCGGTCTTCGTCATGTTTGTGTGGAGGAAAACCAGACCAACCACCTGCACCAACGGTAAACAGCTCGCTGACTAGCAAACGACCACGTTTTTCCGAGTTTGATTGACCAAGAACATGCTTGATTTTGCGATGTGTTTTGGTGTCATCAGAGCCGTATTGAACAATATCGACGTTCTCTTCACGCACGCAGAATGGTTCTAGAGACGCTTCAAACTTACCGCCTGCAATCATGATGTCAGCATTTTCGCTTACACACTCTATTTGCGCTGTATAGCCAAGTGGAACGTAAACCGCTTCTGGGTTACCTTCCCATACAGAAGCTCGCTTACCGATGTTGTCGAACACTTGCGTGTCTTCGCCGTTGGTCACCGATACGCTGCATGTGCCGCCTGCTAGTACAATAACAGATTCATAGCCTTCAACTTGATGAATGAAAGTGCCACCTTGAGTCAAGCAGACTTGGTTGAAGTAACACAAAGGGGTCACTTCGTCGTTAATACCTACAATGGGCTCATTTTTATTGTCGTAGGGTGGTATATGTTTACCCATATTCTTTCTCCTCACTGCTCTTTTCGTTGAGCGCAGTTTTAATTGCCTAAACTTGTTCACATATGAAAAAACCGGGCCACGATGGTGTGTATTTTCGCGAGTATCTGGAGTCGAAATACCGGCCCGGGAGACGAAAAGCTGTCTTCAAAATCGCATCAAATTGATGCCATCAAACACCTTGGTTTCTTGTCTCAATAAAATCAAAAAGTTGCTCTTTGGTTGGCATCGCTTCTGTGCAGCTATCGCCACTGACATTAATTGCCGCTGCTGCAGAGCCATTTCTCACGCCCTCTTGCAATGTGCCGCCGTTAACGAGCGTCCAAATCAGCCCCCCAGCAAACGAGTCGCCAGAACCAAATGGTTTGTTTACGTCTACTCGGAAGATACCTTGTTGGAATTTAGTACCATCACAGCAATAAACCTTAGAGCCAAACTCCCCCGCTTTGATGACAACAATTTGAGTGTTGTCACGCATAAAGCGCTCAGCAGTAGCGTCGTCATCTTTGTTGCCCGGTGCGATGACCGTTTCCATCATGTCGAACTCTTCGCGATTGCCAATCACAATGTCAGATAGGCTCGATGCGATGCCGTAGTAGATGGAAGCATCTGTGTCAGTGCGCCATGAATAAGGACGATAATCGACATCCAGAACGACCAGCGTGTTACTGCGGCGAGCGTGCTGCATAGCAAGAATGGTTGCTTCGCGGCTTGGACTCTCAGATAGTGCCGTTCCGGTGACTACCAACATCTTGGAGCTAGCGATATATTCCGGATCGATTTGCTCAGGTTTGATGGTGAGATCTGACGCGTTGTTGCGGTAAATAAGCACAGTGCAGTCGCTTGGTTTCATCTCTGTGAACGCCACTGACGTGCGAGAGCCAGAATCATCCGTCATCATGCCGTCAAGGTTTATCCCTTGCTCAGACATGTAACCTTTGACATAGCCACCGAAAGCATCATTGGCTACGCAACCAATAAAACCTACGTTGCCACCAAGCTTGCTCACAGCGACTGCAATATTAGCCGCAGAGCCACCAACAAACTTGTTAAAACCTGAAATGTCTGCCATATCGGTTTTGGATTCGCGGGCGTATAGATCCACACCCGCGCGCCCTAAAACGATGGCATCCAACGGTCTGTCTTGTTGAAATGCAATTTTAGTCATCGTCATTCCTATTAGTTGTAGCTAACCCAAGCGGCGTTTTGGTCTGCTGACTCAACGCACTTCTCACACAAACGTACGCCTTCAATACCGGCATCGATACCTGGGAACCAAATACCCGCCAACGCTTCCTGGTCATCACGATCAGCGGCATCAAATGCCATCGCAAAACGATGATATAGATTTGCCCAAGACTCAAAGTAGCCTTCAGCGTGACCGCCACCTACGCGGTTAGACGCAACACCTTCCGCATCTTGATACAGGTAACCCATACCGCGTTCTAGCACTCGAGGCGCCTCGCCTTGCACTTCGTAACGAAGTTGGTTTGGATACTCATCCCACCATTCGATCGACGCTTTTGAGCCGACAATACGGATCTTCTGTTGATGCATTGAGCCTGAGTTGACTGCAGATGCCCACAACGTACCCACTGCACCACCTTTGAACTTGATCATTACGTGCGCGTTATCTTCGAGTGGCGCACGAGATTCGATAAAGCTCTGACGCATACATGCCAAGCTGTCGACTTCTAAACCTGTCATGACCTCGTTGAGGTAGAAGGCGTGAGTACCGATATCACCTAGTACATAAGTTGGACCCGATACTTCAGGGCTTACACGCCACTTCAGACCCGGATCATTCTTTTCATATTCTTCGTTGTGGAAGCCGTGAGCGAACTGCATGTTGATAACACGAATTTCACCAAGGTCACCACGCTGAACCATTTCACGAGCCTGCTGAACCATTGGGAAGCCGGTATAGCCGTACATAACACCGATAACACAGTTGTTTTGTGCTGCGATAGTTTTAAGCTCTTCTGCTTCTTCTGTGGTAAAGGTAATTGGCTTCTCACACACCACATGAAGCTTGGCTTCCAGTGCGGCTTTACAGATTTCATAATGAGTGGAGTTTGGCGTTGCGATGGATACCGCTTGAATGCCATCTTCACGCTGCGCTTCTTGTGCAAACAATTCTTTATAGCTTGAATAACAGCGCTCTGGGTCTAGTCCAAGATTGACACCGAAATCGCGGCAGCGCTCAGCATCTAGGTCAAACGCACCAGCTACCAACTTAAACAAGCCATCACGCTGCGCTGCATTGCGGTGAGAGTAACCAATTTGACTACCACGACCACCACCTACCATTGCCCAACGAATTGGCTGCTCAAAATGACGCTCTTCATTAAACATGCTTGACTCCTTGTGTGGCTCCTAGTTTCTAGGAGCCGAGATTAAGTGTTAGAAAATTAAATAGAATTCGTAGCTAGACGCCGCGGCGCTGTGTGGCGCGACCTTCTTCCCAACTGGCGACTTTCTCTGCAACGTGGTCATTGCGAGTAACTTCAGGTAGACCGACTTCCCACCAACAATCGCACTTAGACCATGCTGCTGGTGATACTGGGTCAATGTCGACAACGATAACGTAAGTACGGTCAGCTTCTTTCGCGCGCTGGAATGCTGCATCAAACTCATCAACAGACGTTAGCTTCTCGCTGATTGCGCCTTGTGCTTCAGCGTGCTTCGCAAAGTCGACGCGAGCCACTTCGCCATCTGGACGGCGGCAGTCTTCAAGTAAGTTGTTGAATGAGTCGTTGCCCGTGTTGTTTTGCAGCTTGTTGATAACCGCAAAACCGCCGTTATCACACACCACAACAATCATCTTGTGACCCGTCAGTACTGATGAGTAAATGTCTGAGTTTTGAATCAGGTAGGAACCGTCACCCACAAGCACTACCACGTCGTTGTCTGGGTTTGCGACTTTCGCCCCCCAACCACCTGCAATTTCGTAGCCCATGCACGAGAAACCGAACTCAATATCAAATTTACCGATTTGGTAGTTTTGCCAGTTCATTGCTAACTCAGCAGGTAAGCCGCCTGCTGCTGTCAACACGGTATCTCCCGGTTGCATGGATTTGTTTAGCTTGCCAATTACCTCTGCGTATGACGAAAGTCCTGGTAGCAAGTCGCCCTCTTGAGGGTTGGTGCGGCGGTGAACTACAGCTTTCCACTCATCTGCCTGGGTTTTCGCAGTCTGTGCCCATGCGCTGTCGCCTTCCCAGTCACCTAGCAGTTTCGAAAGCTCAACCAAACCGCGTTTTGCATCACACTTAACTGGCAATGCGCGATGTTTGATTGCGTCGAAACGACCGACGTTGATAGTAATCAGTTTCATGTCTGGGTTTTTAAACACGCTCCACGAGCCAGTCGTGAAGTCTTGCAAACGCGTACCGATAGCAACCACAACATCAGCGTGCGCCGCCATATAATTTGCTGAATCCGAGCCAGTGACGCCGATAGGACCTGCGTTTAGCGGATTGTTTTGTAGCATCGTTGCTCGACCTGCGATGGTCTCAACGACAGGAATACTGTGCTGTTTCGCGAATGCCGCAAGCTCATCCGTTGCGAGCGAGTAATGAACGCCGCCACCAGAAACAATCAGCGGTTTTTCTGCTTTCATCAGTACTGCTTTTGCATCTTCAAGATCAGCAATTTCTGGCTCTGGACGACGAATGCGGTGTACTTTCTCTTCAAAGAAGACTTCTGGGAAGTCGTACGCGACGCCTTGAATGTCTTGAGGAAGACCAATGAATGCTGGGCCACATGTCTCTGGATCAAGCATGGTGTCGATCGCTTGCGGTAAAGAATGCATCAACTGTGTTGGTGAAATAATGCGATCCCAGTAACGTGTCAAAGGTTTAAATGCATCATTACAAGTGATCGATGGATCATAGAAGTTTTCTGGTTGCTGCAATACAGGATCAGGTAGTCGACTTACGTAAGCGTCACCTGCGATCAGCAGAACGGGCAGTCGGTTGGTGTGAGCAATACCTGCTGCTGTCACCATATTGGTCGCACCTGGGCCAATAGAGCTCGTCGCAATACCAATACGTCGGCGCTGGTTTGCTTTTGCATAAGCAATGGCAGCCGTCGCCATCGACTGTTCGTTTTGACCACGCCAAGTCGGGATTTTGTCTTCAATGTTCTTTAATTGCTGTCCAAAACACGTCACATTACCGTGACCAAATATGGCAAAAGCGGTGCCGAACAGTTGCTCTTTCTTTCCATCAATTTCAATCATTTGAGCAGCTAAGTATTGTGCAAGCGCTTCTGCGACAGTTAGGCGTACAGTTTTCATTCTCTTCCTCGGTAGTCTCAACGTTGTCCATTCCATGAGTAAGCTACGTTTTGCATCCCTAACCTCGTAGCTTTTATCATGGGGAGCGCTGCTCCCCATTATCCAGAGCTCTATTACAAGCCGTATTTTTCCGCGTAGCCCGTGATGTTCTCGTAAGCTGTTTTCGCGAACGTTAATGGGTGTGCTTTTGCAGGATCTTGCTCCGCTTCAACCAATAACCAGCCTTGGTAGTTGCGAGCTTTAAGCGCTGCAAATACATCGTCATAATCCACATCGCCCGTACCTGGCACTGTGAATACGCCGTCTAGTACTGCATTTAGGAAAGATTTATCCGCTTCGCGTGCCGCTTTCATTACATCTAAACGAAGATCTTTGAAATGCATGTGGCCGATACGGTGACCCCAACGCTCAATCATGGTTACTGGGTTACCACCACCATAGGTGATATGACCTGTATCTAAGGTTAGGAACACAGAATCACCTGTGAATTCCATCATTAGATTGATGTCGTCTTCTGTTTCACAGATAGTGCCAACGTGATGGTGGAAAGAGAGCTTGATGTCATGCTCGTTCAAGAGGTAATCCGCTACTTTCGTTAGCTTCTCGCAATACATCTTCCACTCATCCATAGATAGGATGACGCGTTGAGAAAGTGGAGTGTTGATGTCGCCATGAACGGTATTGCTCACTTCACCATAAACCATTGCTTTACAGCCAGCCGCCTTCAGAAGTTTGATGTGCTCTTGCATAGCAGCAATCTCTTCATCTGCTGTCATAGTCATTAGATTGCCGCTATACCAACCAGACGCCAACACAAGGCCATGCTCTTTTAACAGAGGTACTAATACTTCAGGCTCACGTGGGTACTTAGTGCCTAGCTCAGTGCCTGTGAATCCCGCTTCAGCCATTTCACTTAAACATGTTTCCAAAGGGATCTCGCCACCAAGCTCTGGCATATCATCGTTGGTCCAAGTCAGTGGGCTAATTCCATATTGCACGTTGCTCATTTTTATTCTCCGACAATGTTTAAAAGATTTTCCAAGTGACTCAAAGCTATCGCGGTGACTAAGTCATCGGGTTGGGAAGCTTTGAACATCTCCTGTTGTTTCACTGAGGACTACTTTAGCCAAAAAAAACGAAATTGAAAAATATTTTTCACGTCATCGATTGAGAATTTCAAAACAAACTAAAAATGGAAAAAACCTAAGTAGAACGCGGGTTTCAATCGTATTTGATCTAGATCTCACTTTTATTAAAGCAATAAAAATCAATGCCTTAAACAACTTGCAGGGTTTGAAAAAGATTTATCATAGTTTGATACAGGTAACATTTTTGGACAAAATGACAGTTTACCGGTAGTAGAAATCAAAAAGAGTCAATATGATTAAAACACCAGCAAAATGAAAAATTATTTTCAAACACACACAACTATAACATCTGCTGGACTTATAGAATGCCAATACTCGTACCCTACAAACCGAAGTATTGGGCTCACCTCAGCTAGCTCTTGTTCGATGGTAAAGGGACAGTTTTGAGGGAATCTCAATAAGGAAAAATCTAATGGAAGCTACATCCAAGGTAGAAGCTAGTAAACACAATCTTGCCTATATCATTCGTATCTGTTGTATTGCAGCGCTTGGCGGAATTCTCTTAGGCTATGACACCGCTGTAATATCTGGTGCGATTGGTCCGATTCGTGAGCACTTTGGGCTAAGTTCAGCCCAAACTGGCTGGGCAGTGTCCAGCGTGGTACTCGGTAGTATTATCGGTGCCGTCAGTGCCGGATGGGCCGCGCTAAAATATGGCCGACGCAATACCCTCTTTATAGCCGCCATCTTATTTATGATCTCCGCAGTGGGCTCAGCACTTGCTTCCACCTTCAGTGTTTACGTTATGCTACGTATCGTTGGTGGCATTGCCGTTGGCTTAGCCTGCGTAGTATCGCCGATGTACATGTCGGAAGTCGCTCCTAAGGATTTCCGTGGCCGTGCAGTGAGTATGTTCCAGCAGTCTGCTGTCATTGGTCAAACCGGGGTGTTTTACGTTAACTACCTAATCGCAAAAGGTATGTCTGAAGCTTGGTTGGTCGATTGGGGTTGGCGCTGGATGCTAGGTTCTGAAATTATCCCTGCCGCACTGTTCGCAGCTTTATTGTTCATCATTCCAGAGTCGCCACGCTGGTTAGTTCTCAAAGGTAAACTGACTGAAGCAAAAGCGACACTATCTCGCATCTCAAATCCACAGCACGCCGATCAGCTTATCCGTGAAATCCAAGATTCACTCACAGACAGCCGCAGTGCGAACAAAAATAAAGTCAGCCTACGCTCACCATTGCTGTTTGCTATTTTGGTTATCGGTACCTTTGTCGCTGCTGCTCAACAGTTAACGGGCATCAACGTCATCATGTACTACACACCAGAGATCCTAAAGCCGATCACGGGGTCTACTGAAAACGCTCTTTTCCAAACAACTTTCGTTGGTGTGGTCTTCATTCTAGGTAACGCACTGGGCATGTACCTTATTGACAAAGTAGGTCGTCTGCCGCTGATGAAGTACGGCACGTTTGGCTGTGCGCTCGGCATGTTTGTGGTCGGTTACGTGTTGTATCAACAAACTGAAGGCTATGCCGCTCTATTCGCTCTGTGTCTGTATGTAGTTTCTTACGCAACCTCTTGGGGCTGCGCATGCTGGACTATGATCTCTGAGATTTTCCCGAACAGCATTCGCTCTCGCGCTATGGCCATTGCCGTTGGTGCTCAGTGGTTCACGGGGTTCATCGTCACGCAATCATTCCCGATGCTAAACGACAATGCTTACTTACAAGAGAACTTTAACGGTGCATTTGCTTTCTGGCTATTCGCAATTCTTTCCATCATCTGTATGTATGTGGTCGTTCGCTATGTACCTGAAACAAAAGGTGTCAGTCTGGAGAAAATGGAAGAAGTAATGGCAGAGAAACTGGGTAAAAAACACACCCACTCTACTGACCAAGCTCATGTTTAACCATTAGTAATTTGCGTATTTGGGAGCGGGTTTCAACCGCTCCCATTTTTCGTTTTTACTCTCACGTTTTAGATCTCACGTTTGAAATCTCACATCGTCAAAGCAGTATTTTGAGCGCGAGAAAGACGGCATTAGGAGACTCACTATGCTCGATAAAATGGCTTTCTTCATCTACGTCATTCGTTCTGGTTCTATATCATCAGCGGCACGTCGCTGTAATATTTCGGTGTCCGCAGGCAGTCGTTGGCTACAAGAGCTAGAAAGCCACTTTGGAACGGCGTTGTGCTACCGTTCCAATCGTTTGTTAGAAGCCACCCACGCTGGCCAAACTCTATTTGAAGAGTTTTCTCCTCTTGTCGATAGCGCAGAACGTATCACTCGTAAACTCGAAGACTACCAATCCCACGAAAAAGGCCATATCGACATTGCCTGTACACCTGTCTACGCCAATCACTTCTTAATGGATAAACTACGCCATTACGCCAAAGATCATCCCGAGGTTACTTTCAATATAAATGTCACGCCTTGGGCACTGGATCATGCCAGTACCAGTGACCTAATGATCAGCGCCAATGCGAGTTATCAAGGCTACCGTGAAAAAGATTTATTGCTAGTAAAAAGAGAGCTAATGCAATGTCCTTTTGTCGTTGTGGCATCCCCTGATTACCTGCGTGAACACAGTGAACCTGAACACCCGAAAGATCTCCTTCGACATCCTTGTTTAGTGGCAACCACACTAACCGGGAGCAACGATTGGATCTTTAGGCGTCAGTCTGAAAACACACTTTTAAAAGTGCCCAAAACTATAGAGGTAAACGACAGTGACCTACTTCTCAAAGGCGCCGTCAACGGGATGGGTATCGCCTATTTGCCCGACTTTCTCGTTAAACAGGCGATAAATGAAGGTAAACTAAAACCACTTTTGCTTGATTACGAGACTAGCGTGTGGAGCCTCAACTTGTACTATCACTCACCGCAGTCAGCTTCGCCAACCGCGACAAATTTCAAAACGTACCTGCTAAGCAATGACCCAGAAACCAGCGATTAAACGAGGGCAATGACAGCATCAAAACAAAGTTTACTGCCCGACACGAAAAGGAACAGATAACAGAGCTGATAGATCCTCTCCTGACTGACACGATGCAGTAACATCACTCCAAGTTTGACACCCAGTGGTGCTAAAGGGATCAAAATGAGCGCGGTCAACAAGTTGGTGGCATCAAATTCCCCTAATGCTAAGTAAGGGATCACTTTTGCAAGATTAATAAGGCCAAACAACACCGCCATGGTGGCGATCAAAGTGACTTTTTCAAGCCTTAGCGGCAACAGATAGATACTCGCAGGCCCACCACCAGCATGAATGGCAGTACTGGAAAAACCGCTGAGAGCGCTCCAAAACCATGCAGATAGCGCACTCGGTTTGGTTTGTTTTTGCTCGCCATCCAGCCAATATTGAAGGCAAAACGCCAGAGACAGCAAACCAATGGTTAGCTTGAGGCCAGCTTCCGAGGTAATTCCCAAAAACAACCCCGCAAGCAGCACACCAAATAAGGCTCCCGGCAACATGCGTTTAATCACACCATAATCCGCACTTTTGTAGTGGTGGCGAACCGCAAAGATATCCATCACAATTAAAATAGGCAGCAAAATAGCGGCCGCTTGCGTCGGTGCGACCACCAGCGCCATCAGCGGCACAGCAATAATGCCTAAAGCCCCACCAAGGCCGCCCTTGCCGATACCATAGATAAGTACAGCAGGAACAGCCATGACATAGAAAAGTGGGTCTGTTACCACACTCACGATTAAACACCTATGGACGTTAAGTAGTGTCTGCTGCGCTGCAAATCATCCACAACACGGGTGAGTGCACGTTTATTGTGCTCATGCTCTACAACGAGCCAGCCTTGATAATCACTTTCTCTGAGCGACGAGAGTACGTGCGTCAATTTAATGTCTCCATCACCTAGCGGTGTCACCAAGCCCGTCGCATAGGCGTCAACCCAAGGCTTTTTATCACGAATCGCAAGCCTTAGTTTGTCCAGCGACACATCTTTAAGATGAACGTGCTCGATACGGCGACCATATTGCTTAATGATGCTCACTGGATCCATACCATCCAGGAAGGCATGCCCAATATCGATACACAAACCTAGCTTGTGGTTTGGAATCGCATACAACACATAATCAATTTCATCTTGAAAGCTGATGTAGCCACCGACACCTGGATGCAATAAACATCTCAAGCTGTATTTCTCAGCAACCTCGATGACTTGATTAAGCACATCGATTAACGCGTCTTTCTGCGTTTTATTAAGTCGAGGCGCCGTCGCGCTTTGACCGACTGAGGTATTGCGTTCAGGGTGATTACCTTCCATCAAAAGCAGCGTCCTAACACCTAGCTTACTTAGACGAATACAGGTTTTTTCTGTCTCGTCGAGAATATGGCTTAAGGCGTTTACATCACTAAACGGCAGCTGAAGTTTACCCGCGCAAATGGATAACCCGCGGGTTCGACATGCGCTGCTCAGTAGTGACTCATCGTCGGGGAAGTAGTCAGTTGGGCCAAGCTCTATCCCTTGATAGCCACAATCACTTGCTTCCATTAGCACCTTGCCCCAGCTTGGGTTTTCTGGATTGTGAGACTCTTCAATACCCCAGCAGCATGGGGCGCACGCGATTCGATTCTGCATAGCATCTTCTCCAAATGGTTGTGGCTCCAAGATAAGAGTTAACTCATAAAAAAGACGTGATCGGACGCCAACTTGGTCTTTGCAAATCTGCAAAGCGGCTTTGAATTCCTGCCTGTAACGCTCCGACTCATCAGCGATTTAGACTGTTGTTAAGCTTGAACATTTAGGAGACAGGCATGGAACGTGTTTTTATCGTGGCGGCAAAACGCACGCCAATTGGCAGCTTCAATGGTGCATTAAGTGCACTATCGGCATCGGAGCTTGGCGCGCACGCTATCCAAGCTGCGCTTGAACAAGCGGACATCGCGCCAGATATGATTGATGAAGTCATTGCAGGCAATGTACTTACCGCAGGAACCGGTATGGGGCCTGGAAGACAAGCGGCATTAAAAGCTGGGATACCGGACTCCGTGCCCGCGTACACGCTTAATATGATCTGCGGCAGCGGGATGAAGACCGTTATGGACGCCGCCAGCCACATTCGCGCAGGGGATGCAGAAGTGGTGGTCGCGTGTGGTATGGAAAGCATGTCAAACGCTGCATTTATCACTTCAGGACAGATCCGCCGTGGTCAGCGCATGGGTCATTTCCCCCTTGAAGACAGCATCATCAAAGATGGTCTTACGGATGCGTTTCATCAGTACCACATGGGGATCACCGCTGAAAACATCGCGAAAAAATTCAGCCTGTCGCGTGAAGAACAAGACGCTTTTGCCCTCAGTAGTCAGAACAAAGCGGTGAACGCCATTAAAAACGGAGACTTCGTCGACGAGATCGCCCCCGTTTCCATCGTCAATCGACGCCGTCAAACTGAGGTAAAACAAGACGAATACCCCAAAGCGGACTGCAGCTATGAGTCCTTACAAAATCTCCGTCCCGCTTTCGATCCAGAAGGTACGGTCACCGCAGGCAATGCCTCTGGTATCAATGACGGAGCCTCCGCCATCCTTCTTGCCTCAGAAAGCGCAGTCACGAGACTGAACCTAAAACCGCTAGCAGAAGTGATTGAATATGGACAAGGTGCACTCGCCCCTGAAGTGATGGGACTTGGCCCAGTCCCCGCCATTGCGAATACGCTAAACAAAGCGCATCTGTCGATTGACGATATTGACGTATTCGAGCTCAACGAGGCGTTTGCTGCGCAGGCACTTGGCGTTGTCCACTCACTTGCAGAGCAGCATAACATCGATGCGCCGTGGCTGCTTGAACGCAGCAATTTATCGGGAGGTGCGATTGCACTTGGACACCCAATTGGCGCCTCAGGCAACCGTATTCTCACCACCTTGGTGTATCAGCTTCACAGAACCCAGCAAGACCTTGGTTTAGCGTCACTATGCATAGGTGGCGGTATGGGTACAGCTGTCATTCTAAAACGTTGTAGCTAAGGAGTTTGAGATGAAAAAATCTGCAAATGCCGAGCAGCTTCGTCCTCTCTTTCGTGATGGTATGACCATCATGATCGGTGGTTTTATGGCAACTGGCGCGCCTGAATCCCTGATTGATCTACTCAACGAGTGGGACATTAAAGATATCACGTTGATTACTACTGACACCGCTTCACCCGGTCGTGGTACCAGTAAGCTCATCGCGCAAAAGCGTGTCAGCAAACTCTATGCGTCCCATATCGGTTTAAATCCAGAAACGGGCAATCAAATGAACGAAGGCACGCTTGATGTTGAGCTGGTGCCCCAAGGGACATTGGCTGAGCGAATTCGAAGCGGCGGGGCTGGCCTTGGGGGCGTACTCACGCCAACGGGTCTTGGCACTTTGGTCGCTGAAGGCAAGAAAGTGATTAACGTAGGTGGTAAAGACTACCTACTTGAAACGCCACTTAAGGCCGACATTGCCTTAATTCGTGGCTCAGTGGTCGACACTCGAGGCAATGTGTTTTATCGCAAGACAACACAAAACTTCAACCCTTTAATGGCGACCGCTGCTGACACTGTCATCGTGGAGCCGGAAAGCATTGTCAACCTAGGTGACATTGAGCCCGAGTCAGTACACACACCTAGCCTGTATGTGGATTATATTTTGACGGAGGATGCGTAATGACGACCCTACTGGATAAACACACCATTCGTCGCCGCATCGCATGGCGCGTCGCTCAAGAGATGCATGATGGCGATATCGTCAATCTTGGCATTGGTTTACCAACGCTTGTGGCCAACGAAGTCGACAAGGAGGTGGAAATCTTAATGCAAGCAGAAAACGGTTTGTTAGGAATCGATAATCTGGCCACCGAAGACAATGCAGATCCGGATCTCGTTAATGCTGGGGCGCAGCCTATTACTGCTATCCAAGGAAGCTGCTATTTCGATAGCGCAGAATCGTTTGCCATTATTCGTGGAGGACATGTTGATGCCACTGTCCTTGGCGCCTTACAGGTAGACGAAAACGGCAATCTCGCTAACTGGATCATTCCAGGAAAAATGGTACCAGGGATGGGTGGTGCAATGGATCTTGTGGTTGGCGCCAAAAAGGTCATTGTAGCGATGGAGCACACGGTGAAAGGAAAACCAAAGTTGCTACGTCAATGTTCACTGCCGCTGACCGCCGTTAATCAAGTTGACCTGATTGTCACCGAAATGGGCGTTATTGAAATCACTCCGAAGGGAATGCTACTGACTGAGCTTGCACCTGAATTTAGTATCCAACAAGTGCAAGCAGCAACAGAAGCTACGCTACAAATCAGTGAAAACCTGCGAGTGATGTCTCTGCCTGAATAAAGGACTCTTAAACACCTCATGAACGAAAAATGCCGCTCAACAAGAGCGGCATTTTATTAAGAACTGTTTGACTTTAATCTACAGCAAGCAGATTAGAAGTTGAACGTTACACCCACACGAACGCGGTTTTCAGTTTTCACTTCAGCGTTTTGACTTACGTAAGTCTTGTCTAGGATTTGGTAATCTAGGTAAGGTGCCCACGTGTCGAAACCAGTGTATTTAACTTGGAACGTGTGTTCCCATTTGCTGTCTGCACGAGAAAGATCGCTGTTGATCTTACCGCCGTTGTTTTGTGCGATGTAAGCTGGGTTATATTCTAGGTTGAAGTCTGAAACGTTGTAACCTACCCATGCGTCAACTTGGTTTGTGTTCTCAACACCATCAGTTGCCGCTTGGAAACGGTAACGTGCTGCAGTGTAGAAGTTACCTGTTGCGTAAGTCGCTTTTAGGTAAGGACGGTATTCTGAGTGGCTAGTACCGTTCCAGTAAACGAAACCAGGAGTTAGAGTTACGTTGTCGTTGATTGCGTAGTTGTAGTTTAGCTCGGTCTCGAACGCTGCTACTTTGTGGTCGTCTTGGCTAAACGCGCTATCGCCGTGGCCTTGAGTACCTTCTAGGTGAATTTCCCAATCTTCAGCAAAGCCCATGCCTGTGCGAACACGGCTTTCATAAGTTTTTGCTTCTGTGTTGTAAGCACCACGAACGTCAACGTAGTTTGCGCTTGCTGGAAGTGCAACTGCTGCAACTAGTGCCGCTGCCAATGTCATTTTAAAAGTTTTCATTAAAAGCTCCGTATAGAACAGGAATGCCATAAATGGCACGGATTTAATGTGCGAACGACAAGGCCACTGCCAAGCATCCTTGAAGGTCACACCGAAACTGAGCTCAGAATATTTTTTTGAACATTGTTTTTGTCATGGAAGTGTCAAAGGCAAACATTGAGTGACATCGATCACACCAACTTAGCCCACAAAGCCCCCCAAATGAACATTAAGGAAAGGTAAAAATAACAATAGTGAAACAGAAGTTCACATATGATTCATCAAAGTCATGTATGACAAATATAGAAATCAGAATTGATTGAAGGATGCTTTATTGTGAATAGTGAGTATCATAACTGGAGTAGCTGTATGAGTTTGCATTACCCCCGGCAACATCCTCAACATTTGAAGAGGCGACACTCTCAGTCTCGCTTGGCTTTGCCTCTGGCGAGACGTCAGTTTCTGATACACCCACTGCATCAGACTCGCGATCCAGCACAAGTCCAAACAGAGGTAAATCTCGTTTATAGAGTTTGTTAAGAGCGCGAATCAACGAGTGTTTCACGACCGGAGCAAACTGCAGTTTTTTCAAAACAGGCTTAGCAAGTGACTGCAGCCCAACAACCGAATCAACACCTAAAGTGCTTCCCACTGCATCACGAGCCGATTTAGCGGGCTCATAGCCCATGTACGCTGACATAAATAACCAAATATAGGCAATAGCTGCACCATTAGGCTTTACATCACGCCAAGCTTCGCCCGCAAAATACATCGCTTCGACATTGCCTTTTTCTGCGGCACGTTCAAGCCAGTAGCAAGCGCGCTGACTGTCTTGCTCAACGCCCACCCCATTTAAGAAGTTGAGCCCAAGCTTGGTCATGCCCTCTTCACTTTGTTTGTCCGCGGCTTTCTCAAACCACTGAGTCGATTGCTTTGGCGATGGTATTGGGTTCTCAGGAGAAATGCTCCAATCTCCCATAAACAGAATCGCTTCAAGGTTACCTTCTTCAGCCACCTCTTGAATTTTAGCGACGCCTCTTGGGATATTGCGCTCAACACCTTGACCAAATATTTGCGCTTTTGCAGCCTCAAACTTAGCGTGCACGTCACCTTCGGCACCAGCAATACATAATCGCCAATAATTAGCTTGCTCACGAAGGACTAGGTCTTCACGTTTTTTGTCACTGAGGCGCACGATGCCGTACATAGAAGTGATATTGTCGAGCTCCGCACCTTTGTGATACCAATATAGCGCTTCGTTAGGTTTGGTTCTCTCTGCCTCTTTAGCGAGATAAAGAATGGTCGGTACATGACCGGTTTCCGCCTTAAAGACGCGATCTTGCCTCTCTTGCTGGCGCGCTTTTTCCATCGCCCGACGATAAGCGGCCTCTCGCGCAAGACGCTCTTCCTCCATACGCTTCTTGCGCAGTGAAAGGGAAAACATCCAGACGAACACCAGCAACAGTGACAAGCTGGTAGCGCCAATAGCAATGGTAAGTGTCGACATAATTGAGTGGCTTTTGTGGTAACGGTTACTCTCTATAGTAACGGCTGATTGCGCCAACAATTAAGTGCGATTGTCGATCAACACCACGCTTTTACACTAATCGGTCAATTATTCTTCCTTTTTACTGAGAAGCAGACGCATTCACCGCTTTGTTGAACGCCTCGCGCGCACCTTCCACCCCAAGAGACTCTGCCTCTTCAAGTAAACTTACTGCTTTTTTTAGTTGGTTATTATCAACGGCATGGGTGATCGCTTGACGGTAAAACTCACTCGATTCTTGAGTCGCTTTTACCGGAATGACCTTGCTCTGAGTAACTTGTTCATCAGTTATTGTTGGATTGGCTTGTAGCTTACGACCATCAATAGCAATAATAACCTCACCTTGATCACTAAAAGGCACCTGAATATCTTTCACCTCAGGCAAATAGTTGCCCCTAGCTTTGGCATCAAGCTTTGCTGGGTGAGTTACCGTCACGCTGCGAGTCGTAGCTTCTGGCTTGGTGTACACCACCAACATGAGCTTAGAGGTTGTACTTGGCACAGCAAATGTGAAGTTTAGAGCTAAACGATTTCCCAAATGGAAACGTGCAGGCAGATAATCAAATTCATTCAAATCATATTGCTCAACCACGCTGCCATCATCACGGATAACGGCCACATAAGGAGCAAAAGCAGAAGAAGATATCAGGCTAGTGATTGTAATATCGAGCACCCCTGAAGTGATTGGCAGTGAGGCGACAGCAACCGGGCTCTCGACGCCGTCTATGACATAGCGCTGGCTATTCTCATCAATTCGAAACGTCTGTTCACTCGGTGCTTTCATTGCCAGCACGTTGAGGCTAGCGGGATCGAAAACCGTTGCCTGAGAGCGAAGCGGCGCTTGCTCGACAACGTCAGTGCTTTGACATCCAGCGAGTAACAAGCAGCTACTGATCAGGGTCGTCGATAGTTTGATCATGTTCGTCTCCAAAAAAGGACGAAGTCACCTTCGCCCTGCATCTATTAGGTTAATGAGTAAAACGTTAGAACCACGCTTCCACTTGTACGCCTACAAGAAATTCGTTTTTCTTTGATTTGTCCGCAAGCTGTGCGCTGTCCGAACGATCATTTAGGTAGGTGCCATATACGCGAATTTCAGGACGAGCAAAGAAGCCTTCACCCATAGAAAAAGCCTGCGCAACCGTCAACTTGCTGCCTTTTTTGTTACCGTAATTGCTGTAGTTTTCAACGTAAGTACCCGCTTCAAATACCGTACGCACTGTGTCAGTCCATTGGTACATTGGGCGAATTACTGCAGAGAACAAATCATGGTCAGTCTTAGCACGGTTCGTCGCTGAAATTGCCGCGTCTGTCGATCGTGCAGCAAGGAATTGGTGACCCATTTCCCACTTCTCACCTAGGCTAATCACACCCCAGTTCAATAGTCGAACACCTTGTGCATCGTTGTTCGCACCGTCGCGGCGATCGAAATTACCACCGTTACCAAGGTCGGCCATTTGTGCGCCGTACGCGCTGTTACCGTATTGCACAACCGTTTGGTTAAAGCCGGCTTCCATATTTTGGTGAAGAATAGCGGTAACCAATGCGCCATCATCTGCTTGTACGTTGGTATTACCTGAGGCAGTGCCTGTAGAGAAGTTGTACGCACCTGCAACCTCTAGTGTTGCATCTTCCCAAAGGTTAATGTTCGCTAGACGTACGTCAGCGATGTAACCTTTGACTTCATCTTCTTTGTATTTATCTTGCTGCTCCCAGCTACCTTCAACACCAGGGTTAGTACCAGGCTTTTGTACCCACTGTTTGCCATCAAGCGTTTTTTGCTTTGAGCTACTGTCTTCAACAAGCGCAAGCGACAGTTTTTGATTACCTACAGAGATGTTCTCGATACCACCACCAGTACCAGATGTGTTTAGGAAGTAGAAGTCCGTGATGTGTACGTCACGACGTTGGTAGTAACGCTTACCAGCCCATACTGTCGCTTCTTTGTCTGAACTGAACAGACCCGTCGCTTGTACATTGTATTGTGCAACGTTGAAGTCACCATCTTGCCAGCCATTTGTGCCGCTGTTGCCAGAAGCAATCATCGATTCCACGCGCCACGTTTGCTCACCCGTTTTTAGATCTTTACCAAAACCGAACTCTGAGTAGTTGTCGTTCTCGTTACCTAGACGACCCACTTTTTGCTTCTCGTAGTTGGCATCACCAGTTCCATTTGAGCTGAGCGCAGTGCCCGCACGAAAATAACCAAAATAATCCACAGCGAAAGACGGCGCAGCAACAAGTGCAGTAGAAACAGCTGCAGCGACTAAACATAATTTTTTCATTATTAACTCCGATTTTTATCGTTATATTTCTCAATCGACATTCAAAAAGGCAGCAGAATGTAAGATGTGATGAGAAAGTTGTCGGAGAGGAGAATAATGATGTCAATTTTGATGGAATAGAGGCTGTTATTGATAATAGTGGCAGTACTTCTAAGCACCTCCCCTTCTTCTTCAATAGTAATTGGCTACAGTTTTGGAACTTTTATTTTCACTTCGGAATGAAATTTGACGTTGAGCACGGAAAAGCATGAATGACGCTATTAAAAAATGACCAAAGTCACACTTTATTGGCAAATCAGCACTGAAGTAACAAATGCCAGCTATTTGAACAATGTCACTTTTTGAGGTTAATTGGATGTGAACCTGACGGCGGTATATTAGAGGAGAAAAATATAAACCCCGAAAACATTGAGGGATGAATTATCTCAAAGCATTTTCAGGGCTAATAATAACTATTTTGTGAATGTGCTATTTTGCATTAATTGCTTTAACAAAGATCTCTTGGGCACCTTCAATATTCAGTGCTTTGGCTTCATCTAGCAGGCTAAGTGCCTTTGGTATGTTGTCTTCTGCAACCGCTTTTTCTATTGCGGATTTGTAGTATTCTTCACTGGTTGCAGCAGATGGTATATATTCGTTTTCCGTCTGCTCGCGCTTCGTTACAACATTATTAGCATCAATTTTAACGGTCAAAGTACCATAGAGTGAATGCAGAATGACAGGATCAGCGATCTCTGGTGGTTGGTTGCTTCGAGCTTTCGCATATAGCTTGGCAGGATGAGTCACGGTGGAGCTACCCGCTATATCTTCTTTTGTTGAGTACACCAAGATATGCAGCGCTTTAGAATCATCAAAAGGGATTACCGTTACTTTTGCAGCATATTGGTCAGGATCTAAAACCTTCGCCTCTCTGTACTCAAATTCAGAAAATCGCTTTTCACCTAACACACGGCCTTTATCGTCAGTGACCTTAAATGAAGGCGCATACATACTACTTTCTTTAACTACTAAACTTGCTACCTCAACATCCAAGCTACCGCGATTTCCATCGACAGTAAATGTAGCAACAGGACTTGCTGTTCCATCCAGCAGCAAAATTTGAGAGTTTTTACCAAGCTCGGTCGTTACATTCGCTGGAAGATCCAGCTTTGTCCAACTCAAACGCTCAACCGATGTAGAAACCTGTTGAGAGGGCTCCACATCACTAGAAATAACTTGTGGTGCAGAGCACCCTGCTAGTGAGAAAGCCGCTACTAAGGGCAACCATTTATACTTCATAATTACTCTCCGAAAAAAGAGTACAGCCAGACTAGCTGGCTGTACATGATTAACGTGGTTAGCTATTGCGCTAGATTACCACCAAGCTTCAACTTGTACACCAACTTGCATTTGAGATTTGCTCTCGCCGCCGTTGAACTTATAGCTTCCATCTGTTTGACCGTCAGCATCTTGGTTTAAGTAAGACGCGTAAACACGTAGTTCAGGACGAGCCCAGAAACTTGAACCTGCTGACCATGCTTGGGCGATAGTAAACTTGCTGTTTGTTGTCTTAGAACCATCGTTATCATCTTGCGAGTAACCTGCTTCTAGGATTGTACGCATGTTGTCGTTCCACTTATACATTGGACGAACAACTGCAGAGTATGTAGTCCATTTGTCTTGGCCATCCCACATACCTTCACCAACACCGTAAACTAGCTGGTGACCAAACTCAACGTTCTGACCGACTTCTGATACACCCCAGTTGATCAGGCGGTAACCAGATGCGCCAGAGTTTGCTTCTGCGCCGTACCAGCTACCGTCACCATAGAACGCGAACGCTTTTGAGTAGCCTTCTGTACCGTATTGAACTACAGTTTTGTTGAAACCGCCGCTCAGACCTACAGTCAATTCAGCCGTACCCATGAAACCATTTTTTGCATCTTTAGCAGCTTGCGATGCTTGGTCAGTTTCATTTAATAGAGCTGCGTTACCAATTAACTCAAGTGATGCACCTTCCCATAAAGGAATACCAGCGTAACGAATGTCTAATGTATTAACATTTAGTGCACCGCCATCGTTTCCTGCGTCTGGAGTTTGACCAGTGCTTGGGTCACCATCTTGAACACCGTCGTTGCGATCGTTGCGAACCCAAGCTAGAGAAAGCTTACCAGGACCTGCTTCGATACCCTCAATACCGGCACCTGCACCTGAAATATTTAGGTAGTAGAAGTCACTGATGTGAATATCTTTACGTTGGTAGTAACGCTTACCAGCCCAAAGAGTTGCTTCCGGAGCAAAACCCAAGAACCCTTTTGCTTGAACGTTAAACTGACGTAATGCAAACTTTGCATCGTCGTTTTCAGTACTTTCCCAGTCGTTTGAACCGTTCGAAGTCATAGCAACCATAGAGTCAACATACATCGACTTACCGTTGTCGTTGTATACTTCTTTACCTAGGCCAATCTCACCGTAGATATCGCCTTCGTTACCGAGACGACCTACTTTGTTTTTCTCAAAAGTCGTTTGCTGACCACCGTGCTCACTAGCACCAACACCAGCACGCATGTAACCATGAAAATCTACATTCGCCATTGCTTGACCAGCAGCCAATACACCTACCACCGCAGCAGCAATTACACTTACTTTTTTCATTTAGAAAACTCCGTTTAACTTATTGTTATATTCAATTTCTTTGTTTCTAAAACGCTTCAGAGGCAGTACCGAAGTGTCTCAGACTTGAAATATCGGTTAGGGTCCCGAGTTGATTGAACAATTGCAGATTAACGAAGTCGTGTAATGGAAGCGTCCTCCACCCTATAGATAGTTAAGGGGGATGAGAAAGGAGTAGAAAAATAACCGTATGGCGTTTTTATAGGAAAGATCACAATTCAAGGGGGGAGTAGTATAGATAGGAGTAATGTTTTGACGCGCACAATATGCTTTACATCACTATTTTTAACTTTTAGGTAAGAAAACTGAAATTAAATTACATTTAAAATTCTGTGATCTTCGCTTGACCTAAAGTTTACAAAGCTATTAACTAGTGAAAGTAAGATTAATGTCATTCACGAACAAATAGAAAAAATCTCTATGACGCAACATCAATCTAGCCCTTATCCGCTGGGTGCAACACTGGATGAAGCCGGTTGTAACTTTGCTATTCATGCACCCGATTGTGAGGCTATTTATCTCGCTCTCTATGATGACAACAACAAACAAGAGTTGTTCCCACTTTTTAACAATTATGCCGGAATCAAGCATATTCACCTTAGCGGCATAAAAGCCGGGCAACGTTATGGTTTTGTCATAGAATCGTGCGAAGAACGTCAGTACATAGCTGATCCCTACGCAAAAGCATTAGACAAAGCACTGCATTATGTCCCACCGTTTTCAGCCGAAAAAAGTTTCGAACTGCCAACTTGCGTGGTCGTCGATGATACCTTTGACTGGCAACAAGTAACATCACCCAACATTCCTCGTGAAGAAATGGTGTTGTTTGAAACTCATGTCAAAGGGATTTCTAAGCTTAACTCGCAAGTACCGGCTTCAGAGCGTGGCACCTATCTTGGATTAGTCAGTGATGCCATGCTCGCTTTCTACAAAGAGCAAAACATCAATACTCTGCAGCTACTGCCGATTGCCGCTTGTATGCACGAGCCTCATCTTCTACAAATGGATAAGGTGAACTATTGGGGTTACAACCCTTATGTGTTTATGGCACCCGATCCACGCTATGCCCGCCAAGATGCAGTAGAAGAGCTCAAAACTACCATTCGTGAACTGCACAAAGCAGGTATCGAAGTGATTCTTGATGTGGTGTACAACCACACAGCTGAAGGTGGCGATCAAGGTCCGGTCTTTAACTTGAAAGCCTTAGACTCCAAGTTCTATCTTCGTCATGGCGAGTACTTCGCGAACTACACTGGTTGTGGCAACACCGTCGATCTCAACTACCAGCCTGCTCTTAACTTGGTCATGGATACACTTCGTTATTGGGTACAAGAGTTTAAAGTCGATGGGTTCCGCTTTGATTTAGCGGCCACATTAGGTCGAAACGGTGATCACTTTAATCGTGAGGCCGCCTTTTTCCGCGCAGTGGCTCAGGATCCTATCCTCAAAATGACCAAATTGATTGCCGAGCCTTGGGATATCGGGCCAAACGGCTATCAAGTCGGAAACTTCCCATTTGGTTGGAATGAATGTAATGACCGCTTGCGTGATATCACACGTAGCTTCTGGCGTGGCGATCAAGGTTACTTAAAAGAGTTCGCGACTCGTATCATGGGCTCCCGCGATTTGTATAGCGCTGCCAATTGGCCATATAAGCTGACCGTTAACTACATCACCTACCACGACGGGTTCACCATGCAAGATCTTGTCTCGTACAAGCATAAGCACAACGAAGCCAATGGTGAAAACAACCGTGACGGCCACGGTGACAATCGCTCAAACAACTATGGCGTAGAGGGCGATACGGACAACCCGGTTGTACTCGCTACGCGTGAGAAGCAAAAGCGCAATTTCATGGCGACTTTGCTGTTTTCGTTTGGTATCCCGCACATTCTTACCGCAGATGTGCTATCGCATACCCAGCAAGGCAACAACAACGCCTATTGCCAAGACAACGAAATAAGTTGGCTCAATTGGGAAACCAGTGAAGCTAAACAGCATTTCCAACAATGGCTTGCAGAGATGCTGGCTGCACGCCAAAAATATATGGTGCCGTTCATCCGCGCCTTTAGCGGTGAAAAGCGCAACGACAACCGCATTTTTTGGAGTCGCGTCGATGGAAAATTAATGAGCATGGAAGATTGGAACCGACTAAGCAGTGTCGCTCTGCACATCGGTATTGGTGAAGATGGAGACGAACTGGTCTACCTCATCAACCAAACCAAAGCTCCGGCTCGTTTCTCTCTGCCGAATGATCGTAATCAAGTTTGGAAAACCATCTGCGATACCCACATTTCAGATGCCGAAATCGGTCATGCCGAAGGTGAAATCTTGCAAGCGCCTATGTCGATGGCCATTTTGCATTACTCCGCTCAGTCTTAACTGACGACATCGCCACTAGACTGTTCGCTAATCACCCACAAAGAGCTCACTTATTGAGCTCTTTTTTCGTTTGAATTGATCTGAGTTATTGATAAACCAATTAAACCTTTAAAAGCTACCCATAATCAGTGATAGTAATGAGGTAGTGTTCAATTTGTTTTATATGTTATGTCGTTACCTAAGCTGTTGCTCCGCCTGTTTAAACCGCTCACTTTTGTGTTAATTGCGGTACTTATTTACCTGTCCTATCAGCACTATCTGCGCTCTCAATCGCTGGCTAAATCTCAATCTCAAGATAATGTAAAGGTAGCGACGGCCTTAATCTGGTCGCAAATCGAAGCGACTTTTGCAAAGGTAGATCTGTTGCAAGAGCAAGTCGGTACAGCTAACTTTGCACCTCTTGCCAACCAAATACTTGCCAACAGTTATTTGTACAAAAGCGTTGCGGTTTATGACCGGCAAGCGGATCAATACGCCAATTTTAATGATGACCGACTCACTGCAAACAGCAAAAATAATATTGAGTGGCATACTTTTGATGGATTTACCCGACAATACGCCGTCTCAACCTTGTATCAGAAATCCGATGGGTTTTGGGTATTTGCCATCAAGCAGGTTCAGTATCACAGCCCAATCGAAGTGTGGTTTGAAGTGGATGTCCAGCACACCACGCAATATCTATCGAACCTAAAAACACTGAATAGTGGCTATGTCTTTGTTATTGATAGTAGGACGGGGAAATTGGTATTTCATCCCAACCCAAACCGCATTGGTACCTCTTCGATTAGCTATCAAGGTGGTTTAAAAGAGCAGATTGATGCAGGGAGAACGCGTGGCAGCTATGACTACTTTTATAATGGTGAACTAAAGAAAAGTGTTTTCGATGCTCGAAACCCAATTGGTTGGGTCGTCATGTCCGGCACCAGTCAAACTGATATCCTGTTTACGTCTTACCAGATTTCTCTCACGGCCATCGTCGTTTTCGCGCTGCTGTTTTTAGTGATATCGGTTAACTACATCACTTTCCAGCTTAATCAAGGACTGTCTCAACTGACTCTAGCGACAAACATGGCTGCCTTTAAGCAAGACTTGAAACATATCTTTGATCGATTTACCTACCACGGTGGCGTCCAATTTTGCTTGTACGATGAAAAGGCAAACCAATTCAATACTATCGATTATCACGGCAATACCAAAGCCAGCTATCAACTCGACAAGTTGCCAGCGTATTTTAAGTCCCGTGGCATTAACTACCTTTACAGCAACGAGCACGATCCCCTCGCGAAGCAACTGCAGATAAGTGGACGACACTACGCCCTTCCACTCTATCACCACGATCGCTTGATAGGGGTCATTTATGTCAAAAGTGTTTTCTATGCTTTCGAAGGACTCATGCGCGCTATACGTGACTTTTCTGAAGTGGCGTTGGCGAACCTATTGCTAAGCAAACAAGTGGCAATGAATGACCCCCTCACTGATCTAGAAAACGAGCATCATATGCGCCAAGAACTGACGAAAGCGAGCGATAGTGAGTCACTATTTTATGCAGTGATCGATGTATGTGGCTTAACTGCGATCAATGACCGTTATGGCAGCGACATTGGTGATAAAGTGATCAAGCATGTTGCTAGCATTGTGAAAAGAAGCTTCCCTAAACCTCAATCGCGCTGCTTGGCACGCTCCAACAGTGGTCATTTTGGTTTGCTATTTGGCGCCAATGACTCACTAGATGCGCAAAAGCAACTCGAGTGGTTAAGGCAGCTTGTCGAAAAAAGCCCACTGGTTAATGTTCAAGATGACATCGTCAATACCGTCTCTATAGGAGCGACACCCATAGAGGGATCGGCGGATGGTACGCTCAGTCTCGGTCTTAAAAATCTTCAACAGGCAAAGCTTCAAGGGCGAAACTCTGTGTATCTGTATCCAAACGAACTTAGAGCTTAAATCCATCAACCACAAAAAACCTCGCCGTTCAGAAAGCGAGGTTTTTTGTTTATTCTGAGTCAATGACCTAAGCTTTACGCTTAAAAAACGCCAAGCATTTCACAAAGATATTTAGCCGCAGGACCCAAGCGTGTATTTGACTTCCAAAGGACATCTGCGGAGTTAAGCATCTCATAACGCTGGAACTCAGGCCTAAAGTCGATCAGGGTGCCCATGGCTTGCTTTTCGACGATGTAGTCTCTAGGCACGATTGCCCAACCAATACCCTGCTCCACCAGCTTAATCACATCCTCTTGATCATCGGCTTGCCAGATATCTTGTGAGAATGCGCCTTGAGCCTTGAGGACTTTGTTCTGCATCATACTGCGACAAACGATTTGTCTTTCACCAAGCAAGGTTTCATTGCTGACTTGCTGCATATCGGCAAAAATGGAATCTGGGCTGCAGATACACACCCACTCAATATTCGCAATGGAGATAAAGTCCACGCCTTCTGGCACGGCATCCGCCGCCAAGTTAAAGCCGAGTTCCACGTCATCATTGATAATAGCGTTAGTCAGATGGTGAGCACTCAAACGTGATACATCCACTTGAGTGAAAGGAAAACGCTGCGACATTTTCTCAATCGCCGAATCCAGCAAAGAGAATGGCAACAGCGGGTCAATGGCAATTTTCAGGGTATCTTCGACGCTGTCCACACTGGCTTTGGAGTAATTGCGGATCCGCTCAGCCTGACGCAACAACACTTTCGCTTGTGCCAACATGCGCTCACCTTGCGGGGTAAGCTTAGGATATTTTGTGCTTCTATCGAAAAGCGTAATGCCTAAATCGAGCTCAAGGTTATTCACTCCAATACTGACGGAGCTTTGACTCTTACCAAGATGCCTCGCGGCCGCAGAAAATGAACCTTGCTCTGCCGCAGCGACGAATGCCACCAGCTGTTCAATATTCAGCATACTCAACCCTTTGATTAATTAATTGATAAGCGTACCATCGTAAAACAATAGCACATAAATTGCACCTAGTTATAAGCATGGCAAATGACCACAAGCCACTCATTCGCAATGGTTATTTGTAAGTGCCAAATTGGTAGTTCAAGCGTGTTTAGAACGCTTCACCAAATCGAATATAGAAGCTAGTGTTACCCATTTTAGATACCGCAGCATCGACACCTACAGTAAATCGCTCTTTGGCATTAAGTAAATACCTGACACCAATACCTGCTGACGGGATCACTTCTGACTTAACTGAGTTTGCAAACTGGCGGTCTTCGTTGCGCACCACTGCGGCTCCAGCAAAAGCGACACCGCTCCACAAAGTAGAAAACTTGTGGCGATACTCCACTTCAGCTTGATAGACTGAGCTGCCTCGATACTTATTCCAGTCCGCACCACGTAAATCAGGCGTCACAAACTCATACTCCGGTGCATCACCCAGCATTTCCTTACCAATCACTCGATACGCTAAGACATCGTCACCAATTGGGAAATACTGGCTAACCTCAGCGTCTAAACGATGAAATGGCTTGCCGGTGCGTTTATCTTTTGAGTAGTGAAGTGTACTCAGATCGACATTGAGACCTTCTGTCGCCCCCATCATGTTATCTCTTGAGTCATAGGTCATAAGAAAACCAATGGCGTGGTTGCTGCCACTCATTTCTTGTTCAAATGCTTTCTTGATCGCAGGATCGGTTTTTTCGTTGAGCTCTGCATTGCCGCCACTCCACAGTCCTTGAACGCCGAAATACAAATCATCGACAATTTGCTTACGAACTTCACCATAGACAAAATTGGAATATGACGCGTATTGGGCGGCTTTCGGAAGCTGAGCACCGATACGCCCCGTGTATTTAAGGTTTAGACTGAAGTGTCCAGCATAAAAGCCCGCTCGCCACGCATCATAGGCAAACACGTGCTCGTGACCAATGATGGCCATACCACTGTCTGAATCTGTATATTGACCATAGAACATACTGGTCGATGGATTGGTCGCACCTTCTTCACGATCGTGGATGTACATCGCGTTTACGCCTAGGCCTACGCCTAGCGCATCATCGGTAATTGGAACAGGGAAAGCAGCAAATTTTCTATCGGGTAGCGCTTCTGATGTTTCTTCAGCCTTGGTTGGTTCTTCAGGATCGACTAGAGCTGATTTGGCTTGAGGCTTCTGCTGTTCGGTGGCAGGTGAGTCTTGTGCCATGGCAGGAGAAGCCGAGCACAGCGCAGCCAAGATCAAAGACAAAGGACGTTTTGACATCTTCAAATGAAATCTCTTTAAGTACAATAGGGTTGACTACAATCGCACTGAGATTCCATTCATTTAACCCATCTGCTGTACTGGGTCATTCAGTGCTCGTTGAGCGATTCTCGCTTGGGGGCGATGCTACTAGATTCAATTTTCATCGCCAAGCCAACCTATTCGATTTATATATAGTACTCATCAACAGCCAAGCAATTTAAATTGACGTTGCATTGTTCGGTTTCGTTAACAATTTTCATCGCCTCTTAGCTAGGTCACCTGTTGCATTTTAGAAAATATTGGTTTCCTTTATTTGGTTGAATTACTTTATATTCACAACATAAACAGAGAATTAGCGATTTTTATAAACTAACAACACAATAAAGCACCGAATAAACCAAACCAATGTCAGTTTTTAACGAAATTCAGCCAACCCGTGCATCACAAGATTGCAAAGTGTCGCTAACCTAGGCAAGCTAAACACCGAAATCTGAGCTAACCTCAACGTAAACAGCTTGAGTTCGCTTGAACACACCATGATTCACATATTCTGCTAGGGAAATAAAAATGAAAGCATCCAATCTGATTGCTGCTGCACTACTCGTCGGTTGTAGTAGCCTTGCGATGGCTGACGTGACCATCAAAATACCTGACAATGTTGATCTTCTTTCTGTCAATGCAGGCGACCCAACCACAAACTCAAGCGGATTTTTCTCATCTGGTGCAACAGCCACGCTACCCGATGGTGTCAATCAAATCGTGTTTAAATATGAACCTTTCTTTGATGTGAATCGAGATGAAAGAAAAGTGATTTCTAGCAAAGCCATCATTGCCCGCTTTGAAGCAACTGATGCTGAATTGACCCTCAATGTCCCAACGTATCGAGATGCACGCCAAGCGCAGAAAAACATCGATAACTTAGAGTGGTCACTCACTGATAAGAACGGCCAAGTTGTCTCTGTGGTTGAAGACAAACTTATCAAAGATGGTATGCAAATTGGTCGCGACTATAACCGTGAAGCTGATGACTACAACCGCAAAGGCGGTGTAGCTGCACTTACTCTGGCAACAACAGCGGCTGTCACGACAACGGCCACAACAGCTGCAGCAACGACCGCTGCACAGCCAACCACGCTACCTGCAACCGCTCCAGCCGCTGGTGACAACACGGCGGAAGAGATGCTGATATTCTGGTACAACAAAGCGGACGTAGAAACTAAAGCGCGCTTTAAAGACTACATTAGCAAAAACTAATCGCTCAAAAATTACCAAGCCGCTCCTATTGAGCGGCTTTTTCGATCTTAAGAGAACAATTATGAAAAACATCGTATTACTCGGTGATAGCCTCACGGCTGGCTGGGGTCTTGCTAAAGGTGAAAACTGGTCATGTCAATTAACGAGCGAGTACCCGAACTTTTCATTTACCAACTGTGGTGTACCCGGTGACACGACAACGGGAATGCTGTCTCGATTCAAATCACAAGTATTAGAAGCAAAACCTGACGTTGTTGTGTTATTTGGTGGATTGAACGATCTCAACTGGGGCATCGATATTAGCGTTGTGGCTAGCAATCTCAATAGCATGATTGCTCAGGCTCAGCACCATGGTATAAAACCTATCCTTGTTGTCACCAGTGCCATAGACCCAGTAGGCGCGCTTCCGATGTTTGGCAACCAGCCAAGCAACGTAGAACGTTTAAGACAGTCTGTAGAGACATTGAGTAACGTGCACAGCAAAAAACTTAAAATGATGTACGGTCATGGGGAGACAGGCATTGAGATCGTCGATGCCTACCAAGCGTTTGAAACCTATGCCCAGCAAAATGGGTACAGCGATTTGTATCAAAACGACGGGATCCACCTCTCCAAATTGGGAGCCGAGATCATCTTTGATAAGCTCAATTGCTTAGTTGCAAAAATTTAGTGACTCAAACTCACAACAACGCCCCTACTCCATCGGAATAGGGGCGTTTTCATTGGAAGTGCTCAACTAAGGCTAACATTCAACTGAAACTAGCTAGGCCCAGAACGTCACCGCAATCAGGGTCAAGGCACCAATACAGGCAATGTTGAGCAGAATACCAATTCGCATCATTTCTTGCTGCTTAATATGACCTGAAGCAAACACAATTGCGTTAGGTGGTGTAGCAACAGGCAACATGAAGGCACATGACGCCGCAACAGCGATAAGCACCGACAAGATCACTGGAGACATACCAAAGGCTTCGGCAACGCTGGCAAAGACAGGAATAAGCAGCGCAGCACTGGCCGTATTACTTGCAAACTCTGTTAGGAAGACAACGAAAGCAACAATCACCAAGATAATAAACAGCATACTAAACTGAGAAATCAGTTCGCTGAGCTCATTCGCCAAGAACACACTCGTCCCTGTCGCTTTCAGCACATTGCTTAAACAGATACCGCCACCAAATAACAGTAATACACCCCAGTCAGCGGTTTTCTCAATGTCCTTCCAATGAACCACGCGGGCAAAGTTAACGGCGACAATCGCACACAATGCCACAATAGTATCGAACTTCGCATAGCCACCTAACATGGCGTTGATTGGCTTACTAAAGATCCAGAAGAACACGGTCAAAGCGAAAATCAGTAAAGTAACGATTTTACCTTTGTCCCAATTTACAGGCTCATGACTGATTTCAAATTCACCGTCGAGTTTTGGTTTAAGTACAAAAAACAGCACAGCCAATGCAATCGGTAACAGGATAAACGCAGTCGGCAAGCCAAATGCCATCCAATCCGTGAATGTCATACCAATCTCGGCCGCAGCAATCGCATTTGGAGGGCTGCCGACCATCGTCGCGATACCACCGATACTGGCGCTGTAGGCAATACCAAGCAATACGAACACATAAGTGTTGTGACCACTTTCTTCATTCACTTTACTCAGCACACCAAGCACAAGAGGTAACATCATAGCTGCGGTTGCGGTATTACTGATCCACATCGACAGCAATGCAGTCACGCCGAAAAGCATAAACACGGCGACACTCATACGCCCTTTAGCCAAGACCAGCACTTTGTCGGCAACCACTTTGTCTAACCCTTGCCTATGCATAGCGGCAGCTAAAGCAAACCCACCAAGAAACAAGAAAATTATCGAGTTAGCAAAGTTGTTCAGCGCCGTTTGAGTATCAAAAACATTGAACAATACCGCGATGACAGGCACCAGAACTGCCGTGACTGTCACGTGCAAGGCTTCGGTAAGCCAAAGCACCGCGATAAAGGTCAATATACTGATGCCAAGTACGACATTTGATTCAAAAGGTAGAGTCGTATAGAGCACGTAAAACAGAACAATATCAGCAAGAATGATTAAGCTATTACGGTTAAAAAACCATTCTCGGGTATTGGAGGGTAAGGGGACACTATCGTTTCTATTCATTATTATGGCTTCCTTTAATCAATGGGCGGCTGCTCCCTTGAGGGGCTAGCTCAAGAAGAGCGCCCTAGAAACCACAAACATCACTAAGCAACTGAAAGTAGGCAAACTACCGTGGGTTTTAACTCGATGTAGTAATTGTGTATTGAGATAAAAGCCCAACACTCAGTATGGACGTAAGTGGAACCAAACTATGATCCCACATACCCAACCATTTACATAATGCAAATACATCAATTCGTTAACCACATCAACATTGTGGATACATAAACATAACTTTGATCAAATCGTTGAAGATGATGACGTTAGCATGTCAAACGCCGCCTTCGCTTCATCACTGTGCATGACTCGACCGTGTCCCTGTCCCTGTGTTGTGATAAGCGTGACCAGCGGCATTTCCTGTGCGGCTTTTTGGGACACTGAGAATTTGGTAAATCGGTCTTTTTCATCATGTACGATGATCGTTGGTGTACTGCGGCGACCTAGCTTGTTGTATGGGTCAATCGAGGTGATTGGGTAGTGATATTGGGATTGAATATCATCAACGACCGCCTCAAATAGTCGCATCGAATACCCTGAACGCGCGACACTACCAAACAGGTTATCAAGATAATCAAGCACAGGAGCAATAAGCAGAAGTGGCTTGTCTTGAAGTTTGGCATGCTTACATTCAATCGCAGCTGCCGTCCCCATACTATGTCCGACTAGACCTGCTACGTCCTCTTCACTATCGAGGAGCCCTTCTAAGCCACCAACGAAGGCTGGGATGTGCCCGTATGCACCTTCACTTTGTCCGTGAGCAGGATGATCATACGCAAGAGCCGTATAGCCTTTGCTGGCAATATGTTCCATAAGCGGAAAAAATTGGCTCGCGGTACCTGACCAGCCATGGGTAAGTAACCAAACCGGTCCTGTGCCTAAGCGATAGGTCTTGAGCACACCCTCTGAGGTACTCACTTCCGAGATAATTAAACCTTTCGGCTCTGCATTCTTCGGTTTTGAACGAACTGGTGTTAGAAGCAATTTCTTCGCGGTACGTTTTGCATGGTTTGGCGCAAGTTTATGGTGAGCTCGAGTGGTCAGGTTCACCATTTTTTTCTTAAAACTGAATTTCTTCGATGTATTGAAGTAGATTTTATCACTCATGACTGACTGTCCTTTTTATCCTCGTCATCCTCGGATAGTTTTATTATTGAGCATACATTAGAACGACCGTGCTTTTTTAAGTTGGCGTTTTACTCTGCCGTTCCATATAAAAGAGTTATTGAGATATCGACCAAGATTGCATGGAAGTGTCTACACTGGTCCAAAATCGCTGACTGCTCTCTTGCTCGCCCACCAGCGAGTAGAAAACGTGAGCACTTAGGTAATGCCCATAGAGCTCAAACGCAGCTTGTTGTGGATCGAGTGTCGAACTGAATTCACCGCTATCGATACCCTTTTGTATTTGTATCGTCAAATAATGGATCCAACGGTGGATCGCTTTCCTCAGTGCTTGCTGAAGTTCGTCTTGCTGGCTATCTCGCCACGCATCGATAAACATGCAACTGCCTTGGAATGAATGATTCCAGCTCATCCAATTGTCGATAAGGTGCTTGAGTTTTTGCCTCGCCATCTCATGATTCTGCTCACGTACTGGAGAGACCACCCTAGCTTGAAACGTTGTATCCGCGTGCTCGACAACCGCAACCTGCAGATTGACTTTGGAGTTAAAGTGAGCGAACAGACCACTCTTCGACATATTGCATTGCTTAGCTAGCTCACCTATGGTGAGACTTTCTAGCCCATCTCTGCTCGCTATTTCAAATGCCTTCATCAAAATATGATCTTTTGTTAGCCGACCTTTACCCATAACCACCATCATAGATTTCTTCTCTATGGTATCAATTTAGCACGGTCGTTCTATTTTGCAATGTGCGTTTATTTGCATGACAAGGTATGAAATAATCATCCAGTTACTATCCCCTAACAATATGGAAGCAAATCATGGATCTATTGATGGAACAGTTGTTGTTTTCGCTTTCTATTACCGGTCCTATTTGTTTGCTGATTATTCTCGGCGTCGTCTTCAAACGTATTGGACTTATCAACGATAATTTTATTGAGGTGGCATCTAAACTCGTCTTTAAAGTCACACTCCCTACTATGCTGTTTTTGAGCATAGTGACGTCAGAACACGATTTTTCCTCAGCCAAACAATTTCTCACCTTTGGCGTCATTGCTAGTGTCTCATTCTTCTTATTCAGTTACCTCTCTGTCGGTACTTTATTCAAGAGATCCGCTGACCGAGGTGTGATTATTCAAGGCGCATTTAGAGCCAATACTGGCATCATAGGTATCGCTTACGTTGCCAACGCCTACGGTGAGCGAGGCATTGCGCTGGCGGCTTTGTATGTTGCAATAACGACCTTTATCTATAATGTTCAAGCCGTTATATGTTTAACCCCCAAAGGGGCTGAGTCAGGCACATCTGCGGGCAGAATCATGCTCACCACACTCACCAAAAACCCGTTGATCATTGCGATTTTGTCGGGATTAGTTGTTTACCTGCTATCAATTCCTGTTCCGACTATCGTTGTGGATGCGGGCAACTACTTCGCCACGATGACACTGCCACTCGCGCTCCTCTGTACAGGCGGCTCGTTAGACCTAAGCTCTATGAAGAAAGAGCAAGCTCCTACTTGGATTGCGAGTGGCTATAAGCTGGTACTGGCGCCACTTACTATTACACTCGCCGCTTTCTTAGTCGGATTTCGTGGTATTGAATTAGGGATCCTGTTCTTTATGAATGCCTCCCCTGTTGCTGCTGCTAGCTATGTGATGGCGCGTTCAATGGGCGGCAATTCGATACTTGCTGCCAATATCATCGCATTGACCACTGTGCTATCTACCGTAACTTGTACTCTCGGTATTCTGGTACTTTCTCTGTATCAGTTGATCTAGTCTCTCAGCAAACTCTTATATAAAAGCATCACAGACCAGTGCTAGCCTAACCTCGGCTAGCGCTATTTTTATATCCCAGTACAATGATTATATGCCTGAAAAAGCTCGAATGAGCCTTTGGAGAATAGAATGAATAAACAACAAATCGTCAGTGCCCTAAACAAAGTCCGCGAACAAAAACCGCTGGTAGTGAATATCACTAACTTCGTGGTCATGAATAACACCGCCAACGCATTATTAGCCGTTGGCGCCTCACCAATCATGTCTCACTCAAAGCAAGAAATGGCTGAGATGATGTCGTTTGCTGGTGCACTCGTGATTAATATTGGGACTCTCGACAGCGTATGGCGCCCGGGAATGTTCTTTGCCGTTGAGCAAGCCAATGAGAACAACAAGCCCGTGATTCTAGACCCTGTGGGCTGCGGCGCGACCAAACTGCGCACCTCGACGGCTCGCCAGCTGGCTGAACTTGCAGATAATCTTATTATTCGTGGTAACGCGTCCGAAATCATCGCGATGGCAGGTGAGAAATCGCAGAACAAAGGCGTTGATGCACTCGATGCCAGCGAAGCCGCGCTAAGTGCAGCTCGTGCCTTAGTCGACGGCTATGCTTGCAGCGTCGTTGTCTCTGGTGAAACCGACTACATCGTCACCAAAGAAAGTACTGTCGCCCTAAACAATGGTCATGAGATGATGCCATACGTAACAGGCATGGGATGCTCACTCTCTGCCGTTACTGGCGCATTTGCCGCAATTGGTGAGAAAAGTGGTGTTGCAGCAGCGACGATATTTAGTATCGCCGGCGAAATCGCTGCTGAAAAATCGCAAGGACCCGGCTCTTTGCAAATGAACCTCCTTGATAGTCTTTACCAGATTACTGCACAGGACATTGAATCTCGCCTTAACCTTCGCGAGTGCTAACAGAGATCATGACACCGAATCCTTACCGACTCTATTTAGTAACGGATGAGAACCAAGACATAGACACACTCCTTCAAGTGGTGAAACAAGCCGTTGAGGGAGGCGTCACCATGGTTCAGCTTCGAGAAAAACACCATGATATTCGCACCTTCATCAGCAAAGCCAATGCCGTGAAGCAAGTGTTAGCAGGCACCGGAGTTCCACTCATTATCAACGATCGAGTGGACGTAGCATTAGCGGTTGAAGCTGAGGGGGTTCACTTAGGTCAAACGGATATGCCGGTCGCTCTAGCACGCAAGCTTATTGGCGATGATCGTATTTTAGGCTTGTCTATCGAGAGTGAAGCTCAGCTGGAAGAAGCGAAATCGCTACCCATCGATTACATCGGGCTCAGTGCCATTTTCGCTACCCCAACTAAGACCAACACCCAGACGCATTGGGGCCTTAATGGCTTGATTGAAGCTCTAAAGAAAACAGCGCTGCCGGTCGTTGCCATTGGCGGTATCAATGAAGCAAACCTCACTGATGTTGCGTCAACAGGTGTTCACGGAGTCGCCATTGTTTCTGCTATCACTCACGCAGCGTCACCTAAAGATGCAGCCAGTAAACTACTCAATCTGATGGAAGCGGGTTCGTAACCACAGTTTAAATAGTTTCCTGCAAACTCATTTACGATAAGCAAAGAAAAAGTAAGACGACTATGCACGATAAACTTTCCACCTCAGCCCTCGCAAAGCAGAGGCAACTCGAACCTAAAGCGCTTTTTAATGAGCTAAAACAGGTTGGGTACATCATTTGGCATGATTCAAATTGGTTATTAACCGATTTGGGTGCGCGCTTTGGTGGCGAGTACAGAGAAAGTGACAAGTATGGTCGTTTTATTGTTTGGCCTAGCAAACTGGTGTTGGATGAATCACTTAAAAGCGACAAATTGCTGACAGCAACGCAGCTCGGAGAGCGCTTTGACCTTCCAGCGAAGAAGATCAACTTGCTGCTCAGTGAACTTGGCTGGATCCAACGACAAGAGTCCGACTGGGTTGTAACCATGCAGGGGTTGAGAGCTGGTGCTCAGCAACGTCGTGACAAACAAAGCACCACTCAATTTGCGGTATGGCATCCTGCTGTAGCTCGTAACCATAGGCTCAAGCAGAGTGTACTTGAATTTAAAGGTGCGGATGCAGAATCGCACTCCACAGAGAAATCTTTCTCAAGTTTTCGACAGAAATTCGCCGCGAAACACAGAACGCTCGATGGGCATTATGTCCAGTCCAAAGGCGAATTGCTCATTGATAATTGGTTATATATGGCGGGCGTCGTTCACGCTTATCAAAGACAACTGCCCATTGAGCAAGATGTCGTGAGCGATTTCTATCTTCCTCAAGGCAAACTTTATCTGCAATACTGGGGCTCTGATAACGGACCAATTGACTCAAAAACCATTGAATCAACGCGCGCACTATACGAAGAGCATGACCTGCCCCTCATAGAAGTGTTCCCAGAAGATATCGACAACCTAGACAGTGTTTTGCCTAAAAAACTCAAGCCGTTTGGTATTAGCGCCTACTAGAGACCGCTTATGAGTCACTAGGCTAAAAATAACACAAACAAGCTTGGTGACTATGCTGCCCCGCAATCATATAGGGCGTTGACGCAAGTACTGTGCTCACGGCTTCGGTATCAGATGATGGCGATGTTTTAGCAACTTGCTGGGTCTCGTTTGTGGACAGCTTGGTTGACGTCGAGCGAATAAAAGCGTCTTTATAGGTTTGTGTCGAACGCAGTTTCGCAAGCTCTTGTTTAGCCAAGTTTGCAGGTACATACCTCAAACTACCCGACTTTACAAAGCCACACTGAATCCAAAAAGATTGGTCCGCTTCGTCAGGTTGAGTATTCCCCCACAAACCTTCGCCAATTGGGCACTCACTCTCAAGAACTGGAAATGGCAGCTGTGATTTGTTTGCGCTATCGCAGACAAATACATCCTTTGATGCTTGGGCACTTGCTGTTACCGACACAAACAGAACGACTAACAGCGCAAATGCGCTTGACGCTATTTTCCACATAAATCCTCCTTGACCAGAGTGAATAGTATGCGGTGCTGGACACTTCCTTTTGAAGCTTGCTTAACACCTTCTATTTAGATTAGGCGCTAATCAAGCCATGTCAAAAGATGGAACCATTAACAAAAAATAGCCGTACGCGATGTAGCAGATTCGAGTCAGCTCACAACGAAGATGTTGAAATACCATTAAAATAACGTATCGCAATTGTTAGCGCCTGATTTTTTAGCTTTTGAAGGATCAAAACATGAAGAAAATAAGTCGGTGGCCGACCCTTTTACTATCCCTTTTTTTCGCCACCTCTAGTTTCGCTTCCTCTGGGGCATCACACGATGCTTTTAACTTTACCCAATCCACCGTGGGCTACGCCTCATTACTGATTTTTGGTATCGCCTACACACTCGTCATGATGGAGGAGTATTTAAAACTCAGAAAATCAAAACCTGTCCTACTTGCTGCCGGTCTTATCTGGATACTCATTGGCTTTGTTTACAAAGACATGGGACAAATTGAGGTCGCTAAGTCCGCACTAGAACACAACCTGCTTGAGTACGCCGAGCTCTTATTGTTTCTACTAGTCGCCATGACCTATATATCAGCCATGGAAGAGCGGAGACTTTTCGATGCTCTGCAATCTTGGATGGTGGGTAAAGGCTTTGATTTCCGCTCGCTATTCTGGATAACCGGGATACTTTCGTTCTTTATCTCTCCCATTGCCGATAACCTAACCACAGCACTATTGATGTGCGCCGTCGTTATGAAGGTAGGTGGCAGCAACCTTAAGTTCGTTAACATTGCCTGTATCAACATTGTTGTCGCGGCTAACGCTGGCGGTGCATTTAGTCCATTTGGAGATATTACTACCTTGATGGTTTGGCAGGCAGGTCATGTAGCATTCTCTGAGTTTATGCCACTGTTTGTGCCTTCGGTCGTTAACTACTTAGTACCTGCTGTCATCATGTCGTTCTTTGTGCCCAAGACAAAACCTGATGCTGTTCATACGCACGTTGAACTGAAACGGGGAGCGTTTAGGATTGTTGGGCTGTTTATTCTCACCATCGCGACCGCCGTAGCATTCCATGCAGTGCTTCATTTTCCGCCAGTAATGGGAATGATGATGGGCTTGGCCTACCTCCAGTTCTTTGGTTTTTTCCTTCGCAAAACCTTACCAAAGTCTATCGCTAAGAAGAAAGCAATCGCCATTGCCAACAATGATGAAGCGGCACTGAAAGCACTTGGTTCTATCGTTCCATTTGATGTATTCAGACGTGTATCTCACGCAGAGTGGGACACACTGCTGTTCTTCTATGGGGTAGTCATGTGTGTTGGTGGTTTAAGCTTGCTCGGTTATCTCAGCGTCGTCTCAGAGATCATGTATACCCAATGGGATCCTATCTGGGCGAATGTGATGGTGGGTATTCTGTCTGCTATCGTCGATAACATCCCGGTCATGTTTGCAGTATTGACTATGAGCCCAGAGCTCTCGATGGGGAACTGGTTGTTAGTCACCCTTACCGCTGGGGTTGGTGGTAGCCTGCTCTCTGTTGGCAGTGCAGCCGGCGTTGCTTTAATGGGGGCGGCACACGGCAAATACACCTTTTTTGGCCACTTAAAGTGGATGCCTGTTATCGCCATTGGTTATGCCGCTAGTATCTTTGTCCACCTTTCAATGAATGGCAGCTTATTCTAACCACCATTTATGACTGGTATGTCTCATAGAAACACTTAAACCCCTTCTTAGTTACTATATATAACTGCAGAGGGGTTTATTTTTGCCTGAAAACCCAAATAGGGCCAATGAGAAGAAATTGGATATCATCGAAAAACGAGGGCTTTTTGCCTTCGATTTTGTGTCCAACGAATTGCATTATCCATAGCACGACAAACAAGCCTATCGACAGGTTGAGAATCGATACACCAAACCTATCCGCAAACGTGATTACGGCTAAGCAAGCTAACGTAAACAGCAACATTTGAATAAACACCGAGCGAGATAACCTAAAGTAGAAAAACATCACAGGGAGCATAACCAGCCAAACCCAGTTAATGGCGATACCGGCAAGAGATACATGAGGAATGCACCATATGAGTCCCACGATCGATAAATAGATACCGGGAACGGCAACTTTGTGTATTTTTCTGTTGGTGCGGTTCTGGTGGCTTTCTCCGTATGCATCTAACCATTGCTGTAACGACTTCATTCTACTTCCTTGTTGTTTTCTATTGGTGTTAAAACTCTAGACTACAATCTGTCACTCTTCCTTTCCCATAAAACTATTAACAACTGCTAAAGGTATTGTTCAACCCAATCGTAGCCTCTCTTAACTAAAGCCTACATCCTTCGCACCTCAACTGGCCATTGATATTCACTTTATGCATATCAGCAATTAAAAATCATAATTTCAAAATATAATATTAACGCCCTACTATAGCCACAGACCCAAGGAATGAAGTCGACACCCTGCTTGAGCTTAATCACTGCAAGCACTTCAAACTTGAAATAAGGCTATCTAAGATGAAAAAACTGACTATTTTGGCAACGATTACCGCTTCTCTATTTGCAACCACGACCATGGCACATGACCTTGGTGACCACTTACCGAAGAAGGGGCAACCAACCGCTTTGCAGCTTGAAAATGGTGGCACAACCAACGTCAGCAAAGACAACTTCATCGCTGCGGAATCAGATAAGTACTTCTTCGAGCAACAAGAGAAATCTGGCATCAACCACTTCACCCACGATCGACAACTGTTGACGATGGAGACACAAACCGTGGTTAGACAGAACCGAGACACACTGTATTCAAAGTCAATTTGGGACACAAAAGGTGGTGTGACTTTTGAACTGCCAATCCTAGACAGCTATCAGGCACTTCAAGTGATTGATGAACAGCATCGTACTGTTGCTGTACTTTATGCATCGGAGGGACAAAACAAGGTGACGATCACGCCTGATATGCTGTCTTCAGGACAACACGTTTGGGTCATTGCGCGAACTCAAGTTGCATCCAATAGTCCAGCCGACATTAAAGAGGGCAACCTTAAGCAAGATATGATCAAAGGCACAGCGTCGTCAGCTGAGCTCTATACACCTAAAGGGTTTGATCAGTTTGCTAGAGAGGAGGTTCGCCTAGCACTAGAAGCAAATGTGCTGCAATTGGATTTTACCAAGGCAATGGGCGCTCCTGATGGCAAGACACTGAAACCAGAGCAGCACCTAGCCCCACGTAAGGTAGATCAGTTCCATGCACTAGGTTTGACATCTATGGGCTTCGGTGGGCTACCAAGTGAACATGCCTACTACAAAGTACTGCTAGCGGAAGACCGCTCTGGCCAGTGTCAGACTATGAACTTTGACGCGCCACCACTTGGTCAGAACGGTTTCTTCTCCATCACGACCTATGGTTCAGATGCGTATGTTCATACTGAAGAATTCGCGCTATCGAGTCGTAAAGATGAGTTGAAGGCTAACAAAGACGGCTCTTACACCGTAAACTTCAACTGTGGCGAGCAGGCAATCAACAATATTGATGTAGAAGAAGGTTGGACAGGTATCCTTCGCATGTACAAACCAAACTCAGACAAGCAAATTGTTAGCTATGCGAAAGGAGTAGAACAACCACACGGTTAATCTCGCTTAGCATCCACCCGCCTACCAAGAGAGCTCACTCAACAAATGTTGGGCTTTTTTGATTTACAATGTAAAGACTGACTATATCTGCGTTGAAGTAGGATTACAGCCACTAGAAAACAACCTATCATTCAATAAGCTATCTTTAAATTAACTTTCTTGCAGTGCAGGCACTTGGTTTGTCGCACAAATATTAGATCAGGAGAACTAGATGTTAGAACAAAACAACACGCAACTAATGATCATAGATGTGCAGGGAAAACTTGCGCAGCTGATGCACGACAAAGAGACACTGTTTAGCAACCTCAATACGCTCACTAAAGCCGCAAATCTAATGGCGCTCCCTATTATCTGGGTCGAGCAGATCCCCGATAAACTCGGACCGACGATTGAAGAAATCAGCCGAGAGCTCGGCCATCAAACTCCGATTGCAAAAGACGTGTTTAGTGCTTGGGGAGAAGCGAATGTACGTGAGGCAACAAACGCGAGCGACAGAAAACAGGTTTTACTCGTGGGTATTGAAGCGCATATCTGTGTTCATCAGACTGCCTGTGATCTATTGCAAGCAGGTTATGAGGTACACCTAGTTACGGATGCAGTCTCCTCTCGAAACCAAACTAACAAAGATCTAGCGCTGAAGCGCTTAGCTCAAGAGGGTGCTGTGCTCACCTCCACTGAAATGGCACTTTTCGAATTGCAGAAGGTTGCTCGAGGAGAGCAGTTTAAATCACTGTTGAAGCTCATTAAGTAGTGACATTCAGTAGTGAATAGTAAAGCTGACTCAACGCCTTAGTTTTCTCCGGTATCGCCTCTAATGGGGCGTTACCAAACCCTAGTACTACTGACCCAAACTCTCGCTGTTTTTCTACTGGTTCGTAGAATCGCATCGGTCTCACCACCATACCTGCGTCCTGCGCTTTCTGCGACAGCTCAACTTCATTAACGCCACTTTGCCACTCAACCGTTACATGCAAACCCGCCCCTTGCGATACCACTTGCCAATCGCCTCCGAAGGACTCTCGAATACTATGTCTTATTAAGCGGTATTTCTGTTCATACAATCGGCGCATCTTACGAATATGCCTTACCAAAGCCCCCTCGCTAATAAAATCCGCTAAAGCCGCTTGAACGAGAGCGGGCGTATCTCCAGACAGCGCATCTTTTATTTCCAAACACAATTTAACCATGTGGGGAGGAACGACCATATAGCCAATGCGCAGAGAGTTAAACATCACTTTGCTCATCGAGCCTATGTAGATCATTTTGTCCGCATTGCCGCTCTCGGCAGCTAAGCCTTGCATACTTCGAAATGGACGACTATCAAACTGAAATTCGCTGTCATAGTCATCTTCAATGATCCATGATTGATTGGTCTGCGCCCATTCAATAAGCTGCAAGCGTTGCTCCGTTTGAATAGAACAGCCCATTGGATATTGGTTACTTGGTGTTAAGTAAATACCTGTGGAATCACTGTTAAGTACCCGTTGGATATCGAGCCCCTTGTTTGCCTTAACGTCAACATAGTCATAGTCGATATTGAAGGTATCCAACACCTTAACGACCTGCCGATAGCCGGGAAACTCCACCCAAAAACCTCGATGAGGTTTGAGTCTTTGGGTTGCTAATAGTGCTATTGCAATGGACTGCTGAGCGCCCGACGTAACGATGATTTGATTCGGGTGGCAGACAACACTTCGACTTCCTGTTAGGTAGCGATGGAGTGCTTCCCTTAGCGTCACTAGCCCCTGTAAATCTTGGTTTCCAAGTAACGCACTACGACTGCTATGACGTTGCAACAACCGATTCCAAGCGCTCATTGGAAATGAGGCAAGTTCAGCAACCCCAGGCGCAAATAACCCATTGTTGGGCGTATTGTCGTCTCCGGACTCCGAAGGTGGCACTACCTGCTCCATTGTCAGGTATTGCTCTGGGAGCGACACTGCAACATAGAAACCACTGTTTGGTTTCGCAATTAAATACCCCTCCGCAACAAGCTGCTCGTAGGTTTGAATCACAGTGTTACGACTGAGCTTAAGCTGACTAGCCAACGTGCGAGTAGAAGGTAGCTTTACACCGGAAGCCCAGAACCCTTTCAAGATACGTGTTCGTATTTGCTCAAAAAGGATTTGCTGAAGTGTTGTACCGCTAGAGGTCATAGACGATAGCTCTAACGTCAACTCACTGGAATCAATAGCACTCAAACTGGATCCACCATTTATCTTATTCTGGACCTAAACAGAGTACCAAAATATTCTTAATCTGGCTGTAAAGGAATAAGGAGGAGAAACTGTATGCTTTCACAAACACAACGAGCGCAAATCAAAAAAGGGGCTCACAAAGCCGTGCTAGAGGAGCAAGCTCTTTACGATATTATCGATGAATCACTTATCGCGCACATAGCCATAAACCAAGACAACAGTCCGATAATCATTCCGATGCTGGCTTGGCGTATAGATGACAGAATTTACGTTCACGGAGCGAAAAACAGCCGTCTCATTCGAGCGCTAAAATCTGGTCAGAAAACGTGTCTCACCTTTACATTATTTGACGGTTGGGTGTTAGCGAGGTCAGCGTTTCACCACAGTGCTCACTATCGAAGTGCCGTTGTGTTTGGGCAATTTGAGACCATTGATGACAACCAAGAAAAAGATCGAGTACTAAACTTCTTTATCGAGCACATTGCCCCGGGTAGAACCGAGCAAGTGAGACTAAGTAACCAGAAAGAGCTGACTGCCACAGAAGTGCTCGCTATTGAACTCAACGAAGCTTCTGTGAAAATTGGACGCCACGGCGTCAATGACGACAAAGAAGATCTTGATATCCCTGTTTGGGCTGGCATTCTACCTTATCGGACAGTTGTTGGGCCGCTAGAGCCATGTGATGACCTAGCGGAATGTATCGACACTCCAGACTACTCGAAGGCGTATGGGAAAAGGTGGCACACCGAACAAAAGGCAAAGTAATGGGTCGCTTTTCTCGAACATTTTTTACTTACACCTTAAAAGAGATAACGTAAGTTGCTAGGAGTAACACAGAACCTTTGGCAAAACACTGTGGAGATTGAAGACATTGACCTCGCGCAATCTCCTCAATGGCAGCAAGTGTACACTCAGCTTAGCGCACCATAATGAATTTATGACACAGTACAAATTGTTGCAAAATTCTCATTGTTGCACGTTAAATTATTGACTCTGGACACATCAGTAAAACAGATAAATGTTAATGTGTTCGGGTTCCAATTACATTGCAGAGCCATCGATAAAATATGCAGCAAGCTTTTAAAAAAACAGAAAAAATTGCGAGCTTCGAGTTAGCTCGAGTCATCGCTTTATTGGCTATAATCTCTATCCACTGTCAGTTGTTTATGGACTATGGCTACATCGGTGATGAGCCATGGTTGAACTTTATCACCAACCAAGCAGCACGATTTGCTGTGCCGCTATTTTTCCTTATTGCCGGTTATCTCATCTATCCAAAGCTGAATAAGGCTCCCTACAAAACGGCGAAGGAGTACTGCACGCCGTTAATGGTCATTTGGCTAGTTTGGAGCATCATCCACCTTCTACTACCCTTTAATTTGGGCGTCGTCGCGGAGCATGGCTATTTAGCGGAGCGACAAGGATACTGGCGGTACCTAATGGAATCGCCGCTGAACTCTTTATTTGAAGGTGGATTGGTTCATCTATGGTTTATTCCATCTCTAGCAATAGCAGTGTTTATGATTGCTTGGTTTGTCGACAATAGATGCCGTAAGCTGATCATTCCTTTTGCCGTCATTATTTATGTCTACGGACTTATCGCTGGAAGCTATGGGGTAATTACCGAAGTAGCGACGCCAATCTTTACTAGAAATGGCCCTTTCTTTAGCTTCTTGATGGTCGCCATTGGATTTGAAGCCCGTCGCAATGAATGGTCTATGTCTGCAACAAGTGCCCTGCTACTTGCTACTGTGGGTATGCTGCTTCACTTTGCTGAGGCTTATTATCTGCACGGTTATGGTCAAGTATTCCACTTGAATGATTTTCTTTTGGGTACAGCGATTTGGGCAACTGGCTTATTCTTTTTCTTGCTAGCCAAACCACAGCTCGGCAATCAGCCAGTATGGCTAAAGCTCGGGCAGTGGGTACTGCCTATCTATGTGGTTCATCTGTTGGTCGTCATTTATATGAATAACTTAGTTGCCATACTCAAGCTAGAAAAGGTCCCAACCGACCTACTCATTTTCTTTGGTACCTTAATTGGATCGGTCATCTTGATGGTTATCATAGAAAAGAGCCCGATTTCGTTTACAAAGCTGCGCCGTATTAAACCGAAAGGTAAATTGATAGCTAACTGTTCATCTGCAAAATAATCCCAAGCCAACTCAACACCAAGTTACTTGTAGAGAGGCGTGATACCTGATAGAAAGGTGCCGATTAAAAGCATCAGGTATCACCATGAATAACGCCTCTTCACTAGAACAACTCCTTAACTCTCGCCGCTCGGTTCGCAAATACGATGCTGAAGCGGCATTTGACCATCATGCCGTACAGCGAGCACTTGAACACGCAACGCTTAGCCCTAACAGCAGTAACATGCAAATGTGGGCGTTTCATCGTGTCATCAGTGAAGATAAACGCCAGAAACTTGCCGACATTTGTATGGGACAAAATGCGGCGAAGACCGCTAATGAACTGGTCGTAGTGACCGTTACTCCAAACAAATGGAAGCAGCGCGCAGCTATGAACGCCGACATCGTTCGAGCAAACTTTGCTGATCGTGAAGATGAAACATCAAAGCGTGCATTTAAGTACTACGACAAGTTAATCCCCATGGTCTATAACAATGACGCATGGGGCATTCGAGGTATGGTAAGAAAGCTCTATAGTTTCTGGTTAGGGCGCAATAAACCTATGGTGCGCGAAGTCAGCAAGCAAGATGTGCGCGTGTGTCTTCACAAGAGCGCAGCACTGGCGTCTATGACTTTTATGCTTTCTATGCGAGAACAAGGCTATGACACATGCCCTATGGAAGGGTTTGATTCTAAGCGAGCAAAAGCATTGCTCGGTATTTCTGACAACGATGAGATTACGATGATCATCAGCTGCGGCGTGCGAACTGGAGAAGGCATCTACGGTGAGCGTCATCGTGTGCCCAATGAAGAGGTCATCATTTCCCACTAATTCCTAAAAAGAGACCTCATCAGGTCTCTTTTTAATAGCCACAAGCTATCAATACTATCCTTACAATCGATTACCCCGCCCTATAGAAACACCATATACTGAACCCAACAAAACAAGATTTCACTCTTCCTAGAGGACAGTATTATGACAAACACTAACTTAATCGGCCTTGATAAAAACGCATCTCAATCAATCGCAGTTGAGCTAAACCAGTTACTCGCGAACTACCAAGTGTTGTACATGAACACTCGCGGTTACCACTGGAACATTAAAGGCGAACAGTTCTTTGAACTTCATGTGAAATTTGAAGAAATTTACACCGACCTTCAGACCAAGATTGATGAACTAGCGGAGCGTATTTTGACCATTGGTCATACGCCAGATCACTCGTTTAGCCGCTATCTTGAACAAAGCCAAATCGAAGAGCACCAAAACGCCTTCCGAGGCAAAGAATGTGTAACCGGATTAGTAAACGGCTTCTCAGTGCTGATTCATCGTCAACGCGAGATCCTAGAGCAAGCATCACAAACCAATGATGAAGGTACTGCTGCATTAATGGGTGATTACATTCGAGAGCAAGAGAAATTGCTGTGGATGTTAAATGCATATCTAAACTAAAACGAATATAAGCCATAGGGTAATAACGTACCCTATGGCTTCTGACAGACGGATAAAATAACGGGACACTTTTGCACTGAGCATGACATTTGAAGATAACTTCTCCTTTAACGCGAATGCGATATAAGGATCAATACCATCTTCAGTCGATTCAATTTTTTGCCCTTGATATTCACTCTCAAACTCCGTTCGCCAAGCTAGCGCTCCGCGGATGCCATTGAGCGACACCTTGTCGTTTTCCCACAAGGTATAATCAACATCCAATCCTATACCGTAGCCAAGTGCTGGCGTCACTTTAGCAACCGTACGGTGATGCTCCTCTGGAGATTGACTAACATCAGCTTGTAACTCAGCACTCCCCTTGCCAAGGTTGATATAGTTAACGGATACCGCCAATATCATCACAAGCCATCCTCCCAAAGAGCCACTACCCGAGTTGTTTCTCACCGCATCGTTACTAGAAAGATTTACGTTCACCGAGACATTTGAGAATGCGGTTCCGCCATTGCCATCGGAAATACCATAACTCAATGTATCGAAACCAAAAAAGTCTGCTGGCGCTTGGTGATAACTAACATTAAAATTCTCTAGTAACGCGATATCCGACAATATCTCGCGCTCAACAAACGCCACTCCATGACGGCCGCTACGTATCAATCTCGCTCTATGCCAAAAGCGCTCGCACGCAATGAGTAGCGGTGGCATATAAGCTTGGCTTAATCAACGCGCCTACCGTTTCTGTGTCACGCCAAAGTGCGCTTTTAACGCTCGAGTTAAGTGAGATTGATGGTTGAAACCAAATTCTTGCGCTGTAAGAGCGCCTAACTTGGTACCTTTTTGCATTTTATAGCTTTCAAGCTTATTAGAGACCTTTCTCCACTATCAAATACGTATGTAACTCTGGATGCTGATCAAACTCTAAATGACGAATGATACAACCAAGCTCCATAAACAGTTTTAAGAACCCATTTGTCCCTAAAGAAGAGTAATAAACCTCTGGCCCCATAAAGTCATCAGTGTGTTCTCCTTCCTCATTGGTGCCTCCAAATGAAAAGATAAACACACCACCAGCATTCAGGCTATCTACGATTTTGGTCAACACTGGAACTTGTTGCTCTATAGGAATATGCCAGATGCTATCCCAAGCCGTAATAAAATCGTACGTAGATGGCAGCTTGCCTTCACATATGTCTTGATGATGAAAAGTCACATCCGGATGACGCTCTTTGGCAAGCACTATCATCTTGCTCGAGATATCTAGACCTTCTGGTTCAAAACCATTGCTCTTGAGTAGATCGACAAACCGTCCGGTACAGCCGCAGCCAATATCTAGCGCACGGCCTTTGCTATTTGCAAACTCAAGCGCTCGCTTATGAGCCGCAATACCATTCTCTCGATTAAAATCGTCGCTTTGCCACATATGGGTGATCGTATCGTAAGCTTGGCCTATCTGACGGGGCTTGATCATTGCTGACTATCCTACTCAAAAATATATTTCACAATGCCGTTCTTCAAAATTGTTGACCGACCTATTCAAGTTAAATGACCTCCGGCGGAGCCGGAGGCTTATTGGATGACGCCCTCTAAGGGCTTCAGTAAGCGCCCAAGGCGCTAGATACCAAACTTCAATTGATCACGGTGCTCATCTTCCTGTTCTTGATTTCTTATATATTCAAGTACTGTCTCTTCATCCAAACCGACTATAGATACAAAATCCCCCCTAGCCCAGAAGTGCTCACCATTAAAGTTTCGCTGCCTACCTCGAAACTTCTTAGCTATCGATATAGCGCTCTTGCCTTTGAGATAACCAACAACACTAGATACAGAATACTTTGGCGGAACACTGATGCACATATGAACATGATCTTTCATCAAATGCCCCTCTTCTATCGTTACACCTTTACGTTTGGCTAACTCATGAAATGTTGCACCTAAGTGTTTCCTGATTGCACCGTAAATCATTTTTTGTCTTTTCTTCGGGATAAACACCACGTGGTATTTACAATCCCATCGAGTATGAGACAGACTCTTATAGTCTCGCATAGGTTGTTTCCTCTTTACTTTTGGTCGAGCAAAGAAGTTACACATACCGTTGTCACGGTCAAACCTATGCGAGTCACCCCAGCAGAGCTGGGGGTTTATCAATGTTTAATTACTCCCGTTCATTCTTCATCATCCTAGACCTAAACTGAATCTCAGCAATACAACGAGTAAAACGCAAAAAGTCAGAAACAAGGAGATTCACTATGATCACTGTCAGACATTCACAAGACCGAGGCCAAGCAAACTTTGGCTGGTTAGATAGCAAGCACAGCTTTTCATTTGGGAGTTACTATGACCCTGAGTATATGGGTTTCTCTGCTCTGCGTGTGATTAACGATGATATTGTGCAGGCTGGCGCAGGTTTCGACACCCATGGCCATCGTGATATGGAAATCATCAGTTATGTGCTTGAGGGAACGATTGAGCACAAAGACAGTGAAGGAAACGTGCAATCTCTACCGACAGGAGAGTTCCAGTTAATGTCAGCAGGAAGCGGTATCTACCATAGTGAATACAACGGTTCAAACTCCGAGCCATTACGCTTTTTGCAAATATGGATTCAGCCGAATGAGTTTGGTAAAAAGCCGGGGTATCAGCAGAAAGATTTCGGACAACAGAGTGGATTAACCACCATTGCTACGCCAGATGGCCGTGATGGCACGTTGCAGATAAAACAAGACATGACACTGAGCCAGCTCGTGTTAAAGCCCAATACAGACCTAGCGTACACCATCGAGCCAAATCGAAACATCTACGTTCATCAGGTAGCGGGAGAGTTGAACGTCAACACCACCAAGCTCACTCCAGGTGATGGTGCCAGTATTGAGTCGCAATCCAAGCTGATATTTGAAAACCATGGCGACCAAAACATTATTGCATTACTGTTTGACCTACCATAATCGACAAAGCCAGAGTATTAGGGTCAGTCTGTCGCTGAGCGTATTGCTCTGGTTAATTTATCAAACCCCGCCTCCATTTCTCGTATCATGATGCGAATATTTTCAAACATATCAAAGCCGATAATGTCTTCAAGCACTTTAGGGTGAAAAGTTGCGACTAAAATAATAAGCACGATTGATAAGTAGGAAATTAGCTTACTCAATTGATATCCTTATGTTTTACATGGGCATTCTGCCCTTTCGCTAACATAAATAGCAGTCTAAAAGCTAAGGAGAAAAAGTCCAACTTTTCTGAGTTACGACTCAATAAGAAAGAAAAACACTCAACTCGTATCGTTTTGGTTATCTGGCCAGATCATTAGAAGGATTAGATAGCAAGCAACCCAATTGGACGGGCTGCTTGCTTTTTGATCATAGCTCAGTCGTTCGTGCTGGTAAAAACACTTCTCCCAGCATACATCTCACGCTACCACCGCCAATACTTTCTATGGTAGAAACATCAAACGGCAGCAATTTCCCGTGTGTTGCAAGTTGTTGCTTTTGCGCTGGTGTAAAAGCATCAAACGCCGATTTCGACATCGCGATCACCTTGCCACCATTCACGGTTTCCAGCTGTAGAATGTTGCCACAAAAGTGGTTTACCTGCTCCAAACTGATATCAATCACTTGCTTACTGTTCGCGAGTGACTTAATAACAAAACGACGCTCATACTCAGGGATCACTTCCGAGCAAATAACCGCAAAGTGCTCCCCAATCGCCATCATGACATTGGTATGATAGATAGGGTGGCCCGATGGCAAAGCAGTCTGGAACGACACTACGCGATGGTAACCAATTCGCTTAGCATAGTCTTCCAACGCTTCGCGCTCGCAGCGTTGAGATAGTGCCGCATAGATGGTTTTATTGATGTGATCTTTTACCATCACACCGGTACTTTCCAAAAACGCCCCTTGTTCCACGTAGCTCAGCAAATTGTCGGTGGCAACCACATGTCGTCCAGCGGCATTCAGGCTATCAATTAAGGCTTGTGGACGCACTTCTCGCTGGCGGTTTTTACATGCCATCGGAAAGGTGTAAAACGCTCCATCATGAGTGGTACTAAACCAGTTATTGGGAAATACGGCGTCTGGCGTTTCTTCACCATCAAGGGGGCAATCAAATTCGATAACCTGCACACCGGATTTACGCAGGCCAGTAACCATGGCCTTAAACTCCGCCATCGCTTTGGTTTTGACAGCACTGGCGTCAAGAGCAACTTGGTGCTGAAATTCATTGTCGGCCGCAGTCTCTGCATTAAAACCGAACTCTTTTGGCGGTACCATCACCACACAATTGGCATTTTGAATCGAACGGCCGACACGAGCGGAAATCGTCGTCTCGACAGATGCAGTCATTCCATGGTTCATAAACATCCCACTTCACTAGTTATCGCTTGAAAGTCATCGTTGTTAGCAACGTATTGTTGTTTTGCTTCTTGTCTTACTTAGATTCTTAAATTGTAAATAGTGTGTTAAATATTAATTTACTGAATGCAGGATTTAATCACAGACTAAACCGAAACATTGACTGATTGATGACAGTAATTCAGGAATATTTCCTGCACAAAAACCACGCAACAATGAAAAAAATGCACCAATTTGTGGATTAATATTCCGACAGTTCAATAAAATCACGGGGTTATGTATGGCAGCGGTTGTGAGTATTGGTTAAAAGCTATACACTTACTGAGTCTGATTCATCAGATCTCTTTCACGTGTTCTATCCCGCGAAACGGAACATTCGCCATGTAAAATCAAAATCAAAATCATAACTCTGACTCGCAAGTATCTTCCGCGCAGTTGCAAATCAGCTCGACAACCGTTACTTGTGAATATCTACTCTTATCTTTAGATAGGAGGATTTTTTGACTCTTTGAAACACGACCAAATATGCAGTCAATGGATTACAAAGAGTCTTTCCAACGTTGTTAGGTGAACCATGTACAAACGCTTTGAAAAATTTACAGAAGCTTTTCCAAAGCAAGATCCGGAGAAGCCGCCAGAGGGCATACTCGCTTTCTGCCGCTACTTCACGCGCGGCTTTGAAAAGCCGATCATTTTAATGTCACTATTTTCAACCATCATCGCTATCGCAGAGGTGATGCTGTTCGGATTTATGGGACAAATCGTCGACTGGCTAACCGCCAGCGATCCCCAAACCTTTTTATCTGAAAACGGTCATACCCTGTTTTGGGTTGGTTTTTGTGTTCTGGTGGTGCTTCCCACCATCTTGTTGATTGCCTCGCTGCTCGTGCATCAAACGCTGCTTGGCAACTATCCGATGGCTATTCGCTGGCAGGCACATCGCTATTTGCTCAAACAGAGTCTCTCTTTTTATCAAGATGACTTTGCTGGGCGTATCGCGACCAAGGTAATGCAAACCTCTCTTGCGGTGCGCGAAACCGTGATGAAAACAGCAGATGTATTCGTGTATGTCTCTGTTTACTTCACCTCAATTTTGGTGATGCTCGCGGCAGCAGACTGGCGTTTGATGATGCCAATGTTGGTTTGGCTATGTGCTTACGTCTGCATTCAGATTTACTTCGTACCAAAACTGAAGAAAGTGGCAACAGAGCAAGCCGACGCGCGCTCTACGATGACCGGACGCATTGTGGATAGCTACACCAATATCTCTACCGTGAAGCTATTCTCCCATACCGATCGTGAAACCGAGTATGCGGAAAAAGGCATGAAAGGGTTCTTGGATACCGTCTATCGTCAAATGCGCTTGGTAACAGGTTTTGATGTTGCGGTTGAATTTACCAACTATGTGCTGCTGTTTACCGTCACTTCTATCTCTATTTACTTGTGGATGGATGGCGCGATTACGGTCGGTGCTATCGCGATTGCCATTGGTCTTGCGCTGCGTATCAACGGTATGTCGATGTGGATCATGTGGGAAGTCGGTGCCCTGTTTGAAAACATGGGTACGGTGGTTGATGGTATGAAGACCCTTTCTAAGCCTATTGATATCAAAGATGAAAAAGACGCTAAGCCCATCGTCGTCGATAAAGGCAGCATCGACTTTGATGACGTGAGCTTCCACTACGGTGAAAACAAAGGGGTCATCAGTAACTTGAATCTCAACATCAAACCGGGCGAAAAAGTCGGCTTGGTGGGACGTTCAGGTGCAGGTAAATCAACACTGGTGAATCTACTGCTACGTTTTCACGATGTGGAGGGGGGCAACATTCGTATTGACGGTCAATCCATCTCGAAAGTTACCCAAGACTCACTGCGCAGCAAAATTGGTATGGTGACGCAGGATACCTCTCTGCTGCATCGCTCGATTCGTGACAACATCCTCTATGGTAAACCCGATGCCACAGAAGAAGAGTTGCTTGCTGCAACCAAGCAGGCTCATGCTCATGAGTTTATCGAAACCCTAACCGACCCGTTTGGCAACGAGGGTTACGATGCACAAGTTGGTGAGCGTGGTGTGAAGCTTTCCGGTGGTCAGCGTCAGCGTATTGCCATCTCACGAGTGCTGTTGAAAAACGCCCCTATTCTGATCCTTGATGAGGCGACATCAGCGCTGGATTCAGAGGTAGAGGCTGCGATTCAAGAAAGCTTAAATGAGCTGATGGAAGGTAAAACGGTTATCGCCATCGCACACCGGCTATCAACCATTGCGGCTATGGATCGCCTGATTGTCCTAGACAAAGGTGAAGTCATTGAGCAAGGCAGCCACAAAGAATTGGTCGCGCAAGGTGGAGTGTATGCTCAGCTCTGGGCGCACCAAACTGGCGGCTTTATTGGTGCCGAAGATACTGATAAAGATAGCGTAGCTTAAAACACAAAGCGGAGCATAAATGCTCCGCTTTTTTGTTTCATTTCAGTCACATGTTGATCTCACTCGCAACAATGTGACCCTGTGTACAATTTTACACACCCATTCGAATTTACAAGATTTTCCGAATCTAGATCAGTATTTAGCACTGCATACGGGAGCATGATAACTCTGTCGCTATTAAAAGGAGTTGTTATGTTTTATGTTCACATGCTGCTGCTTCTGGCAGTCATTTTTGTCGGTATTCGCTATGGTGGGATTGCCTTCGGTCTACTTGGTGGATTAGGCGTTTCCATACTTAGTTTCTTCTTTGGCATTGCTCCCGGTACGCCCCCTATTGGCGTTATGCTCATCATTCTTGCGGTTGTTGCGGCGTCAGCAACACTTGAGGCAACAGGCGGCCTAAAACTACTCGTCCAATACGCTGAGAAATTGCTTCGTAAGCACCCATCTAAAGTCGTCTTCTTAGGACCTTTGTGTACTTATTCACTAACAGTCATGGTCGGTACGGGTCACTCGGTGTATCCACTGCTGCCGGTTATTTATGACGTCAGTATTAAGCGTGGTATTCGTCCAGAGCGTCCTATGGCTATTGCGACCATCGCCTCTCAAATGGGCATCACAGCTAGCCCTATTGCAGCGGCAGCGGCGGTAGTTATGGCAACGGCTGCGACCAACCACCTAGACATCTCTTTGGGTCAAGTGTTAATGGTGACCATTCCTGCGACATTAACGGGTGTATTGATTGCTGCAACTTGGAGCTTAAAGCGTGGTAAAGATTTGAATGACGATCCGGAGTTTTTGGAGCGCATGAAAGATCCACAATTCAAAGCGCAGCTTATCGACACCAGTGAAGAGAGCACAGGTGATGCTGGCATCAAAGAGAATCAAACGGCAAAACGCGGCCTAACCGTATTCTTACTCGGTATTTTGACGGTGATTTGCGTTGCTATGTTTGGTAAAGATCTGGGTCTGCTGCCTGATGGCGTAAAAACGTCGACCGCGTTGCAGTTCTTGATGCTCTCTGTCGGCGCTATAATCTTACTAACCACCAATGTTGATCCTAAAAAAATCGTCAACACCAACGTGTTTATCGCCGGTATGAGTGCGGTCATCATCATCTTTGGTATTGCCTGGATGAGTGACACCATCATTGCTTACAACAAGCCTTACATCATCAGCCTCGTTGAAGACGTCGTGAAGTCGCACCCTTGGACCTTCGCAATCGCCATGTACGTTTCTTCTGTGTTCCTTAAGAGCCAAGCTGCCGTATTGACTATTATGCTACCTTTAGGTTTTGCACTAGGCATTCCAGCAGAAGTCCTTATTGGCGTACTTCCCGCTTGTTACGCTTACTACTTCTTCCCATTCTACCCATCTGATCTGGCAGCGATTACTTTTGACCGCTCTGGTACCACTAAGATTGGTAAGTACATACTTAACCACAGCTTCCTGATCCCTGGCTTCATTGGCGTGATCACCGCGACAGCGATTGGTTATGCGATATCAACAGGTGTACTACCTATCTGGTTATGGGCGATTGCGACAGTTGGACTTGCATTTGCAGTGAACAGTTACATGAATCGAATGAGCAGTGAAACGCTTAAATTAGCGTAGAGACTCGCACAAACAGCACGAAAAAAGTGGAGGCAAACAAACGGCTCCACTTTTTGATCCTTTGGCGCTTGCCCCCTAGTTGAATGGGGTTCCCACTTTACGACTGAGGTGTACAATAAGCTTTACTTTTTTAACATTTCATTTACACCCCTCTTTTCTGCGCCCCTCTCTACCTAATATTTTATTTCCTTTAACTTCAATATATTAATCATCATTAATACTCAACACCAATCACACAAAACGACTTGTAGCAAATTTGTTACGCAATCAATTCACTAACTGCATTTTTGTCTAACGCTTTGACCCTATTCCCTTTTCCTTCAACTTTGCTCAAATTTAACTCAATACCCTACAACAAGGTCTTCCAACGAAGGAGACCGTCTGACTATCAAAAGGAAATGACCATGACTATCAACTTCAACCCTCTTGGAACCGATGGCTTTGAATTCGTTGAATACACAGCAGCGACTGACGATGGTATTAACGATCTAAAACGCCTCTTTGACTCGCTAGGGTTTGCTGAGATTGCTAAGCACCGCTCAAAAGAAGCTTGGTTATATCGTCAAGGAGACATCAACTTTATCGTCAACGCACAGCCACACAGCCAAGCAGAAGAGTTTGCGCGCATTCATGGCCCTTCGGTTTGTGGTATGGCGTTTCGAGTGGAAGATGCCGCGAAAGCGATGGCACATGCTCTAGAAAATGGGGGAGAGCAATATGTCACCGAAATCGGTCCTATGGAGCTAAGCATTCCTGCCATTTACGGCATCGGTGAGAGTCTGCTCTACTTCGTTGACCGCTACGGAAGCAGCAGCATCTACGATGTGGACTTTAAGTTCTATCCAGATGCCCAAAAACGCCTAGCCGAGCAAGACGTGGGGCTTTACGAGCTTGACCACCTAACTCACAACGTTAAGCAAGGTAACATGGATGTGTGGTCGGGTTTCTATGAGCGTATTGGCAACTTCCGAGAGATCCGCTACTTCGACATCGAGGGCAAACTCACAGGGCTTGTTAGCCGTGCGATGACCGCGCCTTGTGGCAAAATCCGCATCCCTATCAACGAATCTTCAGACGACAAATCGCAGATCGAAGAATTCATTCGTGAGTATAACGGCGAAGGTATCCAGCACATCGCACTGACCACTGACGATATCTATCAGACCGTACAAACACTGCGTGATCGCGGCATGGACTTTATGCCAACTCCAGATACCTACTACGAAAAAGTCGACGCACGAGTCAAAGGTCATGGCGAGGATGTAAGCCGCCTGCAAGATCTGCGCATTCTTATCGATGGTGCACCAATGAAGGATGGCATTTTATTGCAGATCTTTACTCAAACCGTCATTGGTCCTGTGTTCTTCGAAATCATTCAGCGCAAAGGCAATGAAGGCTTTGGGGAAGGCAACTTTAAAGCGCTGTTTGAGTCGATTGAAGAAGATCAGATCCGCCGCGGCGTGTTAAACGAGGTAACCGATAATGCGTAAATGGCCAACGTTCCCTCACCGCGAGGGAACCTATTCGAAGCAGGCTCATGCCGACTTTCCTGACGAGGCGATTTATGAGCGAGAAGCAGGTCGAGAAGGTTTCTTTGGCCCTGCTAGCCACTTTCACCACCAGCATGCACCAACTGGATGGACTGAATGGGAAGGCGATCTCAAGCCTCGTGCCTATAATCTCAACCATGTTGAGTCTGCTCAACAATCATCGCCTTGGTCTGCCCCGAGCATATTGGAAAATCGCGAATGTAAAGTGCGAGTCTGGAAGCTAGCAGAAAAAATGTCAGGTCTTGCTCGTAACGGCGACGGTGATGAACTGCTATTCATTCACCAAGGCAGCGCAGATCTTTATTGTGACTATGGCCATCTTAAAATTGAAGAAGGCGATTACGTACTGATCCCTCGCTCAACCAACTGGCGACTAGAACCTAAAGCGCCGATGTTCATCTTAATGATAGAAAACACCGGCTCAGCCTACGCACTTCCAGAAAAAGGCATCGTTGGTCAGCACGCCGTATTTGACCCAGCGATACTTGAAGCACCTGCGATTAATGAACGCTTCAAGGCGCAATACAGTGAAGAGCAAACCACGGTTTCACTCAAGCGCGGCAACAAAATCAACACCATCACTTATCCGTTTAACCCACTGGATGCGATTGGCTGGCACGGAGACTTATCGGTACTTAAGCTCAACTGGCGAGACATCAGACCGCTGATGTCTCATCGCTATCACTTACCACCTTCAGCGCATACGACGTTCGTCGGCAATGGGTTTGTGGTTTGCACCTTCGTACCAAGACCTATTGAGAGCGATCCCGGTGCACTGAAAGTTCCGTTCTACCACAACAATGATGACTACGATGAAGTGCTGTTTTACCACGCTGGGGACTTCTTCAGTCGAGATAACATCGAAGCGGGCATGATGACGTTCCACCCTGCTGGGTTCACACACGGGCCACACCCTAAAGCATTCAAAGCCGGGCTGGAAGCTAAGAAAACCTTTACCGATGAAGTCGCAGTAATGATAGATACGCGCAATGCGCTCAAGCACAGTGTCGAAGCCGAGGCGGTGGAAAACCGCGAATACGTTTACAGCTGGAAAGCAGGGAATTGATATGAAACTAGCAACACTTAACAACAACACCCGCGACGGCCAGTTGGTTGTCGTCAGTCGCGACCTCAGCCAATGTATTGCCGTGCCTGAAATAGCCTCAACTCTGCAAGCCGCTCTCGATAACTGGCAGCAACTTGAGCCTCTTCTCAACGAAGTTTACCTTGGCCTTAACCAAGGCATTTTGATGCAAACCATGCCATTTGAGCAGTCACAATGCGAGTCTCCTCTGCCGCGCGCCTATCAATGGGCGGATGGCTCGGCTTATGTCAATCACGTAGAACTGGTTCGCAAAGCACGCGGCGCAGAAATACCAGAGAGCTTTTGGACCGACCCTCTTATGTACCAAGGTGGTTCCGACACCTTCTTGGCACCGCGCGCACCTATTGCTATGGAAAGTGAACAGTGGGGCATCGACTTTGAGGGCGAAGTCGCCGTCATTACCGATGACGTCCCGATGGGAGCAAGTTCCGAGCAAGCGCACGACTCAATCCGACTGCTAATGCTCGTCAATGACGTGTCATTGCGTGGACTCATTCCAGGAGAGCTTGCTAAAGGATTCGGCTTCTTTCAATCCAAACCTTCATCGGCATTTTCGCCAGTTGCTATCACGCCCGACGAACTTGGCAAAGCATGGCGCGACAGTAAGGTTCACCTGCCACTGATCTCGCACTACAACCGTGAACCATTCGGGCACCCAAATGCGGGCGTTGATATGACATTCGATTTTGCCGAACTCGTTGCCCACGCAGCGAAAACAAGACCGTTGTCAGCTGGCTGCATCGTCGGCTCTGGCACAGTCTCGAACAAGCAAGGCACCGAATACGGCACATCCATTGAAGAAGGTGGCATTGGATATTCATGTATTGCAGAGAGACGAATGATTGAAACTATTCGCGATGGTCAACCAACCACATCATTTATGCGCTTTGGCGACAGCATCAAAATAGAAATGCTGGATGATAGTGGCCAATCTATCTTTGGCGCGATTGAGCAAACAGTCGAGAAATATTAAGGGTCATGATTTGATTCTGTATGACTACTGGCGGTCATCGGCCGCTTATCGGGTACGGATAGCGTTAAACCTAAAAGGCATTTCGTTTCAGTCCGTACCGATAAATCTCATCAAAGATGGGGGGCAACAACACTCGCCCGACTACACCGCACTCAACCCGAATGAACTGGTGCCACTACTGGTTGATGGTGAAATCACACTCAATCAATCACTGACCATCATCGATTACTTGGATGAACGCTATCCAGGACTAAGATTGACACCGAGTGAGGGTAAGCAGCGTTATCTGGTGAAAGCACTGGCGCAGGACATTGCAATCGACATTCATCCAATCAACAACCTGAGAGTGATTCAACACTTACACCAACAGTTTGAGATCGATGAGCAAGATAAAGTGCGCTGGATGCAACATTGGATTAGCAAAGGCTTTAGCGCACTAGAGCAAAAACTGACACCGATTCGTGGTGACTATTGTGTTGGAAATAAAGTGAGTCTTGTTGATGTCTGTTTAGTGCCGCAGGTATACAACGCTCAGCGCTTCGGTGTCGATATGTCGACCTACCCGAACATAGATGAAATAGCGGGCAGGCTTAATGAGCTCGACGCCTTTCAGAGAGCGTCCCCTGAGAATCAAAGCGACGCCACATAGCTGAACAGACTAGTCAAATAGAAAAAGGCCAGTCTACTGGCTTTTACTGCTCGCTCACTTGAACTTGTGAATCACCCACACCTTCGTAAGCGGTTGGCGGCCATGGACGATGCTGCTCCGAATCTATCCACTCTTGCACCCACATTGGAATATCACTTGTCATTGGCTGTTCGCCCGCAGCATCAATCACTTGCTGAGGAGGTACAATGCCATTTTTCGAGGTGACACCTGCACGAATCAAAACTGAAGAACAAGGGTGTCCTTTCACCCACATCGACTGCTCAAGATAGAACCATTTGTCATCAGTAGCAACACACTGGGTTTTCATAGTGATTTTGTCGAACATACGCACGCGCTTACGATAGCGAACCGAACTTCCGGCGACCACTAAACCCCAACGGTTTTGTTTGAGAGTACGCATCAATCCACACTTGACCGATAACGCCGTGCGTCCCAAATCATAAAGGGTAAGAATGCGGCCGTTGTTCATCTCCATGAACATATCTATGTCCCATGGGTGACAACGAAATTCGATTTCATCTTGTTGGGTATAACTGATGGCTGGCTTCTTATTAGATTGAAAAATGGTCTTGGCCAGTCTTAAAAAAGGGTACATGTTATTACTCATCTTTGAATGCTGATCTGTAACCATAGACCTGAACTGGAACCTTTACTCTAAAAAGAGTGCGTTTTGTGACCCATATGGCACACACAGTGGTATTGCTAGCATCTGTACGTTCAACGTTTGGTGGTGTTTTTACCGCCAAGAATTGCTACAGTCTTGTCTGTTTAGAGGCCACTAAAACGTTAACCATGACGATATTACTTATTGCTACTCGACTGACTCGCGGTCAAGATCTAAAACTTGCCATTGCTGAACTTATTCTCCAGCACAACTTAACCGCTGGCTCTATTGCTTCTTGTGTTGGTTGTCTATCGAAAGTACACCTTCGCCTTGCAGGTGCAGAGAGAACCTTGCTACTTGAGGAGCCATTAGAGATCGTCTCGATAATGGGCACGCTCACCCCAGATCATCAACACATTCATATTTCAGTTGCCAACAAACGTGGAGAGGTCTTGGGTGGACACCTTCTCGAAGGAAGCATCATAGATACAACAGCAGAGCTGTTGATTCATCGCTATCCAAAGCGCCGCTTTGCTCGAGAGTATGATGCAAATACGGGTTATAGCGAATTGGTTACCGACGAGAACTAAAAAAGGCCTCCAAATGGAAGCCTTTGATTAATATGAATCCTTATTGTGGATTCAACCCTAGCGTTTGCAATACCAGCTTAAAGTTGTCCTGACGCTCTTTCACCGCGTGAACCTTACCACTCACCGGACAAGTACTATCAGGACAGCCACGGTTAACAATACCTGACACCGCATCGATAAACTCAGTGCCTTGCATTCCACCGTCTACGTATTTCTTAAGCTCAGTATGATAGTTCCAAGCCGCGTACGGACCATCTTCATCATTGTAAGTTTGAACCGAAGAGACCCAGTAGAACAGGCCCGCAATCCATTTGATTTCGCGATTCTCTTCTGAGCTACAAATTAAGCCTGGGTTTGAACAGAAATCTAAATCAGCATAAAGAGGATTAGCAGGAGGTGCTTCCACCACCACACCATTCACAGTAGTGCCTACGGTATCTGGGTCAACATGCGAGCGTCCCATAAAGTGGTTAAGCGTACCGAAGTTTTGGCGACCAGTGGTTTGAATAACGCCACGTCCCCACCAACCACAGCCTTCAACCGTTCCAGTCGTATCGCTTCCATCCCAGATAAACTTGCCGGCCTTCTGGCCTTCGTAAACTTTACAGTCAGCACGCTCCCACACTTGCTGTGAGCTATCCACCGTCGATGGGACTTCCATGCAGTGACCATCGTTAGTCCAACGACCAACGTTACCGTTCACTAGCAGGCCTTTCTCGGCAAGAACAGAGTCTGGCGCTGCGAAAATCGGAGCAGGTGCGCCGTACCATTTGGCATTGGTCAGTGCACTGACTTCCATCTTAGGATCGCGCGGACATGAGTATGGATGATCAATACCCGTCACGGGGTCCATCCCGTAATCGGCATACTTCTGACCCAATTGACCACAACTTGCCGTCATAGGGTAGTTAACCGCAGCGCCGTATCTAACTTCTGACCAGTTGTTTTCATCACAGGCGTTGTAACGAATGGTCTCTTGCATACTTTGTGATAGGAAAGCGGCAATCGCAACTTTAGCGTATTTAGCATTGGTCGCGTCATCAGCCGTCTCGTCCAGTAGCCAGAATGTATTGCCCGCCACACCGACGTTGTGCATAGAGTTGAGCCCTGCTAGGAAGTCCGCCCATTTATACACAGTCGACGGTGACCAGTTACCTTGCGACACCTCATACAAGAATGCTTGATTGTTCATTGCATTTTCCGCACTCGCCAGCTCGCTGTTAAGTGCAGCGATACGGGTAAGAGGACCATTGGTGATGCTCTCTCCCACGTAGTAAAGCGGCAACTTAGCGGTTTGGTACTGCTCAATCTTATTGGTAAGTTCGACAGTTTCACTATCAAACAAAATCGCAAACACATTGCTATGCGCTGCCTTACGAAGCTGACCTTGTTTGGACAAGTCCCCCATGAAGTAATTCACCGTTTGCGACGTTGGCATGGAGGTTAACAACGCAGGGGTACGGATATGATCAGAGACTTGCTTCACATACTCTAAAGCGTAGTACCACTGCTCATCAGATAACGCAGGCGTGTCAGCCGACTTAGTAAAGGCAATAAAGTCCGCTTTATTTGTCGAGCCTGCGTCATAAAGTGTAAAGCTTGATAGCAAATCTGCAGAAGATGAAGAGGCCGCATTCCAAACCGCACGCTTACCTGAGTGAGAGTTGTAAGCAAAGTCACCAATAGTTAATGTCCAGCCAAAGGTCGCCTGAGGCGCTAAAGTGGAAATAATAAGGTTATGAGCCTGTGCCCAGCCATTAACATCATCAGTCAGTGCGCTAATGGCACTCGCATCAATCGCGCTGGCGGTTGATGCCACCGCCGCTGTAAGTGCTTGTTTGACTGCTACAGAGCCAAGCGCTTGCCCTTTGTCAGCCGTCGCCAAGTCAAGAACATCCGATGTGAGTACAATCGAGCTGCCACCCGCCGCTTCAGCGATTTGAATGAGTGTAACAAAGGCATTGGTCAACTTAGCGACGTCTGCCAGGTCCTGACTACTATTGGTTGCAAAATATTGACTCGCAGGCGCATCAAGAGAAGCAGGACTTGTGACTACCAAATGGCTTGGCCATCCAGCGACTTCCAATCTCACCGGATCAAGAGGGTTTGGCAAAGTAAGTTTTGCACTTGGCTCAGAAGAGGCACCACCACAATCTAGATGTGTTGCCCAGCTGCTATCGCTACCCGGAATGGAAGACGTCCACCAGTTGGCCTTATACGCTACATTTTCGTTGACCATAATGTCGCCAGCTGTAGCGTGGTTTCCTTGCGTCCAATCTGGGTAAACATTGAAGTCAGCACACGCACCACTTGGAGGAGGAGTGCCAGGGTCTGGTGTTGGCTCAGGCGTTGGATCTGGAGTTGGTTCAGGAGAAGGATCAGGGGTTGGTTCTGGTGACGGATTGGTGCTACTGACCACTTTCCATGGAGAATCCCATTCATTGGCATAGGTGTCCGTTGGGCTTTGACCTGCCCCAACCCACCACTTAGCCTCATAGGTGGTGCCATCCACCGTTACTTGACTACCACCAGAGTACGACTGCGTGGCATCATAAGGTTCAGCAGCAAACACATGGCTGCTAAACACTAGGCACGCTATAGAGAGCGTGACCTTGTTCATCCTAAACATATTTTTACCTTTCTAAAGAGAATATCTTTCTGTTTCACGAGCTAAAAAAGAGCGAATAGAAACCATTTCGTTATTTAGTAGCTAAAAATATGCTAGCAGCCTAAAGGCAGGTTATCAGGCAATAGGTCAATAATAATGATCAGATGCGGGAGATTTCACAAAATAAATGCAAATTTATAATGAGTTAATTATTAGTTGGAAATAAGTTCAATTATTGAACAAAGCTCGCTTGAATCCTGTTTTGTCACTCATCGCTCCTTAACTCCACGAGATGCAACAACTCAGAACCTCTTTCAAAACCCAAATGCTTATTCAACACTTTGCAATAAAGCTGTCACACTTTGTCACTATCTTGCATCGCGACACTCAAACGAAACCACCTTCATTCGGTCAGTTAATCAAACGCTATGCAACAACACAAACACCCGATGGACGCCACTATCGTGCGTCTGATGCAATCACAAGGCTTGATAAAAAGTGAGGCACGCTCAAGGCTTAAACGCGAAGTCTATCAACTCGACCCGAGCCAAATTCAGAAGGTAAAACGCTACGCTGAACATTTTGGCATCAATGCACAAGAAAAGTTGATTGAAGAGATATTGGAGCTAAGACGAGAAAGATTAATTTCCCGATTGACGTGCTAATTGATTCACACATACAGATGCCACGAACCTAAGATTCAATGCTAAGATCATTAAAACTGATCGCTAGGCAAACGCCCTAACGTATCAAATCGTCGAGATTCAAACTAGTAGAGCAAAGCATGGAAACTCTAATCAACGCCGATTTTGACCAGCGCGTAGTGATACGACCAACTGACTACCAGTGGGTTGACTCTCCTATGCCCGGCGTAAGTCGCATGCGTTTAGACCGCATTGGTGATGAAGTGGGACGTGTGACGTCCATTGTACACTATGAGCCAAACAGCGCGTTTTCAGCACACACCCACAGCGGCGGTGAAGAGTTTTACGTTTTGGAAGGCACCTTTTCCGATGAGCACGGCGACTACCCAGCAGGCAGCTATGTCCGTAATCCCATTGGCAGCGCACATACGCCGAAAATTGGCTCTGACGGTGCGACTATCTTCGTCAAACTGCACCAGTTCCATGAGCAAGACCAAGCTCAGTTTTGCATCAATACATTAAAGCAGTCATGGTATCGAGGATTGGTCGACGGACTCACCGTGATGCCGCTACATGAGTTTGAAGCTGAGCATGTTGCGCTAGTTAAATGGGCGCCCAATACCCAGTTCAATGCTCACCAACATTGGGGCGGAGAAGAAATATTGGTACTAGAAGGCACCTTTTATGACGAGCATGGTGAATACCCTAAAGGCACTTGGATTCGCAGTCCTCACCTTAGCAAGCACACCCCCTTCACCAAAGAAGATGGTGCGCTTATTTACGTCAAGACTGGGCATTTATAGTCGAGTTTATTTGATGGCAAACTCGTAACTTGTACTGTGCTTATACTGATTGCCAGGTCGTAGAATCGCATCTGACTCTTTCCAGTCGCGATTGGGCGAGTCTGGATAGAACTGAGTTTCCAACGCAACCCCTTGATAATCTTTGTATAGTCCGCCTAGGCGATTAGGTGTATTCGCTAGCCAGTTACCCGTATACAGCTGCATTCCTGGTTTCGTCGTGAAGACGCTCATTTCAACACGACTGTCTGGAGAGACGAGACGCGCCACCGGCTCGTTACCTTGGCTCTCTAAAACGTAACAATGATCATACCCATTTGCTTGTCGTTGCTGCTCATCGGCCAATAGATGGGTCGAAATGGGCTTGGTCATATTGAAATCGAAACTGGTCCCCGCGACAGCCTCTGGTTCTGTAAAAGGAATACCATCCGCTTGTGTCGGCAAATAGTGCGCAGCACGTATCTGCAAGCTATGACCTAAGATATCCTCTTCAGACTCAGCACCCAAAAGATTAAAGTAAGCGTGATTGGTTAGGTTCACCGGCGTTGCCGCAGTTGTTGTCGCACTGTAGTCAATAAGTACTTGGTTTTGTTCACTAAGGCTATAGCGGACACTCACCATTAGCTCGCCGGGGAACCCTTGGTCACCATCGGCTGAAACTAAACTGAGCTTAACACTGTTATCACTCTTCTCAACCAAACTCCAACGGCGCTTATCAAAGCCATCCAAGCCGCCGTGTAAACTGTTGCCTGATTGGTTGGTCGCGGCTTGAAACTCGTGGCCATCAATCTTAAACCTTCCACCAGCGATTCGATTGGCAAAGCGGCCGACTGTCGCACCTAAGAAGACCTTTTGACGCGCAAAGTCCTCCATCGTCTCAACGCCCAACAGCACTTCTCGTTTTTCATCGTCGATAGGGAGCTTACAGCTGAGCCATGTCGCACCAACATCCATCACCGTTACTTCCATTCCAGAAGCATTCGACAAGGTGTAAAGTGAAGGTGGTTTGCCGTCTGCTGCAAGTCCATTCATTATGGCTGTCATCGCAATCCTCTTATCTCAAAGTCAGTCATTCTCAATGTTCAAGCACTTCTACAACACCTGACCCTGCACTTGCTTGGCAAACATAAATCGATGCTTGCAATCCAGTGGCTGCTTGATACTTCGCGGTCACAGTTTGCTCAACGGCATCGGTTAGACTTGGTGGGATCAGTGCAACGATACAGCCGCCAAAGCCGCCACCAGTCATTCTCACGCCGCCTTGGTCGCCAATCACATCTTTGACAATGTCAACTAAGCAATCTATTTCGCTCACGGTGATCTCAAAATCATCACGCATCGAAGCGTGTGATTCGGCCATGAGCTCGCCCAAACGTTTCATGTCTTGAGCTCGCAATGCCTTCGCAGCCTCAAGAGTTCGGTCATTTTCAGTGATAACGTGGCGCGCTCTTTTAGCAACGACGTCTTCTAAGCTTTGTTGGTTTTGATTGAACTCTTCAATACTCACATCCCGCAGCGCTTTGACGCCAAATACCTGAGCGGCTTTTTCGCACTGCAGACGTCTTGTGTTGTACTCACTGTCGACAAGACCGCGCTGCTTGTTGGAGTTGATGATGACCACCGCCATTGCTTCTGGCATCGACACCGCTTCCGATTCTAGCGTTCGACAATCAAGCAACATGGCGTGATTTTGCTCGCCTTTGGCGGAAATCATTTGATCCATAATGCCGCAGTTGCAGCCGACAAACTCATTTTCAGCTTGCTGACCATTGAGCGCGATTTCCGCTTGGCTGATATCGAGATCGTAAAGTGTTTTGAAAGTCTGCCCAATCACCACTTCCAAAGCCGCAGAAGAACTCAGTCCCGCGCCTTGAGGAACATTGCCCGTAACACAAATGTCAGCGCCGCTGAAGGTGTAGCCCCGCGCGAGCAAGAATTTCACTACACCACGAATGTAGTTTGCCCACATTTTTCCCGGCAAAAACTCGATCGGTTTGGAGAGGTCAAACTCATCGGTATCATTGCCATAATCGACCGACACCAAACGAATGAGGTTATCTTCGCGCTTTGCAGCAGCGACCACAGTTTGGTAGTTAATGGCACAGGGCAGCACAAAGCCATCATTGTAATCGGTATGTTCGCCAATTAGGTTCACTCGTCCAGGCGCTTGAATAATATGGGTCGGTTGATAATCCAGCACCTGTTTAAACACGCTTTTCACGTTAGTTATTAATTCAGACATAATACGCCCTCAATCCTTGGCTAATCACGGCAGCGTCAGCCGCCGTTTAAAATAGGGTGGTTACTGCTCTTTGTAATGCACATCACTCAACGCTCTCAGCCGATCAGCCGCTTGCTCTGCCGTCAAATCACGCTGTGATTCGGCGAGCATTTCATAGCCCACCATAAACTTTCTCACTGTTGCGCTGCGCAGTAGTGGCGGATAAAACAAGGCATGTAACTGCCAGTGCTCAATATCTTCACTGGCTTCAAAGAACGGCGCGAAGTGCCAGCCCATGGAGTATGGGAAAGAGCACTGGAATAAGTTGTCATAGCGGCTGGTCAGTTTTTTCATCGCCACCGCCAAATCATCTCGCTGCTCATCGCTGAGTTCGCTCATACGGCGAACATGCGTTTTGGGTAGCAACATGGTTTCAAACGGCCATGCTGCCCAGTAAGGTACAACAGCAAGCCAATGCTCGGTTTCAACCACGGTTCTTGAACCGTCTTGTCGCTCTGCCTCCACATAATCGACCAGCAGATTCGAGCCATATTGCTCAAAGTACTCTCGTAAGTGCTTATCTTTGCGCTCGATTTCGTTTGGCAAAAAGCTGTTCGCCCAAATCTGGCCGTGGGGATGCGGCTGTGAGCATCCCATGGTTTCACCTTTGTTCTCAAACGCTTGCACCCAAACGTAATCTTTACCTAGCTCTTCAATTTGCTCATTCCAGGTATCGATAACGCCACGGATTTTACTGACGCTGAGCTCAGGCAAAGTTTTACTGTGATCAGGAGAGAAGCAAATCACTCGGCTTAAACCTCGTACCCCTTGCGTTCTAAATAAAGGGTTGTCGGATTGCGGTGCATCGGGAGAGTCAGGCATTAGTGCCGCGAAATCGTTGCTAAACACGTAAGTACCTTGGTAATCCGGGTTCACATCACCAGAAATACGAGCGTTGGTAGGACACAAGAAGCAGTTTTCATCGAAGCTCGGCAACTGTTGCTTAGCAGGATTTTCGTCTTGACCACTCCAAGGACGCTTTGCACGATGTGGTGATACCAAAATCCACTGCCCGGTCAGTGGATTGTAACGACGATGTGGATGATCCACTGGGTCAAACTGAATGTCGATCATAGCTTTTCTCTATAGGTTAATTGCCCGCCGCTGAACATCTTATCAAGCTTTGTCTCGCTCGATCCGTGATCCAATTCGCGACAATGGAAACGTTTACACATAACTTTCATCAAGGATAGTCTTAAAATACAACACACTAAGACGTTATCGCCTTGATATTACTAGTAGGCGCTGTTATATAATTGGAAACGATTACAAACCATCAAGTTAGGAACCAAATCTTAGTGTTACCTCATATCGATAGCGTTGCTCGCTAAGCTGATAAGCCTTGTGGACGCTTGGTGTCCAAGAGTCATCGCCTCCTACGCCCATGTGGTAACCATCGACGCGCACATACAAGCAGCCATCTTTTTCAAGCTCGTTAGTGTGCTTAGCATTAGCTAAACTATGTTGGCTGAACTCGCTGACAGAAAAATGAAACTTGCCCTTCACCGTTAAACTTCCAACCTTTAACTCACGGCTATCACAGCGCAGACCATTTTCCGATGGGAAAATATAGTCAGTATGCATGCTAGACAGTGGCTGTTGATAGCGACCAAAGTGCGCTGATCCAATTCGGTCAGGGTAGTTTTCATGCGGCCCACGTCCAAGCCACTCAACTTGGGTGTCATCTTGTGGCTGATGATATAGCCCGAGCTCCAACCCCACTCTTGGCATTGGTGGTAAGCCTTTCGCGAACGCGACATCTACGTCCACAGTCAACTGACCTTCGCTATTAATGTGGTAACGCCAAGTGCTGCAAATGATTGGTGGCTGATCGTTGCTATAAATGGCTACGCAGGTGATATCGACACCACCCTCAGCCTCGTAATAATCGAAGGAATGACACTCGCGAGTTAAGTTCGCCAAGCCTGCGGTTTGCCAGCGGGCAAACCAAGAGTTGGGATCAAGTTTGTTGGCTTCACTAGTGCCGATATCGTTGTCGATAGGAGCTCGATAAAAGTTGTCTTGAATCGGCTGCGTTAGCTTCTCAACACCGCGAACTTTGCAGCTAACGAGATAGCCGCTAGCACTATCAAATCCAAAGGCGATATCATCGCTCACTACCGAGAGAATCTGCTCAGTTTCCTCCAGTTCTAACTTGGTGATTGGTGGCGTTTGAGGTATCACAAGCATCGGTAGCGTTTGCAGTTCTATTTGCTCAATCGAAGTGATATGACCCGCCTCTGCCCACCGCGTTTTTTCATTCAGTCTAGTTTCTAGATTTAGGTGGTACTCGCCGCCAGGCTGCTTATCGATAACCTCACATAGGATGATCTGCTGTTTCTGCCCAGGCTGAATTGTCATGGACATCTCGCCAGAAGTACTCAGCATGCCATCTTGGAGCAGTTGCCAGCAAAGTACTTCATTGTCACTGGCAACAAACAAGTTTTCGTTCTCTATTTCGATAGTAAGTGGCTGCTCACTAACCAGATTAAACTGATAATATTGCTGAGCTTTTTTCACTTCAAACAAGGCAGGATGCACCGTTCTATCTGGGAATATCAAACCATTGATACAGAACTGGCGATCATTAATTTCATCACCAAAGTCGCCGCCGTACGCCCAGTAAAGACGCCCTTTGTCATCCACTTTGCTCAGGCCTTGATCGACCCAATCCCAAATAAAGCCGCCTTGCAATCTTGGATGGTCACGAAACGCTTGCCAATAGTCGACAAAACTTCCCAAACTGTTACCCATCGCATGGGCATACTCGCATAGGATCAACGGCCGTGATTCATTTGGTAGCGCTATGGCCTTTTTGATGCCGATACGCGGAGTCACTTCTGGCTGATGCCCAACCACAGGCAAGTCCCAATTTACGCGCGCGTACATGGGACAAATTATGTCCGTCGCCGCCGTCATCGCACCGCCGCCTTCATACTGCACTGGCCTCGATGGGTCACGCTGTTTAACCCATTGATACATTGCATGATGATTGCCGCCGATGCCCGATTCATTGCCAAGCGACCACACAATCACAGACGGGTGGTTTTTATCTCGCTCGACCAAATTCACCATGCGTCGCATATAAGCGTTCAGCCATTCGCTGTCATCAGACAAACGGCACATCGGCACTTGGCCATGGGTTTCTATGTTGGCTTCATCGACTAAATACAGCCCAAACTCATCACACAGTTGATACCACATCGGATGGTTGGGGTAGTGCGCGGTACGTACCGCGTTAAAATTATTTTGCTTTAGGAGTTTGATGTCTTCTATCATCGCCTCGCGAGTCATGACATGCCCAAGCTCTGGATGATGCTCATGACGATTGACGCCACGAATAAGCAGCGGTTTACCGTTGACGCAGAGCTGGCCATTTAAGACTTCGACATTGCGAAAACCAACCGAATAGGCTTCGCAGTCAATGAGCTGATTCTGGTCATCAATGAGTGACACGACAACGCGATACAAATGGGGCGCTTCGGCGCTCCAAGCTTTCACATCGGCTACCGACAAGCGATGAATCGCTTTGTTGTCCCACGCACCTTTTTCATCGACAAATTCGACGCCAAATGCCTGAGTTTGAGCTGCTATTTCATTACCTGCTGCATCAAATATTGCCACGTTCACTTTAAGTGTGTCGCTTGGCGAAGATACCGTCGTCGTCACCGTTAACAGGTCATCTCGATAACCAGATTGTAAACTGGCGACAGTCTCCACATCCGCTATATGTGTTATAGGTTTCGTGCGCAAAGTAACATCACGGAAGATGCCACTTAGCCACCACATATCTTGATCTTCAAGATAAGAGCCGTCAGACCATCTCAGCACCATCACGGTTAGTTGGTTGCGACCCGATATCAGATGCTGGCCAAGGTCAAACTCAGCCGGCAGTCGAGAATCTTGTGAATACCCTACCCAATGTCCGTTACACCACAAATGGAATGCACTGTTCACACCATCAAAGGTGATGGTGGTGGACGTGTTTTCTCGTGGTGAATAATCAAAACTTTTACGATACACCCCTGTTGGGTTCTGCTCTGGAACGTAAGGAGGATTATCGACAAATGGGTACTTCACATTGGTGTAGATTGGTTTATCAAAACCATGCAATTGCCAGTTAGAAGGAACCGGAAGAGAATGCCAGTCTGCATCATCAAAATCTGGCTCAGTAAAGGCTTCTGACATAGCCTCTGGCGCTGTCAGCAAGGTAAACTGCCACTGCCCATTAAGAGAGGCTTGATTGTCTGATACGTTACCAACTCGAGCTTGCTCAATACTGCTGTAGGCATGCAAAGGCGCGTGAGCGGTCAGTACGTTACGCTGAATAACGTGTTGATTTTCCCACTCTCGTGCCGCCATCACTTGGGCAAAAGTTCTCATCTCTACTTCCTATGGTTTCATTAACAACTGCTTTGAAACAAAAAGAGCGCTCCAATGGTTTGGAAACGCTCATTGGTATCGTTATTTAAACGCTTTACAAATTAGTTCTTAAACGTGCGCTGACGTACTTTTTCAAGACGTTTTAGGATTTGATCCACACGCTCAGGTTTTACCATGAACTCTTGGAAGCCCTTCATGCCTTCTTTCGCCATCGCAGGATCGGTATCACGATCATAGAACTGCGCCGTACCGCTCGCATCTGCTAACATTTGCACGCCAATGTTTAGGAACTCATCATCAGCTGGTTTGGCTTTGCTATTGGTTGGGATTTGCAGTAGTACATCATTCACCAACTGCTGGATCTCTGGTTTGGCAACAAACGCTAGGAACTTACGTGCATCTTCTTTGTTCTTCGCTTTGGTTGGGATATGAATGGTATCCATTGGCGCATCTTCTGCAATTGGCACAGCAGGATCGATAACTGGGAATTGGAAGAAGCCCATTTTGCCATCAAGCTCAGCAGGGAAGTTAGGCGCAATAAAGTTACCAATCAGGTACATAGCCGCTTCACCGTTATACAAGAACGGCTGCGCTTCCTGCCAAGAGTAAGACGCGTGGTTGTCTAGGTAGTAGCCAGGCTCCACCAGCTCAGCCCAATTTGCAAAAGTCTTTTTAACTCGCTCATCAGTGTAAGGTACTTTGCCGTCCATCAAGTCGATGTGGAAATCAAGACCGTTGGTACGTAGGTTGATGTAGTCGAACCAACCTGCTGCTGTCCATAGGTACTTGGTACCGATAGCAAAAGGGGCTACTTCATTTTTCTTCAGTGTCGCAGCTGCAGCTTTTAGCTCATCCCACGTTTTTGGTTCAGCGATACCATACTTCTCAAAGATGTCTTTACGGTAGTACACACCCCATTGATAGTAAGTGTAAGGCACACCGTATTGCTTACCATTTACCGTCATCGCTGGCGCTGCAGATTTAAAATCTTGAGCCATGTTGTTGTCAGCCCAAATGTCACTTACATCTTCCAATAGTCCACGATCAACGAATGTTTTCATTCGGTTACCCGCATACCAGAACACAACATCCGGTGGAGACGTGACCAGCCAGTTACGAATCGTCGTCTTGTACGCTTCTTTATCATACAAGTTGTACTTCACCGTAATGTCTGGGTTTTCAGCTTCAAATCGTTTCACGATTTCAGCCCACGCTTCTTTTGGTGCAGGGTCTGCTTGATCCGAGTTAATCACTAACTCGCCCGCCCAAGCGGTTGTTGAGAGGGACGCGCCAAGTATGGCGGTAGCAGCGAGGTGTTTCACAATTTTCATAGTAAGATCCTTATTGTCGAGCTTGCGCTCAGGCTCCATTGTTATCGTTATAGCTTGCTGGTCGTCACCAACCAGCACTGATTGTGCGGCTAAATCGGGATTAACCTTTGGTTGCTCCCAACGTTAGACCAGCAATAAAGTGACGCTGCATGGTAAAGAACAGCACCACTGGAGGAATTGCAGCGACGACGGCACCAGCAGAAATAAACTGCCATGACGCCAACCACTGCCCTTTCAATGCACTCAATCCTGCCGTTACGGGGCGCACTTCGTCGCTTTGCACCAAAACCAGCGCCCAAAAGTAGTCATTCCAAATAAAGGTAAACACCAACACAGACAGTGCAGCCAGTGCCGGCCTGACAAGCGGCAACACCACATGCCAGAAGATTTTCATTTCACTCACACCTTCAACGCGCGCCGCCTCTATCAAGGCATCGGGAATACCGACGATAAAGTTGCGCATAAACAGAGTACAAAACCCGGCTTGGAACGCGACGTGGAAGAAGATTAGCGCCCAGTGCGTATCATAAAGACCAAAGGTAATGGTGAGATCGCGCACTGGAATCATCAGGATTTGGAACGGAACGAAGTTACCTGCAATGAACATCGCAAAGATCCAGATGTTGGCCTTGAAGTTGTACTTCGCGAGCGCAAACCCTGCCAGAGTAGACAGCGCCACTGCGCCTGCAACTGCGGGCAATGTGATGATCAAACTGTTCAGCAGATACTGCCCCATCGGCGTTGCAGTGAACACTTGCGTGTAGTTTTCAACAAACTGGATATCACTCGGCCAGCCCCAGTAATTACCTTTGTTGATGTCTTCCATTGAACGAATCGAGGTCATCATCACCGCGATAAGCGGCAGCAGCCACATCACAATCGAAATAGGCAGCGCCACTCGATAGCTGATATTGGTAAAGCGTCCAGATTTTTCTATCGGTTGTGGGTACATTATTTTTCACTCCTTAGCATTCGCCACAAGAAGTAAGCGATGTAGATATCCATAATCAGAAACAGAACAACCGATACCGAGGCGCCATAACCCATGCGGTAGTTGAATATTGATTCTTCGTACATTTGATAAGCGAGTACTGATGAGCTCCCCCACGGACCACCCGCCGTCATGGTCGCCACTAGGTCAAACGAACGAAGTGCGCCGATGACCGTAACCACGATAGCGATAAACGTCGCTGGACGAAGCTGAGGTAACACCACGTACCAAAGCATGCGCAGTTTCTTGGCACCATCAAGGCGCGCAGCTTCCAACTGCTCTGGATCCAGGTTATTCAGACCCGTGAGATACAAGATCATGCAATAGGAAATCTGCGGCCACAGACCGGCGGCAATGATCCCGTAGGTCACGTAATCTTCGTTGGACAAAATCGCAATAGCTTCAATATCGAAAAAGCCAAGTACGATGTTGAACAGACCAAAAGAAGGGTCATAGAACCACGCAAAGACGAGACCCACCACCACTTGAGAGATAACGAAAGGGAAGAAAAACAGAGATTTAACTACGCGAATTCCTCTTACTTGTTGATTGAGAAAGAGCGCAATAGCCAATCCAATGGGTGGTGCCAACATAAAGAACACCAACCACAAAAAGTTATTTTTAAGCGAAGTATAGAAAGCTTCTGAGTCAAAAAGCTCTCGATAGTTGTCGAGACCCACCCAAGTTTTTTCACCCAATCCATCCCATTCATAAAAGCTCAGCCAAATACTGTCCAGAATTGGATAGATGACGTAAACAGCAAAAATTAGGATAGCTGGCGCCAAAAATATCCATGGCGCGACTTGGGTATTAATACGACTTTTGCGTCGCTGTGACGGTAGCTGATTTTGTGGGTATACCGTTTTCACAGATTGTTCCATTTCAAGGTGACCCCTTACCCCATCGCAACATATTGTTAACAGTCATTGATTTCTGAAATCATCAACAATAAGCACTGTTTTAGATGGGTTTTAGTGAAAATACACTCAAATATTAGCCAACATGGTGAAATGTTGTACTGGTCAAAATGAAAACTGTAAACGTTTCCACAGTTTTCACTCAATGTCGTTAACATTTTATGATCATGATCAACTATTCTTGGTTTGACAGCTAACAAGTTGCCAATTAGCGCGTATGGTCATGGTATTCACAAATCTGGCATTCACAAAAACCGGCGTGAGGATTCACGCTTTTTCATGCTGCCACTTGTCTGCATAACGAGGAGTTCTTATGGCTGACATCCGCTTAAACCAAGTCATCAAACGCTATGGCAAGGTACAAACCATTCACGGCGTCGATCTCGACATTAACGATGGCGAATTTGTGGTGTTTGTTGGTCCATCGGGCTGCGGCAAGTCGACATTGCTGCGCCTAGTCGCCGGTTTAGAAGAGATCAGTGACGGCGAGATCTTCATCAATGAGGAAAAAGTAAACGACGTCGATCCTGCTGATCGCGGGGTGGCGATGGTGTTTCAATCCTACGCTCTTTACCCGCACATGACGGTTGAAGAGAACATGGGTTTTGGCCTCAAGATGAATAATCACCCTAAAGAGTACATCCATAAACAAGTGCAAAATGCCGCCAAGACACTGCAACTCGAACACCTTCTCAAGCGCAAACCCAAAGAACTCTCTGGTGGTCAAAGGCAGCGTGTTGCGATTGGTCGCGCGATAGTACGTAATCCAAAGGTCTTTTTGTTCGATGAGCCACTTTCCAACCTAGATGCTGAGCTTCGCGTTGATATGCGTTTGCAGATCGCCAAGCTGCACCAAGACCTTGCCAATACAATGATTTACGTCACCCATGACCAAGTGGAAGCAATGACACTGGCCGATAAAATTGTGGTGCTTCGAGATGGCCAAGTTGAACAAGTCGGTAGCCCACTGGAGTTATATCACTCGCCGAAAAATGAGTTTGTCGCAGGCTTTATCGGATCGCCAAAAATGAACTTCATTCCAGCTCATGTTGAGCAAGTGAACGAGCAAGAGATTACGGTTAAAACCGCGAAAGGTGAGCAGTTCACGTTACCAAGAACCGCAGAACAAGCTCCAATAGCCGGTGATACGCTTACCCTAGGCGTCAGACCAGAGCACCTTACGCTTAATCACGACAATCCGGTTAGATTCGAATTCCAAAGTGAAGTCGTCGAAAGGCTAGGCAACAGTACGTATTTGTTTGGCCAAGCTTCTGGTGTCGATGGTTTCAAAGTTCACCTGCCGGGCGATCAGGCTGTAAACAAGTTTGAGGAAGTCGCCATTAGCTGCAGCTATGACGATATTCATTTGTTTGATGCCGACGGTCAACGAATGACTTTATAGCAAACAATGCGAGTGAGCTTTGAAAATAAAACCTGATTCAAATGCTCACAACGTGCTGTTAAACATACAAATTGAACTCTTATATGAATCGAGTTCTAATACTAGCAATCGTAATAGTTCCAATGCAAAAGGTGCCCCATGGCAACCATAAAAGATGTCGCTAAAGAAGCAGGAGTCTCTGTCGCCACAGTGTCTCGTGTTATTAATAAATCGCCCAAAGCCAGCCAGTCTTCCATCGACTCAGTGTCAGCGGCGATGAAAAAGTTGGGCTATCGCCCCAATGCGGCAGCGAGAGCGCTGGTCAGCCAAAGTACCAATACCATCGGCGTCGTGGTTTCTGACGTTTCGGATCCGTTTTTTGGCACATTAATCAAATCGGTCGATCAAGTCGCCAGAGAAGCCGGTAAACACATCCTTATCGGCAATGGTTATCACAATGCTGACGACGAGCGCCACGCGTTAGAGTTACTCATCAATAGTCGCTGCGAAGCCATTATTCTGCACGCAAAAGGGCTCCGTGATGAAGAGCTCATCAACTATGCCAAAGAAGTGAAAGGGCTGGTGATCATTAACCGCTTTATTCCAGAAATCGAATCGCGCTGCATTTCACTCGACAATGAGCGCGGCGCTTATCTTGCTACACTGCATTTAATTAAGTCAGGCCATCGCAATATTGGATGCATTGCTTCTTCCCAAGATATTGAAGATACCCATCAGCGTATTAAAGGCTATCGTACAGCACTTGAAGATCATGGCATCCTGCTCTCCAAAAACTACATTGAAGCGGGTGAGCCAAGCAGTGATGGCGGCGAACTCGCCATGACCAATTTACTGTCTAAATCGTTAGATATTACTGCGGTGGTCACCTACAACGACTACATGGCTGCAGGCGCAATTCAAGCGCTTGAAAATAATGCCATTTCGGTACCTAAAGACATTTCTGTTATTGGTTTCGATGACGGCTTAATCGCCCGCTTTGTGCACCCACACCTCACAACCGTGCGCTACCCAATCGCAATGATGGCCGAACGTGCCGCTAGGTTAGCATTACTACTTTCTCGCGGCGATGCCATCGAAGATGACCCGATTGTGTTCACGCCGACACTTGTCCAACGTAAATCTGTATTCGCGCGTTAGCCAAAGCGCGCCCTTCATAAATAGGTGGTTGAATGATTTCGATTAATGACCAAGGATTAGAGTTTCACCTTCAAACCAAGCGCTCCAGCTATTTAATCAAGGTCACGAGCACCGGCCACCTTGTTCATCTTCACTATGGAGATAGGCTCAACCACCGCCCCAACTTCGATGCCCTTGAGCATATTTACCACAGTAAAATGGGCTCTTCGACAGACTATGCGGATGTCCCAGGGCAAACACTGAACACCTTCCGACTTGAAGTGCCTACTTTCGGAAAAGGCGACTACCGAAATCCACTTTTGCATGTCGAATATGCCGATGGCTCACGTGTCACCGATTTACTCTACCAATCACACCAACTACTAGACAGCAAACCCGATCTCGAGGGTTTACCGTCAGCAAGTGCGGAGCCAGATAGCCAGCACCTAGTCGTTACCTTGGCCGATCCCGTTACCAAACTTGAAGTGGACGTGCACTACTCAGTCTTTAGCCAATCGGACGTCATCACTCGCCATCTAGTAGTGCGAAATCAAGCCAATCAGCCCGTACAGCTTCTGCGCGCACTCAGTAGCTGCGTCGATTTTGCAGACGAGAACTGGGATCTGATTCACCTGCAAGGCAAATGGATCAAAGAGGCACAAATCGCGCGCCAAGGGCTGGAAAAAGGCACGGTTCAAATAGATTCCAAAAAAGGGGTGAGCAGCGCCAACCACAATCCGTTTATTGCCCTAGCTAGAAAAGAGACCAATGAACATCTTGGCGCCTGCTACGGGTTTGGGCTCATGTACAGCGGCAACCACCTATCGGTGGCAGAAGTCTCCCCGTACAACCAAACGCGGGTCATGACCGGCATCAATGACTTTGATTTCCGCTGGGAGCTGGAGTCAGGCGAGACATTTACCACGCCAGAGATCGCTCTCACCTACTCTGCTAGCGGCTTGAATCGTATGAGTCAGCAAATACACCAGTTTATCAACCAGCATGTTATTTCAGAGCAGTGGCGCGGCGTAGAACGTCCTATCCAAGTGAACAACTGGGAAGCAACCTACTTCGATTTTGACTACAACAAGCTGGATGCTATCGCACAAAAAGCCAAGTCTATTGGTGTCGAGCTATTCGTACTTGATGATGGCTGGTTTGGCAAACGCGATGACGACACTACCAGCCTCGGTGATTATTTTGACAACCCAAAACTTGTGGGTGGCATCGCGCGAATCAGTGAAACCGTGAAGGAGTACGGACTCAAGTTTGGCATTTGGGTCGAACCAGAAATGGTCTCACCTGACAGCGAGCTATTTCGCTCGCACCCTGAATGGGCAATTGCTCACCCCGAGCGAACGCCTTCATTAGGTCGAAATCAGCTAGTACTCGATATGGCCAATCCAAAGGTGATTGAGTATCTATTCGAGAAACTCAGTGATGTATTTACCCGCGCCAAAGTGGATTACGTGAAATGGGATCACAACCGAAACTTTAGTGATACCTACGCTCATTCCTTGTCAGCAAAAGAGCAAGCTTCGTTTAATCACCGCTACGTACTTGGACTGTATGACTTACTCACCCGACTGACAAAGGCTTTTCCGCACATTCTATTTGAGTCTTGTTCTAGCGGCGGCAATCGCTTTGATCTCGGTATGCTCAGCTACATGCCGCAGACCTGGACGAGTGACAACACTGATGCCATTGAGCGCTTGAACATTCAGCACGGCACCTCTCTGTGTTATCCGTTGTCGGCCATGAGCGCCCATGTCGCCGCGAAACCATCGCACCAAGTTCTGCGCCGCACACCGATTGAAACGCGCTTTAATGTCGCTGCCTTCGGAAACTTCGGCTATCAACTCGACATAACTCAGCTCACCGAGCAAGAAACCCAAGCAGTGGTGGAGCAAATCGCTTTCTATAAACAGCACCGACAACTGCTTCAATTTGGCCGCTTTTACCGTCTGTCTTCGCCATTTGAAGGCAACATCACCACCTGGTTGGTGATTAATGAAGAGGGCAGCGAAGCCCTGCTTGGCTACTACCAAAAGCTGCAGCAAAGCAATGGCGAACTGGAATGCATCAAACTGCCCGCGTTAAACCCAGACCGGGCATTTAACGTGCGCTCTAGATCCCAATACAGCGAAGAGGTTGAAACCACCGACACGCGTGTTAACAGCGAACTGTATCAGCTCTATGGCGACCAACTCGCCAATGTTGGCTTACCGCTCAACAATCAGTTTATGGGGGTAGAAATTACCGAGCGTACTCGACATATCGGTGATTTTGGGTCTCGGATTTATTATATTGAGGCGGCGAGTGATTGACTTAGGCGAGATTGCCTTTTTCAAGGAAAAAGCTACTTTTGAGTTCCGGGGATAGCTCTGGGAACATAGAGCTAAACGACTTGGTTTACACCTTGCCATTAAACTCTAGCTTAATCTGCCTTAGGGTAAACACGCCTGCTACATTGAGTGCATCAGTAGGTTGTGCGGATTGAAAGTTACTCGGTTTCACGCCCTTCGGAAAGGCATGAAACCCTTTCGCGCGATCGTTTTTCGACGGTTCCCCGCAAAATACATGGTGCAAATTCACTTGTTTGCCATCGATGGCTGAGCTCCATTCATCCAATGTGTCACAATTGATAGCAAAAGCTTGGCCCGAAAGGGCTGAGCCACACAATACACAGAGTGATAAAGCCCATTTTGAAGAGGTTTTCATATTAATAATTCCTTGTTCTAGCCTGACGATATGTTGTACTAACCCGTTTGGACTCTAGACACGCTTGAGGGAACACGCGAGTAAAGCATGGCTAAAGTAGGACAAGTTGTGACTCAAAGATAATCTTGGTGTAAATGACAACTTTCAAGATTTCATCCTCCTTTCAAAACACAGACCCATTTAAGTCTCGCTAAGTCATTTAACAAGCAGCAAAAATTTGGACTACCGCACAGATGCCGATATGGAATATGTTAGGATGCGGTTACCAATTCTTCTATGGGTTAACATCACCTTGAACAGCAAATTAAAAATTCTCCTTGTTGCGGCAGCGCTGGGCGCTGGCTTCTATTTGCCATCGGTGTTTAAACAGGCGCCAAACGCAGAGATAGATTTGACTGACTATTGCATGCTCTCTGACGAGGTTTGCGAGCAGCAAGGCGTAAAAGTTAAGCTCGATACGCGCCGTGTCACGCCGCTGACGCCGATTAAGGTCGATGTATTTTGGCCAAATGCCAATGCGGAGTTTTTAACCGTTTCTTTGGAAGGCAAGGAGATGGACATGGGCGTCGCTAAGTATCAGCTTGAAATGATCAAACCTGACGTCTATCAAGGTGAAATTATCTTACCGGTTTGTGCCGAGCAACGTATGACTTGGTATGGTAAGGTTTCTGACGGTAAGACCGACATTAAAGCAGCCTTGAGGATGAGTGCTCGATGAACAAAAAATGGATAGGACTTCTAGCGGTCGCGTTTGGCCTTGGCATAGGCAGCAATCTCTATCTCAACGACCAGCAACAAAAGCAGCAACAAGCTGAGGAGCTTGCCAAGCTGCAAGCGGTCTCCGAGTCGGTACTGTATGGCGAGAATGGGCAAGCTGTAGCGATTTTTGATCAAGCTGATCCTCGCACCCGTGTGGTCTACTTTGGGTTTACCCGCTGCCCCGATGTCTGCCCAACCTCATTGGCGATGCTAGCTGGCGCGTTGAATCAGGTCGATGATGAAACCAAGGCCACACTAAGACCTATGTTTGTCTCCCTCGACCCTGAGCGCGATGCCGCGGAAGCCTCTGCCGAGTACGCCCACTATTTTCACCCAATGATTGAAGGCTTATCTGCGCCGTTGGAAGTCACCCAACCACTTGCTCACAAGTATGGCGTTATCTTCCGTAAGACAGAACTTGAGGACTCCAAGCTTGGCTATACCCTCGACCACAGTTCGTATTTCTATTTCCTAAGCCCGGACGGCACGCTTATTGAGAAAGTGCCCCACACGCTCAATCCTGCTCCGATTATTGAGGCGATTCATCGCGTTAATAAGCAAGGGTAAACAACACGATATTTATAAACGATGCACTTATAACACTGCACCTATAACAATGGAATGAACCATGAAGCTCAACAAACTCCTTCTATCTGCAATCGCCCTAGCTCCTATTTCGATGGCCCATGCCGCTATCGATGTGAATGATGTGTACGCACGCGCAACACCACCAAATGCCACAACCAGCGCAGTATTTGGCACCATTGAAAATACCGGCAATGAAGTCCGCACTATTGTCAGCGCAAGCTCACAAGCTTCGAGCGTGGTTGAACTTCACGATGTCATTAAAGAAGGTGATGTCATGAAGATGCGCCAAGTGAACGCCATCGATATTCCAGCCAATGGTAAAACCATCCTTAAGCCGGGCAGCCTGCATGTAATGCTATTGGATGTAAAAGCGCCAATGAAAGAAGGGGACACCATTAACGTTGAGCTGAACTTTGCTAATGGCGAAGTAAAAGTCCTGACCGTGCCCGTGAAAAAAGTCATGTCGGGTATGAAGCACCATAAACATCACTAAGCTCAACACTTAATGTCACAGCGCTGTACAAACAGCGCTGTGCTGCTATCATTAGCCTGTTTTTACTCGTCACATTGGAGGAAGTTCATGATTGTTATCCATACCCACCCGGTAAAGTTGGCTAAAAACAACGGTTAAGCGAAACACAACAAGACTCTATTTCTTAACCCTCTTCCCTTCTTTACCCGGTGCTCATAACCGGGGTCTTGTGCAACCTGCACACACTTACATCGGTAAGTACCTGACCCTTATAAAAATAAGTCTATTTTAGGTACTAACAATGCATTCTATTTTTATCCATCCAATCGCGATCAACGAACTTGGTTGGAAAACCTATTTTCAACAACAACTCACGCTTGAAGAGTACGAAGGTATTATTTTCGGTCGTGTTATTGCTCATCATCGCAGTGGCTACATCCTCTGTACTGAACAAGAGGAATTTCACCTTGAGCATCATATCAGTCACCCTCAAATGACGGTGGGTGATTGGGTACTTCTGGATGAACAACATCGATTTGTGAGACTGCTCGAACGGAAATCTCTGTTTAGCCGCAAGGCTCCAGGCTCAAAGCTAGAAGAGCAATACATTGCTGCTAACGTCGACACCGTTTTTATTGTCTGTTCTTTGAACTTAGACTTTAATCTCAGTCGCATAGAACGCTACCTGACTTTGGTCAATGAAGCCAAATCAGAAGCAGTGATCGTGCTAACCAAAGCCGACCTATGCGAAGACGTAGAAGAGAAACGTCAACAAGTACAATCACTTGACCCATTCTTGATGATAGAAACGGTCAACGCGTTAGAGATTGATTCTCTTCAGGGTCTTCAGTCTTGGTGCAGTGTAGGTCAAACCGTGGCATTTATGGGCTCTTCTGGTGTGGGGAAATCAACACTAGTAAACACCCTAATGCAGGCACAGACGCAAGCGACGGGTGGTATTCGGGAAGATGACAGTAAAGGTCGCCACACGACAACCTCTCGTTCCATGTACAAGATGCCAAACGGTGGTTTGCTACTTGATACACCTGGTATGCGAGAAATTCAGCTTACGGCAAGTGAAGACGGTCTGTCCGAGACCTTTAGTGATGTTGAAACCTTAATTAGCCAATGTCGTTTTGCTGACTGCCACCACACTAATGAGCCTGGCTGTGCCGTACGAGGTGCACTGGAGAAGGGTGAGCTTGATGAGAGACGAGTAGATAACTATTTCAAGCTACAGCGTGAACAAGCTCGAAACAGTGCATCTTTAGCAGAAAAACGAACCAAAGATAAAGAGTTGGGTAAGTTCTATCGCTCGGTTCAGTCAGAAAGTCGCCATCGTAAAAAAGGCTACTAACCGTTTCGAACAATTCTGACTACTATTAACCCAACATGGTTTAGGTATACCCGGTTACCCACAGGCTCAGTTAAACGGGCTGATAGCCGGGTACATCTAACAGCAGCATTCTACTGCGCACAAATAGTCCATTACCCCGACCAATCTCGCGATCTTCACCATCATAAACCACCGATTCAACAATAAACTGACTGCTATTGATGTTAACGACTTTGCCCACCGCTCTCATACGGCCCTTGGAAACTGGACGTGTGATATAGGTAGTAAACGAAGTAGTAAGGACGAAATACTCTTTCTCTAAACTAGCCGCAGCAAAAAAGGCGGCATCATCAAGCATTTTAAAGTAGACCGAACCGTGAACCGCGCCTGCAGTGTGAAAATATTTTTTATGTAGCTCAATTTCAATATCCGCCTGAGCTTCCTGAACCTTAATTCGAGGTAGGTAGAATTCGTTAATTGGTGCTGCTAAGTACATGCTTTCTAAGGCTTGATAGTGTTGGGAGTTCTCCATAATGTTCCTCGTTGAAACTTAAATGTTTGTTATCGTTATACAAAAAAAGCCTGGCTACCGAAGTAGTCAGGCTCTAGATGCTAGCTTGCGTTGGCTAGCACCTCTTGCTTTTGAGGAGCGCCATTCGTTAGCGTAGTCTTCATATCATGGCTGAAATGGTCAACCTGAATCGCGCGGTAGCGAAGCGCGTCCGCCTCTAGAATTTTATCGACTTCTTCTTGGCTCAAAACATTTTCTTTCAGTGCTTGTGCCAAACGGTCAGCCAATAGCCCCTTACGAGCAACCTTGCCTGCTTTAACGCCAGCAAGAAGCTTCTTCTCTAAATCTCGAACGCCATACATGGCAACAAAGGCGCGATCCATCAATCCCACATTGTCGTCTTCAGCCGCACCGACATAACAAAGATGTGTCAATCGATCACGCATCTCACCGGGCACCATCAACTTGTTAGCGATGCGCAAAGTGACATCATCGCTTGGCAATTTGAAATGGTTACCAATTGGGAATAGAAGTGTTTTTAGTGTCTTACCTGCGAATCCGCTTGGGAAATTACGGTAAGCTTCATTAAGCGACTTCGCGGCGTGGTAGAAACAGTAATCGACTGCATAATCGACAAAGTCGCGCTCTTCTGCTCGGCTGCCCTCGTCTTGATATTTCTTCAATACCGCTGATGCCAAGTACAAATAAGCAAGTCCATCACCCAGTCGCGCAGAAATCAGTTCTTTTCGTTTTAGCTCACCACCCAGCGTTAACATGGCAAAGTCGGCGCTCACAGCCAGTGCTTTGCTCAAACGCTTCAAGTTTTTGTAGTGACGTGCTGTTTCGCCACTAATCGGCGATGATGTCAGCGCGGAGCCAGTCAATGCCGCAAACAGACCACCGATCGAGTTTTTCGTCGCATGACCGATATGTTTGAACAGCAATTTATCAAACGCCTCCAGTCCCGCTTGATGATCTGGATTGGCCGCTGCTTCCATTTCTTGGAACACGTATGGATGGCAACGCGTGGCACCCTGACCAAAAATCATAAGGTTACGAGTTAGAATGTTCGCACCTTCTACCGTTATCGCAACCGGCACTCCCAAATACGCCGAGGACAAATAGTTCATTGGACCACATTGGATGGCGCGACCAGCGTGGATATCCATTGAGTCATTCAAGATGGTGCGTGAAATTTCCGTCATGTGGTATTTGGCAATGGCGGTGACAATGCCCGGCTTTTGGCCCATATCAAGCGACGTCGTTGTTAAAGTGCGGCTCGCTTCCAGCAAGTAATTCAAACCACCAATACGACCTAGTGCTTCGGCCACCCCTTCAAATTTACCAATCGACATACCAAACTGCTTACGTACATAGGCATACGCGCCGGTTGTTCTCGCCGTCAAATGGCCAATAGCAGTGCCTAGTGCGGGCAGCGAAATACCACGACCTGCTGACAGACACTCCACCAACATGCGCCAGCCCTTACCCGCATAGTTAGCACCGCCAATGAGCCAATCCATTGGGATAAAGACATCCTCACCTTGGATCGTGCCATTCATAAAGGCCAAATGAAGAGGGTCATGTCTTTCACCTATCATCACACCTGGGTGATCGGTTGGGATCAATGCACAGGTAATACCGACGTTCTTTTTATCGCCAAGCAAACCTTCTGGGTCTAGCATCTTAAACGCTAGTCCCATTACGGTCGCTATAGGTGCTAGGGTGATATAACGTTTGTTCCAGTTAAGTCGGATACCCAACACTTTCTCACCTTGGTGTTCGCCATAGCAAACAACGCCCGTATCCGGTATACCACCCGCATCAGAACCTGCTTCAGGCCCCGTTAGGGCAAAACATGGTGTGTCTGTACCATCAGCAAGTCGAGGCAACCAATAGTCTTTTTGTGCTTGAGTACCATAGTGTGAAAGCAGTTCGCCTGGGCCTAAGGAGTTAGGTACCATGACTGTAATCGCCGCGCTCATGCTGCGGGTCGCGATTTTAGACACTATGGTTGAGTTGGCCAGCGCAGAGAAAGCGCGACCACCGTATTCCTTGGAGATGATCAGCGAGAAGAAGCGCTCTTTCTTTAGGTACTCCCAAACTTGTGGTGGCAAATCACGATCTTCTTTGACAATTTTGTGATCATCGAGCATCGACAACAGCGTTTCGAGCTGGTTATCAATAAAGTGCTGTTCTTTCGCAGTCAGCGTCGGCTTGGGATAATTGTGAAGGGTATTAAAATCTGGATTACCAGAAAACAATTCGCCATCCCACCATACTCCACCCGCTTCCATTGCCTCACGTTCAGTGGCTGACAGAGGTGGCAGCACTTTCTTAAACAAATTAAATGCTGGCTGGCTGATCAACTTCTTTGTAATGACACTCATATCCATTAATCCTTTTGTAGAGTTTCGCAATTCTCTTGCTTGTTGTCGGTTTCTAAGCCAGCCGAAATGTAGGGTATGGCTTGCTCGATAATATTTAATAAGTCACTGTCTCGGTCGAACTGACTTGCGGCGATCTCGTTTAATGCCGTAGATGACACGGTGGCAAATACGAACGCTCCCAAAGCAAAATGCAAACGCCAAAACAAAGACTCTTCATTAATACTTGGGTTGGCTTTGAGCATGGATTGTTTGAATAGCTCTAAAGTTTTCCCGTAATGATTAACAATGAACCATCGCAAGTGTCCTTGAACATCGCTATAGCCACTGGCAATGAGTAGTAAAAAGCTAGCCATGCCATTTGGGTGTAACTTATTTAAACCCATTAGCGGCGATTTTATTGTGTTCAACACATCCTCAACGCTATAGCTTGATCTGAGGTTCAACTGTTCTAATTGCCCATGCACTTGTGGCATGAAATGGACGAGGTAATCGTCCAGTATCGCCTGCACCAGAGAGTTTTTATCCCCAAAGTGGTAATTGACAGCGGCTAGATTCACATCAGCCTTTTGAGTGATATCTCGAAGCGATGTATTGTTGTAGCCACGCTCTATAAATAGAGATTGAGCGATATTAAATATCTTTTCTTTTGTTCCAGATTTCACTTTCATTTTTTAAAACGCCCGTATCAAACGCACGTTTAATATATCCAGCAATATTTAATTCAACAAGTGATTAACATCAACTTTTTAAAATTAACATCCATTGAGTGGGGCATATACATCTAAGCTCATGAAACTAATAAAGAAATATTTTCAGGTTAGACTAAAATTGTAGGCATACCAGAAATTATCAATGGAATACAATGAGTTAACACAAATTACCGCACAAGAGAAATAGGCAGGCAACAAAGCATTCACACAGCAAATGCACACCAAAAACCACCACCAATCAAAAATGCGAATAACTAAGCCAATCTAGAAAAAGAAAATCGAATACATCTAATCCCTTTCACTTAAAGTGAATGTACATATTTTTGTGATCTACATTTCAATTTTGGCAATTAATAACCGTTCAGAAAAATCAAAATTCAAACACAACTTAAATAGCAACAAGTCATTAACAGCTGTTAAATTGGGCACTTATACAATCAAACTCAAAGAGCAATTAAACGCTGGGTAGTATTTTTAGCGCTGTTTACCTATAAATTATGCCTTTTGAGGCTAGTGACAAAGGGTTAAGCATTCTTCATCATATCCGTATTCAAACAACCGTTTGAATTCCATGACTTAAATCAATAACTGAACAGGTAACTCGATATTAGAGACGCGTTGTTCATCAAAAAAGACGTTTAAAAGGAAGGTAACCATGCAAAATCAAGCCGCCCTAGAAGCAGTAAATGCTCAACTACAATCTGTTCTTAACCCATTTGCTAACTTCAGCCAGTTAGTTGCAAAGAACGTAGAAACGCTATCGAAGATGCAACTTGAAACAATCACTGCATACAGCGAGTTGACCAACGAAAACCTACAAAGCCTTGTGGCGGTTAAACAACCACAAGATCTGATGAACCAAGGTAGCAAGCAACTCGAAATCATTACCAAAGTAAGCCAGCGCCTACTAGAAGACGGTCAAAAGCTTAGCCAGATTGGTAACGAGTTTAAAGCTGCAGTTGACGAAATTTCGGCAAGCTCAATTACGCCAAACAAGTAATCTTGGCTTCCCTTTTTGAGAAGGGCGTACCGAAGTTAATAGCTATCAGTTTATAAGAATCCGTTTATAAACATAAGCTTGCGAACATGAGTTTCTAGACACACGTTTCTAAACATAAGTATCTAAACATGGTTTCGCCCACTATTTTCTGTGCAATTAAGGATGAGAAGATGGAAAATAAGCCCCCATTCCAAGATGTCATCGATAGTTACTTTCAAGCCACCCAAGGTTGGTTTGACGCGTTTCAAAAGCCTACTCAATCCACCATCTTCAAATCTCAAGTGGAAGACTGGAGTCAGCTTGCACAATCTGTTGCTAGCAACCCTACCAGTATCCTAGAGCAGCAAATGACATGGTGGAACCAACAAATAAACCTGTTTAATGACTGTATTTTGTCAACTAGCGAACCCGCCGAAAAAGAAACAGATCCTCGTTTTAGGGATGAAAGTTGGTCTGAGAACCCGATGTATAGCTACATCAAAGAGAGCTATAAACTGGTCTGTAAATCGGTACTCGATACGATTCGTAATACCCAAGATATCGAACCGGAAGCAAAAGAGCGCCTCGAGTTTTTTGCTCGCCAGTTTCTCAATGCGATGTCACCGAGTAACTTCATCACGACCAACCCAGAGATCATGAAGCTAACCCTAGAGTCGAACGGTGAGAACCTCATCAAAGGCCTCGACCAATTGCAAAAGGATATGAGCAAAAGCGTAGACATGCTCAACATCCGTATGACTGATAGCGAAGCGTTTGTGGTTGGCGAAAATGTGGCAGCGACAGAAGGCAAAGTAGTATTCAAAAATCATCTGTTTGAGCTTATTCAATATCAAGCAACGACAGAAGAAGTTTACAAGCGTCCGATGATGTTGGTACCACCCTTTGTGAATAAGTACTACATCATGGATTTGAACCAGCGTAAGTCATTTGTGAAATGGCTGGTCGATCAAGGCCACACCGTATTTATGATCTCTTGGGTTAATCCGGATGCATCGTACCGTGATACTGACTTTGGCCACTACGTGACGGATGGCATCATCCCAGCGCTGGATGCTATCGAAGCCCAGACAGGTGAGCGTGAAGTCAACGGATTGGGTTATTGTATTGGCGGCACACTACTGACAGCCGCGATGGCCTATCTTGCAGGAAAGCGTCGCAAGCAGCGCATTAAATCAGCCACGCTGTTAACCACGATCCTCGATTTCCAGCAGCCTGGTGAGCTTGGCATCTTTATCAATGACCCGATGATTTCGGCCATCGAAACCCAGAACAACCATCAAGGCTATATGGATGGACGCCAAATGGCGGTGTCGTTCAGTTTACTTCGTGAAAACAGCCTTTACTGGAACTACTACATCACCAATTACCTAAAAGGTGAAAAACCTGTTGCATTTGACCTCCTGCATTGGAACAGCGACAACACCAACGTGCCCGCAAGTTGTCACAACCAAATGCTGCGCAAGTTCTACCTTGAGAATAAACTGAGCCAGCCAAACGGCATATCGATTGATGGAGTCGGGATAGATCTTGCTAAAGTGAAATCCCCTACCTTCTTCCTTTCTGCTATCGAAGATCATATCGCACTCTGGAAAGGCACCTTTAAGGGCACTGACCTTTTAAGTGGTCAAAACACCTTTGTACTTGCAGAGAGCGGTCATATAGCAGGCCCAATGAATCATGCCGATTCCACCAAGTATGGCTATTGGACCAATGACAATGTCGATACCGACGCCGACAGTTGGCTTGAAAAAGCAGATAAGCACACTGGCTCTTGGTGGGGGCATTGGCAACAGTGGCTGGATGCGCGCAACTTCTCACAGAAAATTGAAGCACGAGTACTTGAGGGTGAGCTTGACGCACCAGGCAATTATGTAAAACAACGCATTGAAGACGTACTAAAAACACAAGAGGAGAGCCGTCATGTCGCTTGAAGTAGGACAACACGCGAGCCTGAGCAAAACACTCGATAAAGCGGCCGTAGAACAGTTCGCCTCATTGGCGGAAGATTACAACCCAGTGCATTTGGATGAAGCATTTGCCGCTATGACGCCGTTTGAGGTACCCATTGTGCACGGCATGTTGGGCGCGAGCTTAGTGTCTGGACTGCTAGCATCAAAAATTCCGGGACCAGGGGCAATTTACCTTGGACAAACACTGCAGTTTACCTGCCCGATCCGTGTAGGAGAGACGGTAACAGCTCGAGTAGAGGTAACAGAAGTACGAGAAGATAAACCCATCGCTAAACTTCTAACTCAAGTGCTTAATGAGCAAGGAAAAGTCGCCATCAAAGGTGAAGCGACGGTCATGCTTCAAGGCTAAAACTGAGTAAAAATTATCGTTTTCTATCCTCGAAAGGCAGCTAGCGCTGCCTTTTTTCGTGTCACAGACACCAAACCAATCAACACTTAAAACCATTAAATTCAACAATAACAATTAATTCATTCAACAATTGAATTATTTGTAGACACATCATCCTGCCTTGATAAGATACCGAACGCAAACACACTTTATTACATAATAATTGCACTACCGGAAGAGTCGCGTCTAGCGAGCACCACGAGTCAGTGCAAAATCTATACAGGGATATAAAAATGCAAAGTTCTAGCATCCTTGCCCGTTATGCGAATGGAAATCTGGTTCTTCAGATCCTCGCGGGTATCGTTTTTGGTGTTATCCTCGCTGTCGCGTCTCCAACAACGGCTCAAAGCTTCGGAATGCTTGGTAGCTTATTCGTTGGAGCACTTAAAGCTGTCGCCCCAATTTTAGTCTTCATTCTTGTTGCAGCTTCTATTGCTAACCAAAAGAAAAATCAAACCACGCATATGCGTCCAATCGTTGTGTTGTATCTAATTGGTACTTTCTCTGCGGCGCTGACTGCCGTTTTGCTTAGCTTCCTTTTCCCAACCGAGCTTGCCTTGGTTGCTGGCGCGGAAGGAGCAGCGCCACCGCAAGGTATTGGTGAAGTTCTACATACACTGCTGTTTAAGCTGGTCGATAACCCTGTTAGCGCGCTGATGAATGCCAACTACATCGGTATTTTGGCGTGGGCAATTGGTCTGGGTTTAGCCTTGCACCATGCTTCTGACACCACCAAGGCGGTATTTGAAGATCTGAGCCACGGCGTGTCTCAAATCGTACGTTTCATTATTCGTCTAGCCCCATTTGGTATTTTTGGCCTAGTGGCGAACACCTTCGCAACGACTGGTTTTTCTGCACTTGCTGGCTACGCACAACTGCTATTCGTCCTGCTGCTTGCTATGGCAATCATTGCGCTGGTTGTCAACCCAATCATTGTCTACGTGAAGACCAAAGAAAACCCATACCCGCTTGTATTCCAATGCCTACGCGAAAGTGGTGTGACGGCATTCTTCACACGCTCAAGTGCGGCGAACATTCCAGTGAATATGACACTGTGTGAAAAACTGGATTTGGATGAAGATACTTATTCTGTTTCTATCCCGCTAGGTGCGACCATCAATATGGCGGGTGCTGCGATTACTATTACAGTGCTGACATTGGCTGCTGTGCATACCATGGGCATCGAAATCGACATCTTTACTGCACTACTACTAAGCATTGTAGCCGCGGTATCTGCGTGTGGTGCGTCAGGCGTTGCTGGCGGTTCGCTACTACTTATCCCTCTAGCGTGTGGCCTGTTTGGCATCTCAAACGATGTCGCAATGCAGGTTGTTGCCGTTGGCTTTATCATTGGTGTGATTCAAGATTCTGCCGAGACAGCGCTGAACAGCTCAACTGACGTGGTATTTACTGCCGCAGTTTGCAAAGCTGAGCAGAACAAGCAGGGTTAATATCTGCTAACATCTCAACTTCAAAGGGCTGTGTCATCGACACAGCCCTTTTTCTATTTTAGTCCTCATCATCAGCCGCTACGGATCAATCTTAATCACATTCATGGTATCAAGTTGATTGAGTAGCTCTGTTTGATGATTACCCGGATCATTGATCACGCTAGCGTCCGAGATCCCAAGCTCATTCCATCCAACGCCTTCTAAGGTAATGTCTGTTTGTTCACCATTGTTGGTGACGCTAATTACCGTTGTCGCGTTGTCTGTCGCATCTGCTGGGTCGTCTGTCACCGATACGCTGATATTACCGAGCAAGTCACCGATATTATCGTGCGCGGGTAACAGATCAGAAATGTCTAAAATATCGCTGCCAACACTAAAATCCATTACCGTTTGCTCGGCAGGATCTATCGTGGTGCCCGCGGCATCTTCCGTGAACAAGAACAAATCATGTCCATCACCACCGGTCAGGATATCATTGCCACCGCCACCAAATAGGATGTCACTTTCATCAGTACCAACGATTGTTTCCGTCGTTGCTGAATCAGTACCTATCTTGATTTGATCGGGTAGTGTCAGTTGCTCAGATTGGTACAAGGCAACCAATACTTCAGTTGGAGTGAAATCACCGATTTCGCTTGGCGTTACCCCAAGCAGAGTATGCAGTGCAATGCCCTCAAGGACGATGGATTGCACCACGACACCATTGTCAGAAATCTCAAACACCGTATTACCACTTTGCTCTGCCACGCTGAGCTGATCGGTGAGCAACTGATCATCTTTAAATGCGACAGCCGTTAAGTCGACAACATCGTGTTTAATATTTGGATCACTGGTTGTAAAGTCACGTACATCAAAGTCTTTGATAGTGTCAGTACCGGCTAGGTTCGCGGTTTCCCAACGGAAGGTATCTTGCGAGTCATTATCGCTACTGATACCGCCACCAGCAGGGATGGTATTACCAAACATCCATTCGTCATCTGATGTGGCAACTAAGATGTCATCCAGTGCGCTGTCGCCTCGAAGCCCTTGATTACCTGTCACCGTAATGGTGATGGGTTGCTCAAGCGAAGTCAGGCCATCACTGACATCGATAATAAAGTTGTCGGTGTCAGTATCACCCGCAGCGAGCGCATTGCTGTTTCCAGCAATCAACACATAAGCCCAGATACCGGTGGCAATATTAAAGGTTAAGGTACCGTAAGTCCCTGTTGCGGTATAAACATCGCCTACTAAAGTCCCGCTACGCAATGAGCGAGTAACTGTACTGTCCGCATCTTGTGCCGTAACGGTTCCTGTGGCTGAATCGGTCACACCTTCCTGAACGCCAGAAGACGCAGCACCACCAATCACAGGGGCATCGTTCGTCCCCTGAATTCTCACCGTGACCGACGAGATAGTGCCATCGATTGACTGTACATTGAACGAGTCTACCAATGAGTCACCAACATTGAGATTGTCGAATGCCTCGTTTGCGGTATAGCTCCACATACCGTTGGCATCAATCGAGAACGTACCATTGGTACCTGCCACGTTGTTCTGTGCGATAAACGTATTGTCTGGATTATCGACGTCGGTTGCGGTCAATGTGCCGCCTGTCGTCAATGCAATGTCGTTCTCTTGCAAACTGATATCCGCAGAATCAACCGTTGCAGCGTCGTTGCTGCCCGTAATACCGATGGTCACTTGCGATTGGGTGCCATCAATCGAGAACACGTCAAACACCTCTTCAACGCGCTCACCATCTGCAAGATTGTCAAAGGCGCTGTTGGCTTCGAACGTCCACACGCCTGATGCGCTCAGCGTAAAGGTACCTAACGTGCCAACCGTGCTGCTTTGGGCGATAAAGCTGTTATCTGGGTTATCTGGATCAACAGAGGTTAGCGTACCACCAGCCGTTAGAACACTGTCAGTCTCTATAAGCTCTTGGCTTGCAGCGCTTATTGTCGCGGCATCATTGGTACCGTTGATCTGTACCGTTACCGTGGACGGTGTACCATCAACCGAGGTGACATCAAAGGTCTCTTTAACATTCTCACCCACATTTAAGTTATCGAAGGTGCTATTCGCAACAAACGTCCATACACCATTGGCGTCGATAGAGAAGCTGCCGTAAGTACCCACAGTGCTTGAAGGTGTAAAGCTATTGTCTAAGTTATCGACATCGGTCGCGGTTAAGGTATCACTGATAGTAAGAGCAGCATCAGTTTCGTCCGTTACCACAGAGCCTACACTGACCTGCGCAGCATCATTGGTACCTTCGATCTTCACCGTCACTGACGTTGGCGTACCATCGATGGTGGTCACTTGGAATGTTTCCGAAACACTTTGTCCAACGTTAAGCGAGTCATACGCTTCATCTGCAACGAATGTCCACTGACCATCTGCTTGCACACTGAACTTACCATAGGTGCCTTGAACATCTGTTTGCACCGTAAAGGTATCGTCAAGGTTATCAACATCGGTCGCATCTAGGTTGCCCGACAATGTCAGTGCCGCATTGGTTTCATCTAGAGTCTGAGAGTCTGGACTAACAATGGCAGCATCATTACGACCTTGGACAGTAACATCAATCGATTGGGTGATCGCATCACCTTGGGCAACGCCGCCAACTAAGCTCTCAATATATAAATCAAAGCTCTCACTGACAGGGCCATCATTAAGCGAATCAACCTTAGCCTGATCGATCACGTACTCCCACTTCACCGTATCGTCTGTATCGCAATCGATGAGTTTCAACGTGCCGTAAGTACCAACGATTTCGGTCACCATACCGCTACCGCTCAGGCTATAGCTATGCGTATCACCTTGATCAACATCGGCAATTTTCACTTCACCCGTCGCCGTCCCTGACTCTACACCTGTTGGGTCTTCGAATACGGTGCCTGTTGCGACGGTATCAGCAGCAACGACCGTTGGTGCGTCATTTGTACCGGTTACTTGGAACTCAACTGTAATGGTATTACTCGCACCATGTTCATCCGTCACTTTGACCTCATAAGTCAATGGTGTCGGTAGCGTTTCACCTTCAGACAAGTACTCAAAATCACCGGTAAGATCAAACGTCCATGCCCCTGTTGTAGGGTCAACACTCAAGTCACCACGCGGGTCACCAGAAACAACTTCCCAAAGATGCTCATCGGCAATATTCACCGTATCCACATCACCATCATCAAACACGCCTGATAGCTGAGTATTGGTGTTTTCAGTGGCCATCTGCTGACCGATATCGACAATCTTAGGCGCATCATTGGTACCAACAATGGTGATAGTAATAAAGTGCTCGTTCGATTCTTCCGTTGCGCTTATATTGGAATCATCCGTAGCAATCACGCTTACCTGAACTGTCTTGGTTTGACCTTTGGCTAAAGCGTTAATTTCTTCATTTTCCTCATCGACAACAAATGTCCACTTACCGGTATTGTCGATGGTGAATGTGCCTAAATCGGTATCTTGTTTAACGTCGAAAGTGTGGTCATCGCCAATATCTACATCGGCGACGGTGACTTTACCGCTGGCTGTGCTGCCTAAGTTATCACTCACTGAACCTGTTGCGGCACCAAATAGACTTGGTCTGTCATTGGTACCAGTAACCGTCACTTCGACGGTTTGTGTTACCTCTGCGCCGAAGCTGTCTGTTGCGCGCACCGTAAATGATTCAACCACTTTCACCCCATCGGCCAAAGCTTGAACATGCGGCTGATCATTATAAAGTTCGTACGTCCAAGTATTAGTTGCAGGGTCAACAACAAAGTGGCCATAAGTGCCGTTGAGATCTGCTGCTGTCAGCATCACCGTATCGTTAGTATCAACATCATCAAGGACAATCGCTTGAGTAACAGAAACGCTGCCAGAGCCGTTGGTATCATCTTCGGTCACTTCACCATCTTGAGTGACCATAGTCGGCGCTTGGTTATCACCACGAATGTTAATAGTGAGCGTTTGGGTATCGGTAAGACCAGATGGATCTGTGACCGTAACTTGCCAGGTTTGTGGGATTGACTCATTGGCACCAAGCGCAATGATATCCGCATTGTTTGGATTGACCACGTAAGACCATGAGCCGTCGCTATTGAATTGAAGCGTGCCGTAGTCATTTTCTACGCTCGTTGGCGTCGCGGTCCAAGTATGGAGATCCTGATCTTGAGTATCGACGTCAGACACCGCTAGCTGACCAGAAATGGTTTGGTCGGGGTCATCAGCCACAATAGTCTCTTCGACGTTCGCTTGCAGCGTTGGTGCGTCGTTTTGACCATTGACGTTGACCACAATCTCTAAGGTTTGAGGAAGCCCGTTTTCATCAACAATGGTTTTACCATATTGGTCAACGGCGTAGACCTCGAAGACATCCTGACGAGTCTGCCCCTCTTGGAGTGATTGTACTGCTTGACTGTCATTATCAAGCGTAAAGACCCAGGAACCATCTTGATTCACTGTGATATTTCCGTATGTACCACTTCCGTCAATCAGGGTCCAAGTGATTTGGTCACCCAACCCAAGGCTAGGATCAAGTGTGAGAGGCCCACCAGCGTCCGCAGACGTAATCGTGATCGCAGAATCACCAGTGCCAATCTCATTTGGATCATCGTTGTCTTCGTTCGCAGTGACGGTTTCAACCACGATTTTGTCTTCCACAACAACATCTTCAGCTGAACCGACAATCTTAACCTTCACTTCACGTCTATCAGAAGCTGTACTTGGGTCTTCGTTAGGGTCAGTGTCTGTGACAGTAACAAAGAAGGTATCGAAAACTTCTTCACCCGCAGGGAGTTCTACGGAAGGATCTAACACATACGTCCATTCACCAGTTTCTGAGTCAACCGTTAACGTACCGTAGCTGCCCTGACCATTCTCTACTGCCCACTCATGAGTATCGCCAAGATCAGCGTCATCTACGCCCAACACACCCGAAATTGAGTCCGTTACGTCCTCTAGAGCTTCACCTAATAGAATGGTGTCATCTTGTGGACTCGTGGTGTCTGAACTGTAAGTAATCTCAGGCTTATCCGCCGTCCCATTGATGGTCACATCAACATTAATGTAGAACGGACCAAGAATAATACGCCAATTCTCTGTCGCGGTTTCTCCCTCATCCAGACCTTGAACGAGAAGTGAATCATTATCAAGCTCGTACTGCCAGTTGCCGTCTGGCGTTCTCACCAACTGCCCGTAAACCCCACCATTAATCGGTACAAAGCGAGCGGCCTCAGGGACATCAAATATGTATGAGTCGCCGTCAATAAGCTGACCGTCCTCAGTTACCTCTAATTCTGAGATATCCACTGGAATGATGCCGCCGCCTCCAGAACCGTCACCTGGATCACGCTGACCGATAACATCGATCACGATCTCTTGACGATTAGATACACCTCCGTCGTTATCTGTCGCCACAACATAAAACGTTTCCTGAACAGTCTCTCCAGAGATCAAAGCTTGTGTTGCAGGAAGAGAGTTGTCGATGACATAGGTCCACTTACCATTATTATCGACCGTTAACGTACCGTAGGTACCCACTCCGGAGGTCTCGATCGACCATCCACTAATAGAGCTATCATTGTCGACATCGCTGGCAACTAATTGACCGTCAGTACGTGTCAAATCAACCCCATAGATGTCAGCCGTACCATCCTCTACGACCGTACCCGTAGATTCACCCGTTATTACCGGAACATCATTCCGCCCTTCAATCGAGATCGTAATATCTTGGGTAATAGTGGCTCCATTTTGATCCTGAGCGATAACGGTAAAGACTTCTTGCTTCACCTCATCCTCATTCAACGACTGCATTACATCGTTTTTCGGTGTGAACTGCCAGTTGCCATCTTTATCGATTGATAGATCGCCATAAAGACCTGTATAGACATTCTCTGTTTGACCATCTGCGATAACAAATTCAGCAAAGTCATCATTATCAACGTCTGCCAGTATTGCGCGACCCGTGATCGGAGTAAGATCATCGGATGGGTCATCAGTACCGTTATCTTCAACGTAAGTACCTGTGATATCGCCACTTACCGTCGGTGCATCATTTTGACCTTCAATTCGAATTGTCACGAGCTCGGTGGACGTTGCACCATGGCTGTCAGTAACAGTCACCTCGAAGGTGTCCGTCAACCTCTCTCCAGGCTTTAGTGCTTTAATATCATCGAGCTTGTCCACTTGATCATAAGTAAATGTCCACTGGCCGTCAGATGACAATATCAATGAGCCATATTCGCCACGACCACCGTTCGAATCGGATATCTCCCATTGATGGAGGTCATCCGCATCAATATCGCCAGGATTCAACTGACCGGTAGCTGTATAATTCCCAGCCTCAATCGTATCTTCTGAAATAGTGCGAGTCTGTGCACCGCGAATATTGGGTGCATCATTTTCACCGACAATATTGATGGTGATATCTTGAATCGATTCATGACCAAATTTATCCAGCACACGAATGCGAACGCTGTCATCTAGGGTGTCACCCTTATCGAGTGAATCTACCGCCAGAGCGTTATTGTTAAGTACATACTGCCAAGTGCCCGTCACTTCATCGATACTGAAGGTGCCGTATTGACCGCCGTCTAGCACGCTCCAAGTCACTATTTCATTGAGATCAGGGTCACCGCCGCCAATCACGTTGTTATCAAGCTGATCTTGCGTCGGTACGCCTGCGATTATGGTGCCAGTTAGGTTGGCTCCATCCTCGATGACGGTGTAGCTTGGCTGCACCGAGATTTCTGGATCGGTATTGGTACCGGCAATAGTGACATTAACGGTAATGGTGTCAGTCAGACCACCTTCATCAGTAACAATGATTTCGAAACTGTCGACACGGCTTTCACCCGGTGGGATTTCTCGGGTGGTATCCCAGTCACTTTGCAGCTGATACGTCCATCGACCATTGTCGTCAACCGACATATAGCCGTAAGTACCGCTTGCTTGGCCTGTCGCCTGATCTTCATTCTCGACTGTCCAGGTATGAGAGTCAGTGGTATCGATGTCGCTGACCGTAAGCGCGCCAGTGGCACTTGAGCGCGCGTTCGTTGCTTCAATCACGCTGCCAGAGGTGTCACCTTTGACATCCGGCGCGTCATTGGTGCCTTTAATCGTCACCGTGATCGTTTGAGTTGCGGTGTTATCGCTTTTACCCGAATCATCTTTCACCGTAACGGTAAAGGTATCGGTTAGCGTCTCACTATCAACACCTTTCAGCCCCTGAACGGTAGGGTTGTTATTGTTGAGGGTATACACCCACTCGCCAGTTTGTGGGTCAATAGAGATATTGCCGTACTGCCCTTTCGTCGAGTTGATTGACCAAGTGTGGTCGTCACCAATATCGACATCGCCGTCCGTCAGCGTACCCGATGTGGTGATTGGGTTAGCAGGGTTGTCATCAGGATGAACATCTTCCCTCACTTCACCGCTTAACGTACCGCCAATGACTGGACGGTCGTTGTCGCCGTTAACGGTAATGGTGATGGTTTTAGTGCTTACCGCGTTGTATTTATCCGTCACGCTGACAGAGAAGGTTTCAGTGACAACACTGTCGTGAGCCAGAGCATCTACAGAGGCTTTTTGACCATCACTCACGCCCAGCGTATATTCCCATTCGCCGGTCATTGGATTAAGCGTCAAGGTACCGTAAGTACCCACACCCGTATTGGTGTCGTTAATCTGCCATGCTTCGGTTTCATTGAGGTCTGGGTCGTTCGTGCCTAAGTCAGCACCCACGGTTTGGCCATACCCATTCACTTCATACAGCACGCCAGTTCGCACACCATCAATGTCTGGTGCGTCATTGGTACCAATAACGTCAATGCTGACTTCGAATACCTTGGTTGCCGTGCCATCAGTGACACTGACCTGGAATATCTGCTCACCAAATGGGGAATCTGCTGGATAGGTAACATTGTCTTCTAAATGCTCCGCACGATCTGGAGCGAGCGTGTAAGTCCATTTACCGTTCTGGTCGATAGTTAAATCACCAAGTACACCGACCGGATTCAACACTTTAAATTCAAACGTGTCTTTCGTATCGAGATCGCTAACGTCAATGACGCCATCTTCGGTAATGTTGAGGTCTTCAACGACTGTTGCGCTATCATCACCCGTCAATACCAATGCGTCATTAGTACCAGTAATATTGATCGTAACGTCTTGGGTGCGTGTACCACCGTTGCCATCGTCGACAAGAACCGTAAAGGTTTCCGTGACGAGCTCATCTTTTTGCAACGAATCGGCTTTATCGTTATCGAGAATATACTCCCAAGTACCGGTAGAGGCATTGATTGAGAACGAACCATACTGCCCTTCTGAACTGCCAACCACAGACCAAGTATGCACATCTGTCACATCCGCATCTCTCGGGCTGAGATCGCCAGTTGCTTTAACTTCGCTATCATCCCCTTCGACATTCTCAGTGATTGACTCTGAACTATTACCACGGATCCTTGGGCGATCATTGGTACCAGTAATCGTGATAGTGATGATTTCAAAGGACGTGCCATCAACAGAGTAAACACGGAACGACTCTTCCATGGTTTCATCCACACCAAGACGTTGAATGGCTCGCTCGCGAGTGTTTACCTGATAATCCCAGTCACCAAGTGCGTCAATGGTTAAAGTACCGAGAGGCGAGCCTACTGGTTCAACGATAGTGTTAAAGATGCTCTCTCCTGTATCGACATCGTCGACACGAAGTGACCCTTCACTAGTGATGTAACGAACACCATTTTCTCGAGTGACATTTCTATCTTCAACCACATCTCCGGTGTTGGTGCCCGATATTGTTGGCTGATCATTGGTACCATTGATGGTCACCGTTAGGGTCTGGCTTATGTAAGCATCTCGGTCATCGATAATAAAGGCATCAATATCTACCGTTGTCGACTCTCCGGCTCTCAGCGCTTGGGTGGCAGGTTTTGTGTTGTCCAATTCAAACGACCATGAGCCGTCACTGTTAATGGTAAAGGTGCCGTATTGATTTTCAACACTGGTTGCGGTGCTGTCATCAGCATCAAAGGCATAGCTCAACTGCGCATTATCCGCGAGGTCATAATCATCAGCGTTAATTTGTCCGTCAGCTCGCTGATCGCCCGCTGCGTTCAGCCCAGATTCTTTGACTGAATCGGCAAAGACACCTCCAGAAGTTAAGTACGGCTTGTCATTGGTACCCTGGATGGTAATTGTGACTTGCTGAGTCGCTGTGGCGTTCTGATCATCGGTCACCACAACATCAAACGTTACAGTAGCCGTCTCGTTCTCTTCTAGTACTTGAGTAGCATCTGCACCATTGTTTAGTTCAAATTTCCACACGCCATTTTGGTCAACCGAAGCGGTGCCATAAGGGTTGGTGGCATTAGCCACGGTGTAATCAAGTACATCGTTGTCTGCAAGGTCGATATCACTCGCATCAATTTGGCCTTCAATGCTTGGCGTGCCTGATACCACCCCACCAGTATCCTGGTGCCCAGATTCCACCACGGTGCCAGCCGTCTCACTGGTGCCCGCAATCACAGGCGCGTCGTTGGTACCATTGATGGTAACGGTTACCGTGTGCGGCGTGCCATCTTCAGATAGTACCGTAAAGGTTTCGACTGCGGTTTCGCCTTGTCCTAAATACTCTACGTTGGCATTTGGTATTTCGTAGCTCCAAGCGCCGCTAGCGGTGATGGTTAAGGTGCCTAGGGCTTGATCGGCAGCGGCGCCTTCAACAGTACTGGTAGAGGTAAAGGTATTCGGATTAGTATTGAACACCTCTTCATTCGCGCCATCGACATCAGACAACTGCAATACACCACTGTCTGACAGCGTCACTTGCGTATCGTCTTCGGTCACACTGCCGAGTGATTCAGATGGATCACTGATCAGCACGGAACTATCGTTCACGCCGACGATATCGACGGTAATGGTATGTGTGGTGTTATTGTCTGTTTCAACAGTGAAGGTTTGAGTTGCACGCTCACCCGCAGCGAGCCCTTGCACGTTCGCGCTACTGTTTGAAATTTTGTACGTCCAATTACCCGCAGCATCTATGGTTAACGCCCCATCGGTAAAGTTTCCAGCCGCGGCGGTCAACGTACTTGGAACAAACGCGCCTTCACCTAGATCCACATCGCTAATCGTTGCTTGCGATGTGAAGTTCAAGTCGCCATTGATGTCAATCTGCGTTGCTTGGTCTTCGGTAAGTTCTACATATGATAAGCCGCCGATCTGAGGGGCATCATTGGTGCCATTGATGGTAACCACTACGTTGTGGGGAGTGCCATCTTCACTGAGCACTTGGAACGTTTCTGTTCTGGTATCGCCCGCACCAAGTTGCTGAACTTCGGTGGCGGTATTGTCGACTTCATAACTCCAAGCACCAGTCGCGGTAATGGTCAGCGTACCAATAGGCGTGATGCCCCCTACAGTCACTGGCGTGACTGTGGTTTGGAACTTGGCCTCGTCTGTATCCACATCGGAAATAGTGAGCTGACCGTTATCTTTGAGAAGGTCACCAGGCTGGACATTGATATCCTCAATGACTAGACCAACGGCATCACCAGCAATCACGGGCGCATCGTTAGTGCCTTGAATGGTCACTTCAATGGTTTCGGTTTTTGAGCCATCGACAGAGGTCACAGTGAATCGCTCAACGCGAGTATCGCCATCGCCGAGAGATTGGATCGCTTGCAGTGCGTTAGAGACTTGATAAGACCAGTCGCCATCTTCGGTGATGGTTAAGGTGCCAAGCGGAAGCTGACCGTTGTCGTTCGCGACACTGGTGACTGTGGTGCTGAACTTGTTCTCGCCAGAGTCATTATCAGTGATAGTGAGCGACAGATTATCGCCAGCAATCAAAAGACCAGCATCCACATCGGTGTCTTCTTTCACTGTGTCTGCCGTTGGCCCGGTGATGATGGTTTCATCTTCGGTGCCGTTGATAGTAACGGCAATCGTGTGCTCGGTGCCGTCGGCAGATGTCACCGTGAATTCTTCAATCACTTGGTCGCCATCATCTAGCGCTTGAACGGCGGTGAGCGTGTTATCTAGTGTGTAGGTCCAAGTGCCATCGGCCGTGATGGTAAGCGAGCCCAGCGTTGAGCCAACTGGCGTCGCGGCGCCTCCGTTAAATACATTTTCACCGGCATCTTCATCGCTGATGACTAGTTTATCCGTGGCCACCAAGGTATCGCTTGGCGTAACGGCGGTATCTTCAGTCACAGCTCCCGACTCGCCACTGACAATCGACGGTACGCCATTCACACCGGTAATGGTCACCACGATGGTTTGACTCACTGAGCCATCAATTGAAGTGACTTGGAATACTTCGTCACGAGTCTCATCCTCACCTAGCTCTTGCACGCCAGTGAGAGAGTTATCGACCGTGTACGTCCAGTTACCATTGGCATCAATGGTGAGATTACCCAATGGCGATTGACCATCACCATTATTGAGTTTGGTGACCGTAGTGTTGAACAGCGCTTCACCGGCATCGAGGTCAGCAATGGATAAGCTACCCGAGTCAGTCAAGATACCTGCGGTATCTTCCGTGACAGCACCAGGCTGGTAGTTGCTAATAATAGTTGGATCTTCAGTGCCATTAACCGTGACATCGATTTGATGTTCAGTGCCATCAGCGGATGTCACAGTGAAAGATTCAGTGAGGCTAGTGCCCACATCCAACGCTTGAATTTGCGGCAGGGAATTATCGACTTTGTAAGTCCAGCCCCCCGCGGCATCGATGGTTAAGGTGCCAAGTGTTGTGCCAACCGGAGTAGCGACCCCTGCATTAAACACTTCCTCGCCAGTATCATCATCGGAAATCACTAAGGTATTGGTCGCGACGATGTTGCCATCGCCATCCACCGCCACGTCTTCTTGGGCAAGCGCAGCATCGCCCGACGTAATAGTTGGTACGTCGTTAACGCCATTGATAGTGATGACGATGTTTTGCGGCGTGCCGTCTTCACTCAAGACCTGGAACGTCTCAGTGAGTGAGTCACCTTCACCCAAGTCTTGAATGGTTGGGTTGGTGTTATCAACTTCATAGCTCCACGCACCGGTTTCGGTGATGGTGAGCGTACCTAAAACAGAGCCAACCGGCGTGACGACTGTCTGGAACTGGGCTTCGTCTGAATCCGCATCAGAAATCGTTAACTGACCGTTGTCTTTCAGGAGGTCACCGGTTTGTACTTCAAAGTCCTCGGTCACGCTGCCTACGGCATCGCCAGCAATGACAGGCGCATCGTTAGTGCCTTGAATGGTTACTTCGATGGTTTCCGTTTTTGAGCCATCGATAGAGGTAACAGTGAAGCGCTCAACGCGAGTATCGCCATCGCCGAGAGATTGAATTTCCTGAAGCGCGTTGGAAACTTGATAAGACCAGTCGCCATCTTCGGTGATGGTTAAGGTACCGAGAGGCTGTTGGCCTTCGTCGTTTGATTCTTTAACGACAGTAGTACTGAACTTGTTCTCGCCTGCGTCATTATCCGTAATGGTAAGCGACAGATTATCGCCAGCGATCAAGAGACCTGCATTCACATCGGTGTCTTCTTTCACTGTGTCGGTCGTTGGACCGGTAATGATGGTTTCATCTTCGGTGCCGTTGATAGTAACGGCGATGGTGTGCTCAGTGCCGTCGGCAGATGTCACGGTGAATTCTTCAATCACTTTGTCGCCATCATCCAGTGCTTGAACGGCGGTGAGCGTGTTATCTAGTGTATATGTCCAAGTGCCATCGGCCGTAATAGTGAGCGAGCCCAGCGTTGAGCCAACTGGCGTCGCGGCGCCTACGTTAAATACATTTTCACCGGCATCTTCATCGCTGATCACCAGTTTATCCGTGGCCACCAAGGTATCGCTTGGCGTAACGGCGGTATCTTCAGTCACAGCTCCCGACTCGCCACTGACAATCGACGGTGCGCCATTCACACCGGTAATGGTCACTACGATAGTTTGACTCACAGAGCCATCGATTGAAGTGACTTGGAATACTTCGTCACGAGTCTCATCCTCACCTAACTCTTGTACGCCAGTGAGTGAATTATCGACCGTGTACGTCCAGTTACCATTGGCATCAATGGTGAGATTACCCAATGGCGATTGACCAT